>MPMX01000084.1 GCA_002238725.1 Rhodospirillaceae bacterium bin65
GCAAAATACGCCGACGCACGGCCCGGCAGCGCTGGATCGAACACCCTGATCGATACCCAAAGCTGCCGGAAAATACCCGATCCGCTCCCGACAAAACCTTCCCCGGGAATTTCGCAGAGGAATCCAAAGGGAGGGGGGACGCGTCGCTCTACCTGTCGGATCCGACTGAAAACTCTTCGCTGAGGTATCCCCTTTGAGGACGGGGCGTCCGCTGCTGCGCCGGCGCCGCTGCCCCTCGCTCGACTCAGAAATCCGTGGCATCCAGCGGCAGCGCGCTCAGCACTTCGGGCCCGTTTTCCGCAATCAGCACCGGCTGTTCCAGCTTCACGCCGTCGGGCCCGCCGGACGCGCCGACATAGCTTTCGACGCAGACGATGGTGTTCGCTTCGAAATGGCCGTCATACATGCCGTCGTCGGCGTCTTCCGGATAGAGTACGAACGGGTATTCGACTCCCAGGCCGCAGCCGTGGACCAGGTCGGCGTAGCGGTTCGCGAGATAGGCGTCGGGCAGGCGGAAGGCCCGGGAGGCGTAATCGACAAAGGATACGCCCGGGCGCAGCAGGTCGATATTGTGCTCGATCTGGGCCTGCGAAAGGTCGAGCAGGGTGGCCTGCGCCGGGGTCGGTCGGCCACCGTCGACCACCCAGCTGCGCGAGATGTCGTTGTAGAAGCCCATCGGGCCGATCAGGTCGGTATCGAGGGAGAGAAGTTCGCCCGCCTGCATGACGCGGTCGGACGATTCCTGGAACCACGGATGGTGCGCGGGCCGGCGGTGAGCAACCGGGTCTCGGGAAATTCGCCGCCGCGGGCCAGGCTCTCGCCGACCAGATGGCCGAAGGCCTCGGACTCCCGCGTGCCGGGGACTGCGAAGCCGTGCAGCGAGCGGACGCTTGCTTCGCAAGTGGCGAGCGACAGCCGGAACGCGGCGATTTCGTCGGCCGACTTGATGGCGCGCGCATGTTCCAGGATCGCCTTTCCGTCGACGGCGCGGGTGCCCTGTTCCCCGAGCGCCCAGACCATCAACGTGTCCGCCCGGTCGATCGCCAGGATGTCCGCCGCGCAGCCCTGTTCCTTCAGCGTCCCGCGAATCTGCGCCGCCCAGCGCCGCGCCATCGCTTCGGCAGTGCCGCCGACCAGCATGTAATCGAAGGGGATCGATGGCCGGACGTCGCTTATGCTCTCCAGCCCGGCGCTCAGATGCCGGCCGGTCGCCAGCTCGAACAGCACTGTCGGGCCGTGGGCGAAAACCAGCGCATACCGGACGATATTATGCATCGTCCAGACCTGCATGTTCCGCGTGCCGGTGGCGTAGCGCAGGTTGACCGGATCGACCGTCAATACCGCTTCGCGGTCCCGGCGGTGCAGCTCCCGGCGGATGCGCTCCGCGCGATGGGCGCGGATCGCCGCCTCGTCGATGGACCCGGCGCCCGGCGGGCCGCTCGCCGTCCCGGCCCCGCGCGGCGGCGGGCCGTCAGCCATCGCCGTTACCGGCCTGGTCGGCGTCCAGTTCCGCGCGCAGGACGTTCTTGGCGATCTTCTCGATGGTCGAGCGGGGGAAATCGTCGACCAGGCGGACTTCCGTCGGCACCTTGAAATCGGCCAGAGACTGCCGGCAGGCGGCGATGATCCGCTCGCCGTAGTCCGGCGGCGCGTTGGCGGCCCCGCCGTCGACCAGGATGTAGGCGACCGGCACCTCGTCCAGCATCGGATGCTTCTTCGCGACAACGGCGACCTCGCGGGCGAGCGGCTGTTCGGCGATCACGCGCTCGACCTCCGAGGCGGCGACATTCTCTCCGCCGACCTTGAGCATGTCCTTGGCCCGGTCGGCGAAGCTGCAGAAGCCGTCGCTGTGGACCGCGATCTTGTCGCCGGTGGTGAAGAAGCCTTCCTCGTCGAACGCTTCTGCGGTCGCTTTCTCGTTGCCCCGATATTCGGCGAACATGGAAAGCCCGCGCACGCCGCGGATGAACAGGTCGCCGGTCTCGTCCGGGCCGACCGGATCGCCGGCCGCGTCGAGAATCCGGATATCGTACTCGACCGAGGGCTTGCCGATGGAGAGCGGCCGGTTCGGCAGATGGACGTCGCCGACGAAGCCCTGGGTGATGGTCTCGGTCATGCCCCACCATCCGATCGTCTTGACGCCGAAAATCTCGTCGGTCGGCGGGCTGCAGATGCCGTTGCCCATCAGGCGGAACGGATGGCGCTCCGGCACGTCATGGTCCATCAGCGCCCGGTTCATGAAGGGCACCATGCTGGTCCAGGTGCAGCCGTTGCGGATCGCCACGTCCCAGAAGCGGCGCGCCGAGAAGCGCGGCTGGACCACGCAGGTCGCACCGGCCCACAGCGAGGCGAGCACGGAATAGGCCTGGGCGTTGGTGTGGAAAATCGGCAGATAGGTCAGGTGGCAGTCGGTCTCGCGCAGGTCTTCGTGCAGGGCGTTCATCTTGGCGCCCCACAGGCCGTTGCCGTGCAGCCAGAGCACTGCCTTGGGCCGCGAGGTCGTGCCCGAGGTGAACTGGACCGAGAGCGGCGCCATCGGGTCGGCCGGCCGGGACGGCGCATCGGCCGGGTCGCCTGCCAGCCTGGCGAAGCTGTCGCCGCTCGGCCCGCTGCCCGGCGCGCTGCCCGGCGTGGGCGCCTCGCCGTTGTCGGTATCGGTGACGGCGACCCAGCGCAGGTCTTTGCAGGCGCCGCCGATCATGGCGGCGAATTTCGGCTGGGTGATCGCCGCGACGGCGCCGGAATGGTCTGCGAACCAGGTCATCTCGTCGGCTGCCGAGCGGGCGTTGGTCGTCACGCAGATCGCGCCGATCTTGGCGCAGGCGAACCAGGCAAACAGGATTTCCGGGCAGTTGTCGAGATGGACCAGAACGCTGTCGCCGGCCGTTATGTCCCGCGCCGCCAGGCCGGCCGCCACGCGGTCGACCTCATGGGCGAATTCGGCGAAGCTCCAGGCCGCGCGCGGCCCGACGAACGGTTCCCACACCAGGAACGGCTTGTCCGGATGGCTGGCCGACCGGGCGGCGACCAGCGCCGGGATGTCGAAGCCGGCGAAGGGATGGACGAGGGGCGATTCGATCCGGCGCATGGCGCGGCACCTGCTGTTGGCGAGACGGGGTTTCGTCCTTGGAGACGGGGCTTCGAGACGCGATCCTTGCGGATCGCTCCTCAGCCCCTCCTCAGGATGAAGCTGCAAATAACATAAAGAACGCAACCCTTCATCCTGAGGAGGCCATTTGAGGAGCCGTGCGCAGCGCTGCGTCTCGAAATGGCCGTCTCGAAGGCGGTCACTCGGCCGCCTTGCGAAGCGGCGATCCATGCCTTCTATATCGCGGAGACTGTCGAGCGAACGGAACCATGAACGGCTGGCAATTCTGGATCGACCGGGGCGGCACCTTTACCGACGTCGTGGCCAAGGCGCCGGACGGGCGGCTGGCGACCCACAAGCTGCTGTCGGAGAATCCGGAGCGCTATCCCGACGCCGCGATCCAGGGCATCCGCGACGTGCTCAAGCTCGCGCCCGACGCGCCGATCCCCGCCGGGCGGATCGACTCCGTCAAGATGGGCACGACCGTCGCGACCAACGCTCTGCTCGAACGCAAGGGCGAGCGCACCCTTCTGGTCGTCACCAAAGGCTTCGCCGACGCCCTGCGCATCGCCTACCAGGTCCGCCCGCGCCTGTTCGCGCGCAATGTCGTGCTGCCGGAGTTGCTCTACAGCCGGGTCGTCGAGGTCGACGAGCGGGTGATGGCCGACGGCACGGTCGAGACGCCGCTCGACCTCGCCGGCGCCGAGGCCGACATCCGCGCAGCCTTCGAGGCCGGCTACCGCTCCGTGGCCATCGCCTTCATGCACGGCTACCGCTACGCCGCCCATGAGAAGGCGGTGGCCGCCCTGTGCCGGGAGATCGGCTTCGCCCAGGTCTCGGTCAGCCACGAGGTCAGCCCGCTGATGAAGCTGGTCGGCCGCGGCGACACCACGGTGGTCGACGCCTACCTGTCGCCGATTCTGCGCCGCTATGTCGACCGGGTCGCGGCGGAGATCGGCGATACCGCGCTGATGTTCATGCAGTCGAACGGCGGCCTCACCGACGCGCGCCGCTTTCAGGGCAAGGATTCGATCCTGTCCGGCCCGGCCGGCGGTATCGTCGGCGCGGTGCGAACGGCGGAGATGGCCGGTTTCGACAAGCTGATCGGTTTCGACATGGGCGGCACCTCGACCGACGTGTCCCACTATGCCGGCGAATACGAGCGCGCCTTCGAAACGCTGGTCGCCGGCGTGCGCATGCGCGCGCCGATGATGCAAATCCACACCGTGGCGGCCGGCGGCGGCTCGATCCTGCATTTCGACGGCGCGAAATACCGCGTCGGGCCGGACAGCGCCGGGGCCAATCCCGGGCCGGCCTGCTACCGGCGCGGCGGGTCGCTGACCGTGACCGACGCCAACGTCATGCTGGGCAAGATCCAGCCGGAGCACTTTCCCGCCGTGTTCGGGCCGGATGGCGACCTGCCGCTCGACAGGGATGTCGTAGTCCGGCATTTCGAAGGGCTGGCGCAGGAGATCGAGCGCGCCACCGGCGACCGGCGGACGCCGCAGCAGGTCGCCGAGGGTTTCCTCACCATCGCGGTCGAGAATATGGCCAATGCGATCAAGGAAATCTCGATCCAGCGCGGCTACGACGTCACCGAATACACATTGGCCTGCTTCGGCGGTGCGGCCGGCCAGCATGCCTGCCCGATCGCCGATACGCTGGGCGTCACCCGGGTCTTCATCCATCCCTTCGCCGGCGTGCTGTCGGCCTACGGCATGGGGCTGGCCGATGTCCGGGCGCTGCGCGAAACCGCCGTGGAGGCGATTCTGGACGCCGGCCTCGCCGGGCCAATGAACGCCACGCTCGACCGGCTCGCGGATTCGGCGGTGGCGGAACTCACCGAACAGGATGTCCCGGCGGATAACATCCGCGTCCACCGCCGCGCCCACATCCGCTACGACGGCACCGACGCGGCGATCGTCGTCGCCGCCGGGACGCTGGAGGAGACGGTCGCCGCGTTCGAGGACGCGCATCGCCAGCGCTACGGCTTCACCGTTCCGGAAAAACCGATGGTGGTGGAGGCCGTTTCCGTAGAGGCAGTCGGAGTGACCGACCGGGTCGAAGACGCCGTGGTTGCGCGCAGCAGCGATGCCGCACCGGCCGCCATCGACCGGGCGGCGATCTTTTCCGGCGGCGAAACCCACGACGCCGACATTTTCGACCGCGACCGGCTGCAGCCCGGCGACCGGATTACCGGCCCGGCGATCATCCGCGAAGCGACCGCGACCACCGTCGTCGAATCGGGCTGGGCCGCCGGCGTAACCGAACGCAACCATCTGGTGCTCGAGCGGGTCGTGGCGCTCGACCGCGGCCTCGCCGTCGGCACGCAGGCCGATCCGGTGATGCTGGAGGTGTTCAACAACCTGTTCATGTCGGTCGCCGAGCAGATGGGCTCGGTGCTGGAGAACACGAGCTATTCGGTCAACATCAAGGAGCGGCTGGATTTCTCCTGCGCCATCTTCGGGCCGACCGGCGACCTGATTGCCAACGCGCCGCACATGCCGGTCCATCTCGGCAGCATGAGCGAGAGCGTGCGCGAGATCATCCGCCGGCGCGCCGGCACGATGCGGCCGGGCGAGGTCTACGTTCTCAACGCGCCCTATGCCGGCGGCACCCACCTGCCGGACGTCACCGTCATCACGCCGGTGTTCGCCGGGGACGGGCGGGACATCCTGTTCTTCGTCGGCTCGCGCGGCCATCACGCCGATATCGGCGGCATCACGCCCGGCTCCATGCCGCCGGATTCGAAGGTCGTCGAGGAAGAGGGCGTGCTGTTCGACAACGCCCTGCTGGTGAAGGACGGCCGCTTCCTCGAAGCCGAGACCCGGGCCCTGCTGACCGGCGCGCGCTATCCGGCGCGCAACCCGGACCAGAATATCGCCGACCTCAAGGCCCAGATCGCCGCCAACGAGAAGGGCGTGCAGGAGATCGGCCGCATGATCGGCCAGTTCGGGCTCGACGTGGTCCATGCCTATATGGGCCATGTCCAGGACAATGCCGAGGAGCAGGTGCGCCGGGTGCTCGACCGGCTTTCCGACGGCGAATTCACGAGCCCGATCGATGCCGGCGGGGAGATCCGCGTCGCTGTCAGGGTTCACCGGGAGGCCCGCACCGCGGATGTCGACTTCACCGGCTCGTCGCCCCAGCTGCCGAACAATTTCAACGCGCCCTCTGCGGTGTGCCGCGCCGCCGTGCTCTACGTCTTCCGCACCCTGGTCGACGAGGACATCCCGATGAACGAGGGGGTTCTCAAGCCGCTCGACATCGTGATTCCGGACGGCTCGATGCTGAAGCCGCAATATCCGGCGGCGGTGGTCGCCGGCAATGTCGAGACCTCTCAGATCGTCACCAACGCGCTCTACGGCGCCATGGGCGTGCTCGGTTCGGCCCAGTCGACCATGAACAACGTCACCTTCGGCAACGACCGGCACCAGTATTACGAGACCGTCGCCGGCGGCATGGGGGCGGGGGAGGGCCATGACGGCGCCAGCGCCGTTCAGACCCACATGACCAATGCGCGCCTCACCGATCCCGAAGTGCTCGAATGGCGTTTCCCCGTGCTGCTCGAGGATTTCCGCCTGCGCCACGGCTCGGGCGGCGCCGGGCGCTGGCGCGGCGGCGACGGCTCGGTGCGCCGGCTGCGCTTCCTGGAGGACATGACGGTCGCCATCCTGTCGTCGCGCCGCATCTACGCGCCCTTCGGCGCGGCCGGCGGCGAGCCGGGCGCCAAGGGCCGCAACTGGGTCGAGCGCGCCGACGGCAGCACAGTCGCCATGACCGGCACCGACAAGTGCCAGGTCGGCCCGGGCGACGTGTTCGTGGTTGAAACGCCGGGCGGCGGCGGCTACGGCGCGCCCGAAGCGATGCGCGAAGCGGCGGAATAGGCCGATTGCCGGGTGGCGGCGTCGGGCATAGATTCCGGCCATGACAGTTGCTGCGACAGATCGATCCGAGGACAAGCGCACCGAGGGCAAACGCCAGGCGCGGCTGGACGCCGTGCGCGCCATCGTGCTGGATGCGCTCGGCGGCCGGGAGGCGCGGGTTTACCTGTACGGGTCGTTCGCAGACCGGACGGAACGGGTCTACAGCGACATCGACGTCGCGATCGATCCGGCCGCGCCGCTGCCGGCGGGCTTCCTCCTGGACCTTCACGAGACGCTGGAACTGAGCACCGTGCCGCGGACCGTCCATGTCGTGGACCTGTCCGGTGCGGACCGCGGATTTGCCGAAACCGTCCGCCGGAAAGGCATCCTGTGGAGCGGCTGACCCGACGGCTGTACGACGCCGACTCGGCTTTGGCGCGGTTCGGCGAGGTGCTGGCGATCGAAACGCCGACCGAAGTCGAGCGCGACGCCGCGATCAAGCGCTTCGAATTCACTTTCGAATCGGTCTGGAAGGCGGCGCAGCGCTATCTGGCGGTCATGGAGCAAGTCGAGGCGGGGTCGCCCGGCGCCGTCATCCGGGCCTGCCGGGAGGCCGGTATCGGCGACGAGGATGCGGCCGAAGCCCGCCTGGAAGCCGCGAAAGACCGGAATCTGACCAGCCACATGTATAAGGAATCGGTGGCGGAGGCGATTTTCGCCCGGCTGCCCGGGCACCGCGCCGCGCTGGCCGCGTGGTTCGCGGAAATCGCCGCCCGCGCGGAGCAGCGGCCGTAGAGCTTGGCGAAAACCCGGCTTTGTAGGGGAGGGTTTGAAACCCTCCCCTACGCCCTCCGGCATTCCGGTCAAAATGCCGGGTCAAGGCGTACGCGCCATTTCAAGAAAAAACACTTGTCAAACCCGTAATAATTCCTATATTTCCGCTTTGGAACATAAAACGAACATCAAGGAAATCCCCATGCCCGTTTCCTTCCCCGTGCCCGAGCCCCGCGTCATGGGGCGTTACGGGTTGCTGTCGACCCGGCAGGAGGCGTTCTGCCGCCATTTCGTCGCCTGCGGCAACGCCGCCGAGGCGGCGCGCCGGGCCGGTTATGCCGAGCGCTCGGCGCGCCAGTCCGGCCACGCCCTGCTGGAGCG
>MPMX01000085.1 GCA_002238725.1 Rhodospirillaceae bacterium bin65
GGGCGACTCTGGTCCCCGGATCGCCGCTGCGCGCCGTCCGGGGTGGCAACGAAGGGTGGGTCCGGAGCCTACCCTGAGCGAAGCCGAAGGGGCGACTGGTTCGGTCGGGCGACTCTGGTTCCCGTATCTCCGCTACGCTCCGTCCGGGGTGGCAATTGAGAGTGGGGCTGCGGACGGCGCTTGTTCCGGAGGCCGAGCCATGATCCTTCCACGCGCTCGTGCCCGGTCGAAATGACGGGCGGGGAGGGGGCGCGGGACGGCCGCTCCGCCCCGGTCGGATCGCCCCGGTCGGATCGCCCCGGTCGGATCGCCGGGAGAAATCCCGGCGCGCCGCCTATGAAAACGCCTGGATGCCCGTCTGCGCCCGGCCGAGGATCAGGGCGTGGACGTCGTGGGTGCCTTCGTAGGTGTTGACGGTTTCCAGGTTCATGACATGGCGGATGACGCCGAACTCGTCGGCGATGCCGTTGGCGCCGTGCATATCGCGGGCGGTGCGGGCGATATCCAGCGCCTTGCCGCAATTGTTGCGCTTGACCAGCGAGATCGCCTCCGGCGACAGGCTGCCCTCGTCGAACATGCGGCCGACGCGCAGGGCGGCCTGCAGGCCGATGGCGATTTCGGTCTGCATGTCGGCGAGCTTCTTCTGGACCAGCTGGGTCGCGGCGAGCGGCCGGCCGAACTGCTTGCGGTCGAGTGTGTACTGCCGGGCGGCGTGCCAGCAGAATTCGGCCGCGCCCATCGCCCCCCAGGCGATGCCGTAGCGCGCCCGGTTCAGGCAGCCGAACGGACCGGCGAGCCCGGCGACGTTGGGCAGCAGGTTTTCGTGCGGCACCTCGACATCGTCCATGACGATCTCGCCGGTCAGCGAGGCGCGCAGCGAGAACTTGCCCTCGATCTTCGGCGCCGACAGGCCGTCCATGCCTTTTTCGAGGACGAAGCCGCGGATCGCGCCGTCCTCGGTCTTTGCCCAGACGACGAAGACGTCGGCGATCGGCGAGTTGGTGATCCACATCTTGGAGCCGGTGAGGCGCCAGCCGTCCGCGGTCTCGACGGCGCGGGTCTTCATCGCGCCGGGATCGGAGCCGTGGTCCGGCTCGGTCAGGCCGAAGCAGCCGACCCATTCGCCGGTCGCCAGCTTCGGCAGGTATTTCATGCGCTGCTCTTCGGTGCCATAGGCGTGGATCGGGTGCATGACCAGGGAGGACTGGACACTCATCGCCGAGCGGTAGCCGCTGTCGACCCGCTCGACCTCGCGCGCGACCAGGCCGTAGACGACATAGCTCATGCCGGCGCAGCCGTAGCGCTCCGGCAGCGTCGCGCCGAGCAGGCCGAGTTCGCCGAACTCGTTCATGATCTCCCGGTCGAAGCGCTCGTGGCGGAACGCCTCCAGCACCCGCGGCTGCAGTCTCTCCTGGCAGTACTGCCGCGCCGTCTGCTGCACCATCCGCTCGTCCTCGCCGAGCTGGCCGTCGAGCAGGAACGGATCGTCCCACTGGAACGGCGGATGGGCGTTCTGAGGGACCTTGGCGATCTGCCGGGGCGGCAAGGCGATGTTCATGACAGGCTCGTTTCCGGGAGAGGAAGGTCGGCGGCGCGGCGCAACCGGGGCGGTTCGCGGATAGTTTAGGTTTATCCGGTTGGTCGGGAAAGGGCCGGGCGGCGCAACCGCGGCGTCGTTGCGCCGAGGCGCTACAACAGTTTGACCAGCGCGACGATCAGCCCGCCTTGGGCGACCAACGCGCCGATCATCCACTTCAGCAGGTCGGCCTTGGTCGTCTCGATACCGGCCTTGATCTCTCGCCGCAAGGTTTCGATACCGGCCTCGATTTTTGCGATATCGGTTTCGATTTTTGCGATATCGGCTTTTGTAGCGAGGTTGGCGCTGAGCAGGGCAACATGCTCTTCGGCCAAGGTCTCGGCCTGTTTTTCGGTGAAGCCGCTCTCGGTCATGCGTTTGACGAAGCGGTGAGTATCGAAGGCGATGGCTTCGATCATGGCCGGATCATAGGAATCATCCCGGCCGGAGACAAGAGCGGCGCCGTTGCCGGAACCGGGTCAAGGGTTCGAGCCTATCCAGCCGCACGCAGCCGGGCGAAACCGGCCTCTAGGTCGGCGATCAGGTCGTCGGGATGTTCCAGACCGATATGGAAGCGCAGGCAGGGGCCGGCGGCGCGCCACGCGGTAGCGGTGCGATTGGGCGTCGGATCGAAGGGCAGGACCAGGCTCTCGTAGCCGCCCCAGCTCGCGCCGAGGCCGAAATGCGCCAGATCGTCGACCATGGCGGCGACCTGGGCTTCGCTGGCCGGTTCCAGCACGACCGAGAACAGGCCGGCCGCGCCGGAAAAATCGCGTTTCCAGAGGGTGTGGCCCGGATCGTCGGGCAGGGCCGGATAAAGCACGCGGTTCACCTCCGGCCTTTCCTGGAACCATTGCGCGACCCGCAGGGCGTTCGCTTCGTGCTGCTTCATGCGCACTGCCAACGTGCGCACGCCGCGCAGGCCGAGATAACACTCCTCGGAACCCGGACAACTGCCCATCGAATTGGCGGTGATCTTGACTTTCTCGAATAGTTCGGCGCGCATGGAGACGACGCCCAGCATAGCGTCCGAATGGCCGACCAGGTATTTGGTCGCCGCATTGACCGAAAGGTCGACGCCGAAATCCAGGGGCTTGAAGAACAGGGGGGTCGCCCAGGTGTTGTCGATGCCGGTTCTGATGCCGCGTTCCCGGGCTACGGCGGTAATCGCCGGGATATCCTGCATTTCAAAGGTCTGGGAGCCCGGCGCCTCCAGCCAGATCAAGCTGGTGTTGTCCCGGATCAAATCGGCGATTCCGGCGCCGATCGCCGGGTCGTAGTAGGTCGTCTCTACGCCGAAACGCTTGAGAAATGTTTCGGCGAGCCTGCGGACCGGAAAATAGGCGCTGTCGGTCACCAGCAAATGGTCGCCGCCCTTGACCGCGGAGAGAATTGCGGCGGTGCAGGCCGCCATGCCGGACGATACCGCGACCGCCCGATCCGCGCCCTCAAGCGCGGCGACCGCCTCCTCGAACGCCTTGGTGGTCGGCGTGCCGAACCGGCCGTAGACCACGTCGTCGAAGATGCGCCCACGCACGTCCCGCCATTCGGCAAGAGACCGCCGGATGATGGTCGAGGCGTGATACACAGGCGGATTGACGGCGCCGAAATGGTCTTCCGGATGGCGGCCGGCGCTGACGATCCTGGTCTCGGTTTTCATGGTCGATCCTGGCGGGATGAAATTTTCACGGTTTCGATTGACGGCCGTCGCTTCCGGGCGGCGGCAGCGAACAAAAATACGGCATCTGGCGCTGCAAGCCGCTTGAATGGCGCAATACGGCGTGTTCTAAAGGATTTAAGGTCCGGGTTGCGTCGGCAATTGGCCGCGCGGCGGCCCAGCGTCCGATCATCGATCCGGACCGTTGGCGCGAACCCCCTTTCAGGCGGTTCGAATTGAAACGAGGCCACAATCGTTTCTCAGTCTGTAAAATAGGGAGAAATCATGAAAGCCATCCTCAAGGGCGCCTTTGCCGCTGCAGCGGCGCTTCTCGTTGCAGGCGCGGCCCATGCCGCCACCCTCGACGACATCAAAAAAGCCGGTGTGCTCAAATGCGGCATCAACACCGGCCTGCCCGGATTTGCCTACACAGACGACAACGGCAAGTGGACCGGATTCGACGTCGCGTACTGCCGGGCTCTCTCGGCGGCCGTGTTCGGCGATCCAGACAAGGTGAAATACGTCAACCTGACCGGCAAGAACCGGTTTCCCGCGCTGGCGTCCGGCGAAATCGACGTGCTGTCGCGCAACACGACCTGGACCTTCTCGCGCGACGTCGATCTCGGCTTCACCTTCATCGGCGTCGCCTATTACGACGGCCAGGGCTTCATCGGCCGCAAGGCGATGGGCGTGAAGTCGGCCAAGGAACTCGACGGCGCCTCGGTCTGCATCCAGACCGGCACCACGACCGAGCTTAACCTGGCGGACTTCTTCCGGGTCAACAAGATCAAGTACGAGCCGGTGCCGATCGAGACCAACGAGGAAGCGCGCAAGGCCTATGTCGCGGAGCGGTGCGACGTCTACACGACCGACGCTTCGGGCCTGGCGGCGACCAAGACCACGTTCGCCAAGCCCAGCGACCACATGGTGTTCCCCGAGATCATCTCGAAGGAGCCGCTGGGTCCGTTGGTGCGGCAGGGCGACGACCAGTGGGCCGACATCGCGCGCTGGACGCTCAACGCGCTGATCAATGCCGAGGAATACGGCGTTACGGCGGCCAACGTCGACAAGCTCGCCGCCAAGGCGACCGACAATCCGGAAGTCAATCGCATGCTCGGCACCGAGGGCTCCCTCGGCGCGATGCTGGGCCTGCGCAAGACCTGGGCGGTCGACGCGATCAAGGCGGAGGGCAACTACGCCGAGATCTTCGAGCGCTATCTCGGCACCAAGACGCCGCTCGGGCTCGCACGGGGCCTGAACGCGCTGTATACGAACGGCGGAATCCTCTACGCACCGCCGATGCGCTGATCGCTGAAATCAGCGGGGGTATCCGGGCCGGCCGAGCGGCCCGGATACCTCGTCTGCTTTCGTCCCCCGATCCGGCGACGCAAAGGCACCGGCAGCTGATATGGCCCAGAACGCATCCGTCGGTCTGACCGGCCGTCCCGGATGGCAGCGCCTTTGGTCCGACGAGCGTACGCGCGGCCTGATCTACCAGCTGCTGGCCGTCCTCGGGCTGGCGCTGGTCGTCGCCTTCATTGTCTCGAACACGATCGCCAACCTGCAGCGCGCCGGGCTCGCCTCGGGATTCGGCTTCCTGTTCGACCAGGCCTTCTTCGACATCAACCAGAAGCTGGTCGAGTACAGCTCGACATCGACCTTCGGCCGCGCGCTGATCGTCGGCATGCTCAACACCGTTCTCGTCTCGGCGATGGGAATAGTCGCAGCGACGGCGATCGGCTTTTTCGCGGGAGTCTTGCGCCTTTCGCCCAATTTCCTGCTGAGCCGCATAGTCGGCGCCTATGTCGAGATCACCCGCAACGTGCCGCTGCTGCTGCAGATCATCTTCTGGTGGGTCGTATTGAGCGGCTTGCCGAAGGTGCGCGACAGCCTCGCTCTTGGCGACGCCGTCTTCCTTAACAACCGCGGCGTACGCCTGCCGGCGCCGCTGTTCGAGTCCGGCTTCGAATGGGTCCTTGCCGCCGCCCTGGCCGGGATCGCCGCCGCGGTCTACGTCGCGCGCTGGGCGCGGCGGCGCCAGCAACTAACCGGGCAGAATTTTCCTGTCGTCTGGACGGGACTGGCGCTGATCGTCGGCTTGCCGGCCCTCGTTTACTGGATCGCCGGTTCGCCGGTCGCCTGGGATATCCCCGAGCCGACCCGGTTCAATTTCCGCGGCGGCTTCAACGTGACGCCGGAGCTGGTGGCGCTGTGGATTGCGCTGTCGACCTACACCGGCGCCTTCATCTCGGAAATCGTGCGCGCCGGGATCCTGTCGGTCAGCAAGGGCCAGACGGAAGCGGCGGGCGCCCTGGGGCTGCGGCCCGGCCAGACCATGTGGCTGGTCGTGATCCCGCAGGCTATGCGGGTCGTCATCCCGCCGCTGACCAGCCAGTATCTCAACCTGACCAAGAATTCCTCTCTGGCGATCGCGATCGGCTACCAGGACCTGGTCTCGATCGGCGGCACGATCCTCAACCAGTCTGGGCAGGCGCTCGAGGTCGTGGGCATCTGGATGGCGGTCTATCTCGGCCTGAGCCTGCTCACCTCGCTGTTCATGAACTGGTACAACAGGCGCATCGCGCTGGTCGAGCGATGACGGCCCGGCCCTTCCATCGCAGCCAGGCTGAGATGCTGCCCGAACGCGCGGCGCCGGTGACGACCGCCGGCCCTGTCGGATGGCTGCGCGCCAACCTGTTCTCGAGCTGGTCCAACACGGCGTTCACGCTCATCGCGCTCTATTTGCTGTGGTTGATCGTCCCGGCTATCGCCGACTGGGCATTCTTCAACGCCGATACGGCCGGCGACGACCGCTTCGCCTGCAAGAGCAGCGGCGCCTGCTGGGCCTGGGTCGACCAGCGCATCGGCCAGTTCCTCTACGGCTTCTACACGGCCGATCAGACCTGGCGGGTCGATCTCGCCGTCATCCTGCTGATCCCGGCGCTGGCGCCGCTGCTGTTCGAGGGCGTGCCCTTTGCGCGCCAGCTGCGCTGGTTCTCGCTCGCCTATCCGGTGGTCGCGACCTTCCTGCTGGTCGGCGGCATCGGCCTGGAGGGAATACCGACCGACAAGTTCGGCGGCTTCATGCTCAATCTGACAGTGGGGCTGGCCGGCATCGTGCTGTCGCTGCCGATCGGCATCCTGCTGGCGCTGGGCCGCCGTTCGCGCCTGCCGATCATCCGCATCCTGTGCGTCGGCTTTATCGAGATCGTGCGCGGCGTGCCGCTGATCACCCTGCTGTTCGTCTCGAACATCATCCTGCCGATCTTCCTGCCGCCGGACGTGACGGTGGACTCACTGATCCGCGTCATCGTCATGGTGACCGCCTTCGCGTCGGCCTACATGGCCGAAGTTATCCGCGGCGGCCTGCAGGCGATCCCGCGCGGGCAATACGAGGCGGCCCAGGCGCTCGGGCTGCGCTACTGGCCGATGATGTTCCTGGTGGTCCTGCCCCAGGCGCTGAAGATTTCCATCCCCGGCATCGTCAACACCTTCATCGGCCTGTTCAAGGACACCACGCTGGTCATCATCATCGGCCTGTTCGACATTCTGGGCATCGGCAACGCGATGGTGTCGAACCCCGACTGGCTGGGCCTGGCGACCGAGGCTTATGTCTTCATCGCCTTCTTCTTCTTCATCGCCTGTTTTTCCATGTCGCGCTATTCGATCCATCTGGAGAAGCGCCTCGATACCGAACGGAGGGACTGACGCATGGCCGACGCGACCCCCGCTACGGCGCCCGACGCCAAATCGGCCGCGACCGCCGATCCGACGCAGGAATACAGGCGGATTATTACGATCGAAGGGCTCAACAAGTGGTTCGGCACGTTCCATGTGTTGCGCGACATCGACCTGACGGTCGAGCGCCGCGAGAAGATCGTGATCTGCGGCCCGTCCGGGTCCGGCAAGTCGACGCTGATCCGCTGCATCAACCGGCTTGAGGAGCATCAGGAAGGTACCATCGTCATCGACGGCACCGTGCTGAGCCGCGACCTGAAGAATATCGACACCATCCGGCGCGAGGTCGGCATGGTGTTCCAGCAATTCAACCTGTTCCCGCATCTGACCGTGCTGGAAAACCTGACCCTGGCGCCGGTCTGGGTGCGCAAGATGCCCGCCGGAGAGGCCGAAGAAATCGCCAGGCAGTATCTGGAACGGGTCAAGATTCCGGAACAGGCCGACAAGTATCCCGGCCAGCTCTCCGGCGGCCAGCAGCAGCGCGTGGCGATCGCCCGGTCGCTGTGCATGCAGCCCAACGTCATGCTGTTCGACGAGCCGACCTCGGCGCTCGACCCGGAGATGATCAAGGAAGTGCTCGACGTGATGGTCGATCTTGCCGAATCCGGCATGACGATGCTGGTCGTGACCCACGAGATGGGCTTCGCCTCCCAGGTCGCCGACCGGGTGATCTTCATGGACCAGGGCCAGATCGTCGAGCAGAACACCCCGTCCGAGTTCTTCAACAATCCCCAGTCGGACCGGACCAAGCTGTTCCTGAGCCAGATTCTCGACAAGTAGGGGGACGCCGCCCCCCGGCCGGATGT
>MPMX01000086.1 GCA_002238725.1 Rhodospirillaceae bacterium bin65
GCGCAACGACGAACTGCTGAACCTCCTGCCGAAGGGCGTGATCGCGTTCCCCGGCTCCGGCATCACCGAGAACCTCGTCGACAAGGCAAGGCAGCTCGGCATCCCGGTCCAGCGCATCGCCGCCTGAACTGCTGCGCATCGCGGACCGCGTCGTCGCTGCGGCGGCGGCGCGGTCCGTTTCTTCGTTCGCACATCGGTGGCGCGGCGACACCATCCTCGCGCGCGCTTCGCGCCGCGCTCGCCGCCTCGCTCCGCTCGGCCCGCGTGCTCGCTGTGGCTCGCACCGGTGCGGTCGCCTCCGGCGCCACGCCGTTCGCTCCTCGCGTCACGCGCCGCTGCACCATGCTGCGTATGAATGCATCGCCTCCCGCGCCGACAACGGCGCAGTGCCGCTCGTGCAGGCGCTCCTGCGGCGCCGGCCAGCACTTCGCTCCGCACTGCCCCGCGCACTTCGCGGCGCTTCGCTGCCGCTCAATCGCCGCGGCGGCTCCGATCCGCCGTCTTCGCCGGCGTAGATCTTCCCGCTCTCCCGTACAGTGTTGATCGGCACCCAAGTTTGACCCGAGACGGTCACGGCAAATCAACGAGTTAGCGTGCTGATCGGCGCTCAACCTACATGCCGATCAACACGTTAAGGGCTACCCTGCTTACGGCTATGACAACAAAATCGCGAAGGTAATCAATACCCTAGGACTCTTGTGGCCTCAAGCTCGCTAACACTCTTCCTCAAGAAGTACAGGATCGGCAGTCCAATCCAGCTGTCCGGCCCCACCTTCTGGCATTGTCGAGTGTTTCAGACACCGCTTCACTTCTTTCGGAGCGACTGGAAAAAATAGTCCGTCGGGGCTTTGTCCGGGAGTATTGTTCTGCTTAGCTATTCGACCCTTCTGATTGCAGCTATCGCAACGAGTTAGCATGGTTATCGGCATCTGACAGCTACGCCGAACAACAGCGATGGTTTCAATCCTTTAGGTTGGAATTGGCAAGTTTTGCTGGAAAAGCGGGAGAAACGACTGGGATATCGTAGCTGCCGCATTGGCCGGGGAAAGGCAATACAGGGATCAAATCAGGCCGGCACGGAGGGCCCGAAATGTGGCGTGATGTTTGTTCAGGCAACCCAGCTTACGTGCGGCGACGGAAGCATGCCGGTTCACTGTATAAACCGAAAGGCCGAGTATTGCCGCAACCTCCTCCGCGGTCTTACCTTCGGACGTCCAGACTAGGCATTCTTTCTCCCGGACCGATAGACAGGGGCCAGAGCCTTCTACCGTTTTCGCGGCAAGGCCTTCTTTCAGCACGAAGTCGTGGGTGTCGTAGGCAGCAGCGAACAACCGTTCGTGTTCGCTGTGCGTCGCCTCTCCGAGGCGTTTCGCGTCCGTAGCGACGACGTTGAAAACCCCGACTGCGCCGCGCGCGCAGCGTACCGGAATTGCCAGTCCGCACACGATGCGGAAGGCGCGCGCCTCCTCGAACACGAGCCGTTGCTGCTTGCGGAAAGCGCGAAGGAACCGGCCGTGTCCCCAATAGAACGGCTTGGCCGATCGCGCAGTCAGATCGGCGACCGGATCCAATTGGAGATAATGGTGCCGGACATAGCGGTTGATCCATTCCTGCGGGTAACTCGCGAGTATCGTTGACTCGCAGTCCACGCCGCCGTCGCGCGGCGGTCTGACCAGACCGAAGGAAAAATGATCCAGCGCCAGGTCGTCGACTAACTGTCCGAGCCGCGCTGTCACCTGAGCAACCGTATCTCCCGGTTGGAAATAGCTATGCCGCAGCCAGGAATCCATTGTTTCACCGGAGCCCGGAATTTGGGCGAACCTCAATATGCTCCCGCCCGAGGTCGACCTAACGCTGCTATTGGATGCAATCCCGGGTCGCAGGCTATCATCTTGTGCAGGAAATGCCAAACCTTTGCAATTGTGCCCGACCCGAGGGCGCGTCTAGCCTTCGGAGAGGCTGCGCTTCGGCGCAGCAGATCGGGAAAGGGAATTTGAAGAATGGTCAGGATCGCAAATCTGGCTGCGTTCGCGATATTGCTGGCGATGCTAGCCACGTCGCTCGCGGTGCTTGTACTGCTTCCGGTGCAGCCTGCGCGCGCCGACAAGGTAAAGATCGGCGTGCTGGCGCCGCTTACCGGGCCGAACGCTTCCGACGGCGAGGAATTCGTCAGGGGAGTCCGCTGGGCGGTCAAGGAAGCCAACGCCGGCGGCGGGGTGGCCGGCCACATGTTCGAAGTGGTTTCAGCGGACGTGAAGGACCATTCCGCGGCTAATGTCTCCTCGGCCGCCGAACGCCTGCTCTCCACCGAGGGCGTCCATTTGATCCTGACCGGTTACGCTAGCCTGTCGATGTTCGAGATCGACCTGATGGCGGAAGCGAACATGCCCTATATCGCGGCCGGACCGTCGCCGCAGGTTGCGGCCATCGTGTCGAAGAACCCGGCGGCTTACAATTGCTGCTGGTCGTTCACCGCCGATTTCAAAGGCTACGAGACGGATGTGACGCCAATGATCGAGGCGCTTTCCGCGGCCGGTCATTTCCCGCTCAAAAAGAAAACAGTCGTGATCATTGCGTCGGACAATCCGTATTCGAAGACGATCGCGGAAGGCATGAAGGTCGCGTTCGCCGCATCGGGATGGAAGATCGTTGTCGACGAGCTGGTCCCCTTCGGTCCGGTCAGCGACTGGCGGTCGATTCTCGCCAGGATTCGCGATGTTTCGCCCGAGGTCGTGATTAACACCGATTACATTCCGTCGAACGCAGCATTGTTCATGAACCAGTTTCATGAGAAACCGACCAATTCCGTGGTGTTTCTGCAGTATGCACCGCTGGTTCCGGAATTCGTCAAGCTGGCGGGTAAGAATGCAAACGGCGTGCTCTACAACGCGATCGGCGCCTCTCTGGACACCGGAAAGTGGCCGCACGCCAGCAAGGTCAGCGAAGGTTACCGGAAGGAATACGGCGTCGCTTCCGGCGCCTACGGGGTAACGCTGTACGACATGACGAATGTCTATTTCGACGCGCTGCGCAAGGTTGGCGATCCGACCGACCACACGGCGATCGGCAAGGCGATCGGACAAACGAATCGCGCTGTCATCTCGGGCAATCTCGAGTTCGACCCGGCGACCCATGTCGCGCGGCAGAGCAAAGACCATATTCCAGTCACGTTCTTTCAGCTGCAGGACGGCAAGGGAGTGCTGATCGCGCCGGAGAAGTTCAAGAGCGGAGACTTCCGCACACCGGCATGGTTAAAGGCGAAGTAGAGAAACTTCGGGTTTGGAACCGTTTTTCGAAATCCGGAATTTGTCCCGGTCGTTCGGCGGCATCGAGGCGCTCAAGAACTTATCCTTTACGGTCGATGAAGCGGAAATCCTCGGCATTGCCGGCCCGAACGGTTCCGGAAAATCCACGCTGTTCAATGCGATCACCCAAATTCCATTCGGCGCGAGCAGCGGCCTGGTTTTGTTCCGGGGGCGCCGAATCGAAAAGGCGTCGGACATCGCGATCGCGCGGATGGGCATCGTGCGCACGTTTCAGCGCGAGACTGCGTTCGAATCCCTGTCTTGCGTCGACAACATCCTCGTCGCCGTGGAACAGACCTTGGGTGCGCGCGGCGGCGAGGCGGAACGGCTGGCCGACGAAGCTTCGGAAACCGTCGGGTTTCCGAAGAACTTTCATAACCTTCCGGCGGCGGACCTACCGGTCTTCTATCGCAAGCAGCTGATGCTCGCTACCGCGGTCGCGCAGAAGCCGAAACTGCTCCTGCTCGACGAACCTGCCTCCTCCCTGTTCGACCACGAAATCGATCGGGTCCGCGACACAATCTGGCGGCTCAACGCCCTAGGCGTCACCATCCTGCTCATCGAACATGTGCTTCCGCTTCTGACCTGCTTATCGTCGCGATTGCTCGTCCTCGAACAGGGAACGCGCATTGCGCTCGGCCCGGTCGAGGAGACGATCCGCGCACCTGCGGTGATCGAGGCGTTTCTCGGCAAACCGGAGGGAACGGCCTAGTGCTACAGGTGACGGGCCTGTCCGGCGGCTATCCGCCGGTCAGCGTATTCCGGGATGTGGATTTGACGGTCGGCGAGGACGAAGCAGTAGGCCTGTTTGGGCCGAACGGGCACGGCAAATCGACCCTGCTTTCGACCGTCGCTGGTCTACTCGATCCCTGGCGGGGCGAAATCCGGTTCGATGGCAGGCGCCTCAACGCGCCCGGCGACATGCCGGCGCGCCTGTCCCGACACGTGAACTACGATCTTTTCCGCCCGCGCCGGATGCGCGCTCGCCATGCCGTGCGGGCCGGCCTGATCTACGTAATGCAGGGCAACCGCCTGTTTCCCGAAATGACCGTTGATGAGGTTCTCGGCATTGCGCCCAAAGCGGCGATGGGTCGGGCCGGGGTTGGGGAAATGTACGACTTGGCGCACGATCTGTTTCCCGTGCTGCGGCGCCGGCGGCGTTCGAAAATCCGCTACCTTTCGGGCGGCGAACGCCAGATGGTGTCCATCGCCGTCGCGCTTCTGGCCGTGCCGCGGCTGCTCATCCTCGACGAACCGACCCTGGGCCTGGCGCCCCGGCTGCGGCTCGAACTCGCCGAGGCGGTGGGGCGGATCCGCGAAGCCGGCACCCCGCTCGTCCTGGTGGACCAGAACATCGAATTTCTCACCGGCCTTGTGGACCGCCTCCATCTGTTTGTGAACGGCACCATCGCCGCGGAAATCGACCGGACAGAGCGGCCGAGCCACGAGTCGATCATGACCCTGATGTTCGGCGGCGCGGCGCGATGACGTTCGAAACGTTCCAGTTCATTCTCGCGTCGGGCCTCATTCTCGGCGGTCTTTATGCGCTCATGGCCATCGGCCTCTCCGTGGTCTGGACGACGCTCGATGTTTTCAATTTCGCCCACGGCGCCTTCGTCGCGCTCGGCGCCTATATCGCCTGGCAGGTTGCACAGTACGGCGAGGGCCTGTGGGGCTTCGTCTTCGCCGCTGGCGTATCCGTCGGCCTTATGTTCGTTCTCGGATTCATACTGCATTTCTGCTTGATCAAACCGTTCGAGAAACGGCCCAACATCGTCCTGTTAGCGGTCATCACTACTCTGGCAGCTTCTGTGGTTATTGAGAGTTTGATCCAGCTCGTCTGGGGACCGCGGGAAAAACAAATTTCGCCCGCGGTGTCAGGCAGAATAGAGGTCTTCGGCACGGGATTTGTAGCGAACGATGTAGTCGCGCTGGCGGTCGCGCTGGCGGCGCTGGCGGCGCTAGCTCTGTTTCTGCGGCGGACGGGAACCGGCCGCGCGATGCGCGCCGCGGCACAGAACCGGGAAGCCGCCGAGGCGATGGGATTCAACGTTACCGTTCTGTATGCGACGGCGCTGGGCATCGCGGCGGCGGCGGCGGCGCTCGCCGGCGTCTTCATCGGTTCCCTGCGCTTCATCAACCCGTCCTTCGGAGCCGACCCGCTGATGAAATCCCTGATCGTGGTCATTTTCGGCGGAGTCGCGAAATTCACGAGCCCGATCTACGCCGCCTTTATCCTCGGCGTCGTCGAAGCCTTTTCGATTTACTTTCTCGGTCTGTACTGGTCGCCCGCCGTGCTGTTCGGCTTGATGGTCGTTGTGCTGCTCGTTAAGCCCGAGGGGCTGTTCGGCCATCGGCGAAAAACGCTGTAGCCGATGAAGTACGCGCCGCCATTTCACCATTCGAGCGCGCTGCTGCCCGTGCTGGCGGCGGGGGCCGTCCTGACGGTCCTGCCGTTGATCTTTACCGACGCCTACATCCGGCACATCTGCATCCTCGCCTTCATCTATGCGATTCTGGCGTCAAGCTGGGATTTGAGCCTGGGCTATGGCGGCATCTTCAATTTCGCCCACATGGCCTTCTTCGCGATCGGCCTCTACGCTTACGGCATCGGCGCGAAAATTGTCGGCCTCAATCCCTGGCTGACCGTTTTGCTGGCGCCGGTCGCCGCCATTGCCTTCGCAGCCCTGCTCGCCGTCCCGGTGCTGCGGCTGGAAGGCGTATATGTCATTCTCGTAACCATCGCCGCTTCTCAGCTGCTGCTGAAACTCATCGTCAGCCAGTCGGAGGTTACCGGCGGCACCAGCGGGATGGTCCTGCTACCCCGGCTTACGATCGGCGATTACCGCCTGACCGACGACGGGCGCATCGGCTATTACTACGCCGCCCTGGCGATGCTCGGCCTGTCCACGCTGTTTCTCTACAAGCTTGAGCGCTCGCCGCTCGGGCGCGCGATCAAGGCGTTGCGCGACAACAAATACTACGCCATCGCACGCGGTGTCTCCGAAGGGCGGACTCGGCTCTACACCCTGTGCGCGTCGGCGCTGCTGCCCGGCTTGGCCGGCGCATTCTATGGTTCCTACGTCCGGGTTGCCTCGATCGAGGTGTTCGGCCTGGCCTTCCTAACGCTGGTTCTGTCGATTCTGCTCGTCGGCGGGGTCTCGACGATCTGGGGGCCGATACTCGCGGCGTTCCTGATCGCCGTCTTTTCCGAGGTCCTCGCGGATTTCGGCTCGTGGCGCGATATTGCGGTCGCCCTCGCCATCGTCGGCGTGATTCTCCTCTATCCCGGCGGCCTGTTTGCCGGCCTGCAGGAGCTTCGGGATTTTCTCGACAGCCGCAAGACCGCGGCGACCGCCGCCTGGGGCCGGCGTTTTCAGGCGGGTGCCCGCGCCGCGCTCATGGGCGCGCCGGGCCGGTCGATCGCGACCGGCCACGGTGAGGTCGCCCTGTTCGACACCGGTGAGGAAAAGCCCGCCCTGCTGCTGATCCACGGCAACTCCTCGTGCAAGGAGGCGTTCCATCGCCAAGTCGCGGCGTTTCGCGACCGCTACCGGATCGTCGCCTTCGATCTGCCCGGCCATGGCGTATCGCGCAACGGCAATCCGCGTACCGATTACAGCCTCGACGCCTACGCCCGGATCGCCGCGGAGATCGTCGGGATTTTGGAACTGGACCGTCCTGCGGTGTTCGGATGGTCGCTCGGCGGCTATGTCGCGCTGGAATACGCCGCGGGCGGCCACCCACTGGGCACGCTGGCGATCTGCGGCACGTCGCCCCTTTCCCTCTATCCCGACGACATGCCGGCCGGATATATCGCCTCCCCACATATGGAGTTGGCGTCGAAACGGTTTTTCTCGTGGCGCGAAAAGCGGGATTACGCCGAAGCTACTTTGGCGACCCGCGCTCCTGGCTCGGGTCTTGCCAGGCGAGCCGTCTGGCGCACCGACGGCCGCGCCCGCGAACAACTCTTCTCCCGGATGAAAACGGTCGACTGGCAGCGGCAGGTGGCGTTTCTCCGGCGAGGGACGGCCCCCTTCGCCATGATCAACGGCAGCGAGGATCCCTTTATCGACCACGCCTATTGCGCTGCGTTCGAATACGGCGCCATCTGGCGCGGCGCGCCGCAGTCCATCGATGGCGCCGGACACGCGCCGTTCCTGGCCGCGCCGGAAACATTCAACCGTCTGCTCGGCGAATTTCTCGAAGAGTGCGCTTCCGGATGGCACGCGGAGAAATCGGGGCCGGCGGTGCCGCGATTTGCCCGAACACCCGAATTCCGGACAACCGAGGAGTAGAGCCCCATGCCCGTCATCAACCGCATCGCCGATTTCCACGACGACATGACCGCCTGGCGCCGGGACATCCATGCCCATCCGGAAACCGCCTTCGAGGAAAACCGGACGGCCGACATCGTGGCCGGCAA
>MPMX01000021.1 GCA_002238725.1 Rhodospirillaceae bacterium bin65
TGCGGGTGCCGACTGTCGAACAGGAGGACCGCAAGCGTTTGCATCGGGAGCGCCAACGCCTGGTGAAGGAGCGGACATCGCTGACGAACTCGATCAAGGGGCTTCTCAAGCTGCATGGCATCTTCGAGATACAGCCCCGTTCGAAGGACTTCGAAGCGAAGTTTGCCGATGCGAAGACCGCGTACGGAGAGCCGTTCCCGCCGCGGGCCCGGCAGGAGATTCTGCGGATTGCGGGGCGGCTGGCTCTCGTGGAAGAGCAGATCGCGCAGGTCGAGGCCGAGCGCGATGCGGTGGTGAAGTCCGGAGAGACGGTCTCGATGGCGGATGCGCCGGAGGGTAGCGAAACGCGGGCGGCGGCGAAGATCGCGACCCTGACCCGGCTGAAGGCGATCGGGCCGAACGACGCAACCATCCTGACGCACGAGGTCTTCTACCGCGGGTTCCGCAACCGTCGCGAACTCGCGAGCTGGGTCGGCGTGACACCAACCCCCTGGGCGAGCGGCAACATGCAGCGCGACCAGGGGATCGGCCGCGACGGTCCTGCATGGATCCGGGCGCAGCTCATCCAGATGGCCTGGCGCTGGTTGCGCTATCAGCCCGACAGCGCGCTCAGCAAGTGGTTCAAAGAGCGCACTGCGGAGTCCCGCGGCCGCATCCGCCGGGTGATGATTGTGGCACTCGCCCGCAAGCTGCTCATCGCGCTCTGGCGGTTCTCCGAAACCGGTCTCGTGCCGACTGGCGCCAAGCTCGTCTGATCGCGAAACCGCACCGATCCACGCCGGCCGGACGCGGCCGGCGCTGGGCCGGGTGGCGTGTGGCCGACGCTCCGCCGGGCTGAAAGACGCCGACCGAGAGATGGGCCCCGCCCCCGGAACGCTGCGCCCGCAGCAAGCGGGATCGAGGGAAGGTTCCGGCGCTCCGGCGCCGAAAGACCTCCCGGATAAGAGGTGGGTATGCGCACAAGCGCGACCGATGCGAAGAGCGTTCCGACCTGGCCGCAAGGCAAGCCAGCCGTCGATCGGAGCAACCCGGAAGGTGAGATCGTCATGAATTAGACCAACCTGATTCTCCACTTGACCTTGTGTGCCCTCATAAGAGGCCGAGCGCCGCCAGTAACGCGCCCTCGGCGTAGAACCCCCAGGCGAGCGTCGGCGCGGCCCAGTTAACCGTCCCGTAGCGCAGCGCCACGAACTGCCAGCCGGCCCAGAGCCACGCAGCGCCCAATGCCAGGGCGAGCGCGGGGCCGAGCCACCGGCCGGTCGGCCGCCAGCCGCGCAGCAAGCAGAGGACAAGCAGCGCGCCAGCCGCCAGCAACAGCGGCTGGGCCGGCCAAACCGCCTCGTTTTCGAGCGCAAAGAGCCGCCAATAGACCCGCGGCGAGAACAGCAGCAGGTCTTCCAGCGCCCAGGTTCCCGCCATTGCCGGCCGCTATTCCGTCCCCGCGCTCATCGGGGCTGTCGGCCCGGACGGCAGGATCGCCGGGGTCCTACAGGTCGCGCACATGTTGCGCCATGCGCCGGCGCATGGCCGCATCCGGCATCGGACCCAAGGCGGCGGACTTGTTCTCGCGCAGATGGTCGACCCGGCCGGTCGCGGGAATGGCCGCCGTGACCGCGGGGTGCGACAGGATGAATTTCAGCAGGAATTGCGGCCAGGTGGTGACGGCGATTTCCCGGGCCCATCCTGGCATCGGGCGCCCCGCAAGCCGGTCCGGCAGCCGGCCGCGCTGGAACGGCCGGTTGCAGATGACCGCGATACCGCGTTCCCGGGCCAGCGGCAGCAGGCGGCTTTCCGCTTCCCGGTCGACGATGTTGTAGGTGAGCTGGACGAAATCCGGCGGCCGCCGCCGCATGACCGACTCGAGTTCGCCGTGCCGGCGCCCGTGCGAGGTGGTGACACCGGTATAGCGCAGCCGGCCGGCCGCCTTCATCGCCTCCAGCGTGTCGAGGTTCCGCTCCCAGTCCCACAGGTTGTGGACCTGCAGCAGGTCGAAGCGCCCGACGCCCCAGCGCCTCGCGGTTTCCGCGATCTGCCCCGGGCCGTCCGCGGCCGAGGTCCAGACCTTGTCGGCGGAGAACAGGCCCGGCGGACGGCCCAGCTTCTCCAGCGCGTCGCCGATCACCGCCTGGGAGGAGCCGTACATGGGCGAGGAATCGATCATGCCCCCGCCCGCCCCGAAGAAGGCGGCCATCACGGCGCGGCACTCGGCGCGCAGTTTTGGATCGTCGCCGACATTGAAGGTGATCCAGCTGCCGAGCCCGACCGCCGGGACCGGCTCCCCGGTCGCCGGTATCCGCTTCGAGAGCGGTTTTCCGGCCGGGTTTCCAAGCGCCGGCATGGCAAGCGCGGCGCCCGCTCCGGTCAGCACAGCCCGGCGTGTCACGCCCATGAAGAGCCCCTCCCCTTCCTGCCTTGGGGCAAGACTAGAGGGTGTCCTTTTCAATTGGAACCGCCGACGCGGGGGAAAGGCCGGCCGCTAGTCCCCGGTGTAGAATTCCGGGAAGCGCTCCCTGACGACCGGCCCGTCGCTCGCCATGGCGTGGCAGGTGTCGATCACCAGCGGCTTGCGCTCCGGCTTGTCGGGATCGTGCATCGGCTTGCCCTTGACCCGGCGCTTCGCGACATGGGTCTGGTAGGCGACCGTGCCGAGCTGTGCGAGCATCTCGACGAGATGGGTGCAGCCCTTGCGCCCGCCGACCCGCTGCCGGACCTCGCGCATCCAGCCGACGCCGATGCGGATGCCCGCCAGCGCGCCGAAGGCCGGGGCAATATCCGGGCAGACCGCATAGGGATGATGGTCGGTCGCGGCTTCGCAGGACTGAATTACCAGATCGTCGTCGACGGTCAGCCGTAGCCACATGTCGTGAACCGGGGCTTCGGGCTCAACCCAGCCGCGGAAGCCGCCGTCGTAGCCGTAGCTCTTGCGGTCCGTGAGACGGCCTTCGATATCCCACAGCCCGTCGTCGCGGATGTAGCCGCGCATTTCGATGACGCGGGTGTGGAGCGGTTCGCGGGCAGCGGGTTCGGAAAGCGGCATGGCGGACTCGTGGAAATCGGGGGACGGTCTGGGCGGACGGGCCGGCCCTATGTGCGACGCCTCGGCGCCGGCCGTCACGGTAGAGTTTGTCGCGATCGGGGGTCAGGCGGTGTCGGGCGCGGGTCCGGTCCCGGTCCCGTTGTCGTCGAGCCGGGCGACCCGGATCGAGGTGACCCGGTGCCCCCGGCGGCGCAGGATCTCGAAGCGGAAACCGTGAAAGGCGAAGACCTGCCGGACTTCGGGAATCCGGCGCGCCTCGTGCATGACCAGGCCGGCAATGGTGGCGGCGTGTTCGTCGGGAAGCTCCCAGCCGTATTCCCGGTTGAGATCGCGGATCGTGACGTCACCGTTGACGACCAGCGAGCCGTCGCGCCCGGCGCGCACGCCGGCGACCGTCCGGTCGTGCTCGTCGGCGATGTCGCCGACGATTTCCTCCAGAATATCCTCCAGCGTCACGATGCCCATGAAGGCGCCGTATTCGTCGACCACCGTCGCGAAATGCTCGCGCCGTTCGCGGAAGGCGTGGAGCTGATCGAGCAGGGCCGTCGATTCCGGAATGAACCACGGCGCGGCGGCGATCTTGCGGATCTTCAGATTTTCGACATCGCCGCCCGCGCGATGCACGGCGCGCAGCAAATCCTTGGCGTGCAGAACGCCGACGATGTTGTCCGAATCGCCCTTGAACACCGGCAGGCGCGTATAGGGACTCGCCAGCACCTCCTTCACGATCTCGGGCGCCGGCATGTCGGCGTCGATCATCGCCACGCCGGAGCGGTGCGTCATGATTTCCTCGACCTCGACATCGCCGAGATCCAGGATGCTCGACAGCATTTCGCGCTCGGCATCGACCTCCGGGTCCGGTTCGGGCGCGGCGTGCATCCGGATCGCGCCGCGCAACTCCTCCTCGCTGGCGGCGGGCGAGAGCGCGCTCTCGAAGCGGACGCCGAATATCCTGAATGTTCCCTCGACGACGAGCTGGATCGTCTGCGCCGCCGGGGCCAACACTGAGACGACGCCGCGCAGCACCGGCGCGAGTCGCAATGCGGTGCTGTCGGCATGGTTGATGGCGTAGGCCTTAGGCATCACCTCGGCGAAGATCAGCACCAGCAGCGTCATGACGATGGTGGCGTAGAACACGCCGTTCGAGCCGAACCAGCCGATGAAAAGGCTCGTCGCCAGCGCAGACGCCAGGATGTTCACCAGGTTGTTGCCGAACAGGATGGCGCCGATCAGCCGATCGGTCCGTGCGCGCAATTGATTCACGATGCCGGCCGCGGCGACCTCCTGGCGCTCCAGTTCCAGCATCCGGGGCTGCGAGGCCGCCGTCATCGCGGTCTCCGAACCCGAGAAGAAGGCCGAGAGCATCACCAGCAGGAGAATCGGAAGGATGTCGAGGAAGAGTTCCATGAGTCCGAGAGGGTGCCGAAGGAAAGGTTTGACCCGGGAAAAGCGGATTCGGGCCTGTGCGTCCGATCAGTCCAGTACTACCGACAGATAGGAATTCAGAACGTCCGCTTCGATGCCGGCCGTGACAAAGGCATCGCCGATGCCGCGGACCATCACGAAGACGATCCTGCCGTCGGCTACCTTCTTGTCTGCGCGCATCAGGCCGATCATCGCATCCGGGGTCAGGCCCGGAGGGCCGATGGCGGCCGGTGCGGTCGGCAGGCCGACGGCTTCCAGATGGGCGCGGACGCGCGCGGCGTCCTGCCCGCTCGTCCAGCCCATGGCGGCGGAAATGTCGAAGGCCATGCACATGCCGATGGCGACGGCCTCACCATGCAGCAGCCGGTCGCTGTAACCGGTCGCCGTCTCCAGCGCGTGGGCGAAGGTGTGGCCCAGGTTCAGCAGGGCGCGCTCGCCGGTCTCGCGTTCGTCGCGCGCCACGATTGCAGACTTGGCGGCGCAGGCGGTCTCGATGGCCCGGACACGCGCGCCGCCGCCGGGCGCCCCGTCAACCACACCGGCGCCGTTCGCCTCGAGCCATTCGAAGAAGGCGCGGTCGCGGATCAACCCGTATTTCACGGTCTCGGCATAGCCGGCCAGGCGCTGTCGGCGATCCAGCGTGTCCAGGGTTTCCGGGTCGATCAGCACGAGTTTCGGCTGATGGAAGGCGCCGACGAGATTCTTGCCGCCGGGCATGTCGATGGCCGTCTTGCCGCCGACCGACGAATCGACCTGGGCGAGCAGCGTCGTCGGCAGCTGGATATGGTCGACGCCGCGCAACAGGACAGCGGCGGCGAACCCGGTAAGGTCGCCGATCACGCCGCCACCCAGCGCGATCAGCGTGTCGCGGCGCTCCAGGCCGAGCGACAGGCACCGGTCCGCCAGCCTTTCCAGATGACCGAAGGACTTGGTTTCTTCGCCGGGCGGCAGGACGATCGAATCGACCGATACGCCGGCCACCGCAAGGCCGGCCTCCAGCGGCGCGAGATAGTGCGCAGCAACGTTTTCGTCGGTCACGACGATCGCGCGGGGCCGCGTCAGAATCGCCGCGACTTCGATGGCGAAGCGGTGGCGCAGTCCGTTGCCGATCAGGATGTCGTAGCTGCGCTCGGCCAAGGAAACCCGGACGCGCGCCGCCGGATCGCCCGGCGGATTTTCGGGATGCGGATGTTCGGACTGCGGATTTTCGGGGCCGGTCATGGCGACGGCGCCGGGCGCTGCGCCCGTCCCGGATGGCCGGAGATCCAGTCGTGAAGCGCGTCGGCCACCTGGACCGTCATTTCGCCCAACGGCTGATCGACGCTGGCGACAGTGATGTCCGCCTCGGCATAAACCGGATTGCGCTCCGCCATCAGGTCGGAAAGGATTTGCTTCATGTCGCCGTTCTTCAGCAAGGGCCGGTTGTTGCGGCGGCTAACTCGCTCCACCAGGGTATCCAGATCGGCGTTCAGCCATATCGAAATGCCCCGGGCCTTGACGAGACTGCGCGTCTCCGGGTCCATGAAAGCGCCGCCGCCGGTCGCCAGGATGTGGGGCTCGCCTTCCAGCAGGCGCGCGATCACCCGGCGCTCGCCGGCGCGGAACGCCGCTTCGCCGTGTTGCTCGAAGAATTCCTCTATGGTGCTGCCGGCAGCCGCCTCGATCTCCGCATCGGCGTCGATGAAGGGCAGGTCGAACCGCTTGGCCAACCGCCGGCCGACCGCAGACTTGCCGACGCCCATCAGGCCGACGAGGACAATCGTCCTTTCGGGGCGCAAGCGGGATGTATCGCTATTCGTCGTCATGCTCTATGCGATACTGCAACTATGTTGCGTCCGTCATTCCGGCAATGCTGACCGAAGACCGTCGCGTGGCCGTCCGGCGGCCGGACGGATTCGGCAACGGCCGCCCACGCCGCAATATCGCCGCAATATTTCGGTCGGATAGTCTTTCGGCGCCAGCATTTTCTTTGCGCTGCGCCGCAGGAGTGCGGGTTCCTTCCTCTTTCCGGGCGGCTCGGGCCTGCGGCACCGGGACGACGGTCGATCCCATGGCGGGATATCCCATGGCGCGAATGACAACCGAACCTGTTTCGCCTCGGTCCCGGCGCCTCCGGCGTGCGCCGGGACTGCTGGTCCTGACCGCCGCGTCGTTCGGATTCGCAGCCGGCCCGGCTGGACCGGCGCCGGCGCAGGATAGCGGCACGCCGACCCGCATCGACCGGGCCGGCACGGAAGATACGCCGGAACGGCAACCGACGGTACGCGTCGAGGAGCTCGGAGCGCCGGGCGCCGGATCGACCGGCACCCTCGCAGACGGCAGCGGCGGCCTCGGGGCCGGGCTGTGGCGCGGCGCGCGCCTCGAAGAGGTCGTCCCGTTGATGGCCCGGCTGCCGGCCGCGAACCGGTCGCCGATGCTGCACGATCTCCAGCGCCGCCTGTTGCTGACCGTGGCGCTGGCGCCGGCTGGCAAGGCAAAGACCGGCTTTGCGCAGGCGCGCCTGCAGGCGCTGGTCCGGATGGGCGCACTGCGCGACACCGTCGATCTGGCGGCGCGCGCCGCGGCTAAGCCACAGGCGCCTTTCCCGGTCATCCGGGCACGCTTCCTGTCCGGCGACCCCAAGGGGGCGTGCGCCGCAGTGGCCGGCATCGGAAACGGGGCCACGCCCTTCATCGAACAGGCGCGGATCGCCTGCCATATCCTGAACGGTCATGGCGAACGCGCGGAAATCGCGCTGCGCCTGCTTCACGAGCAGGGCGCGCCGCCGCCGCGGCCATTCGAGAGAGCGGTCGTGGCTGCTGCGGCCGGACGGGCGCCGAAAGGCCTTGCCAAACCCGTCGCGCTTACGCTCGCCATGCTGCGCCGGAACAAGGCGGGCGTGAAGTCCGTGAAACTGGAGCCACTGTCGACCGGCGCCCTGATCGCTCTGGCGGCCAATCCGAAAATGGGCCGGAGGTTGCGGATTCGCGCGCTGGAGCGCGCCGCACTGCACGGCGCTCCGGTGCATCGGGAACTCGGAGCCCTCTATGCCGGCGCCCGCGTATCGAAGCGGGAAATCGCCGACGCCGTAGCGATCCGCCTGCGCGGCTTCGACGCCCGGGCCCGGACCCGCCTGTATCTGGCGGCTGCGACTGCCGGCAGTCGCGCCCGCCGGGCGCGCATCCTTGCCGCCTGGTGGCGCCTGGCAGCCGGTGCAGCGGCACGCGGCGACGATGGCGCCGAATATTTGGCGGCACAACAGACCGTACCGTTTCTCAAGACCATCGACCCGGCGCCGGCCTATCAGGATCATGCCGCGCATATCGCGCGGGTCTGGTTCGCAACCGGCGGGATCGAGGAGGCTTTCGCCTGGTACCGGTTCCTCAAGGCCGCGCCGTTCCGCAATCCCGCCGATCTGCACCGGATCACAGTGCCGGCGCTGCTCGCCGCACAGGCGACCCGGTCGACTCCCGAGATCGTCAAGTCCTGGATCGGGTTCAAACGCTGGACCGACCGGAAGAACGCCGCCGGGCATCTGGCCGATCTGAAGGCGCTGCTCGACGGCCTTGGACGGTCGGGCGACCTCCCCCGGCCGTGGCACCGGGTATCGGCGGAAGAAAGGAAGGCGGAACGGACTGCGCGCACCGATCGCGACGCCGCCCTGCTGCAGGCTGCAGCCGGCGGCCGGCCCGGCCTAACGGTCCTGCGCGTCCTAACGCAGGTGAACGGCCGGTCGCTGCGCCGCATTCCGCGCCGGCTCCTGCGCGACGCCCTGTTCGGCCTGCGCGCCGTCGGGCTCGGCCGCGAGGCCCGCCGGCTCGCCATCGAAGCCGCCCTGGTCCGCCAGCTCTGAAGCGCGCGACAGGGAACGCGCGCCGCTCGCATGACAGCCGCCCTGACGCCCGCGGTCGACCTGTTCGAGGAAATGCTGCGCGCCGAGCGTGGCGCTGCAGACAATACCGTCGCGGCTTACCGGCGCGATCTTGCGCACCTGGCGGCCTTCCTGGTGAAAAGGGGCGCGGTTCTCGACAGCGCCGGCGCGGCGGACCTGCACGGCTATCTGGCAGCACTCGACCGGGCCGGCATGGCGCCGCGGACGGCCGCCCGCCGCCTGTCCGCCATGCGCCAGTTCTACCGGTTTCTGCACGCCGAAGGGCGCCGGAACGACGATCCGACCGCAACGCTCGATTCGCCCAAGCGCGGCCGCCCGCTGCCCAAGCTCCTGTCCGAAGCGCAGGTCGACGATCTGCTGAAGGCTGCCGGCGCGCGGCCGGGGGCGGACGGCTTGCGGCTCGCCGCGTTGATGCAGTTGCTCTACGCGACCGGGATGCGCGTCAGCGAACTGGTCGGCCTGCCGCTCGCCGCGGCGGTTCGCGATCCCCGCCTGATCCTGGTGCGCGGCAAGGGCGGCAAGGAACGGCTGGTGCCGCTGAACGAGGCGGCGCGCGAGGCCGTGCAGGCCTGGGTTGAGGTGCGCGCAGGAAACCCGCGCCTCGCCGCCTCGCCCTTCCTGTTTCCGTCCCGGTCCGGCGCCGGGCATCTGACCCGGCACCGCTTCGGCCAGCTGTTGAAGGAACTGGCGGCGGCTGCGGGGATCGACCCGGCAAGGGTTTCGCCCCACGTCCTGCGCCACGCTTTCGCGACCCATCTGCTGAACCGGGGCGCGGACCTGCGCAGCGTTCAGCAGATGCTCGGCCACGCGGATATCTCGACAACCCAGATCTACACCCACGTCCTGGACGAGCGCCTGCGCCAACTGGTCGAAAACCATCACCCGCTTGCCAAACCAGCAGGTGAATAGGCGTCCGGGACGCTGCCGGCCGGCGCGACACTTTCGTGAGTCCGAGCGCCGGAGCGCGCCTCCTATGGTGCGCCGCGTCATTCCCCGTTCCAGCAGGGTCCGCCATGTCCCACACCCAGATCGTGCCCGCTCCTGCGCGGCTCAACCGCAGCGAACTCGCCGTTCCGGGCTCCAGCCCGCGCTTCTTCGAGAAGGCGGCGGCCGGCGAGGCCGATATCGTTTTTCTCGATCTCGAAGACGCCGTGGCGCCGGACAAGAAGCCGGAAGCCCGCAGGAACGCCATCCAGGCGATCGGCGACTGCGACTGGGGCGACAAGGCGCTGTCGGTGCGGATCAACGGACTCGATACGCCCTACATGTATCGCGACATCGTCGACCTGCTGGAGAACTGCTCCGAACGGCTCGACCTGATCATGATCCCGAAACTGGGGACGGCCGCCGATGTCTACACCGTCGATGCGCTGGTCAGCCAGGTCGAGCTTGCAATGGGGCGCGAGAAACGCGTCGGCTTCGAGCTGATTATCGAGACGGCCCTCGGCATGCAGAACATCACCGAAATCGCCGCCGCGAGCCCGCGCAACGAGAGCCTGCATTTCGGCGCGGCCGACTATGCCGCCTCGACCCGGATGCGCACGGTGCAGATCGGCGGCGCCAACCCGGACTACGGCGTTCTGACCGACCCGGACGAGAGCGGCGCGCGCGATTTCCACTGGGCCGACATGTGGCACTACGAGATCACCCGCATGGTGGTTGCGGCGCGGGCCAACGGGCTGCGGCCGTGCGACGGGCCGTTCGGCGATTTCCGCGACGCCGAAGCCTTCGCCGCCCACGCCAAACGCGCCGCCGTGCTGGGCTGCGACGGCAAGTGGGCGATCCACCCGAGCCAGATCGGCCTGGCCAACGACATCTTCACGCCGCCGGCCGGGGAGGTCGAAAAAGCGCGGGCGATCATCGCCGCCATGCAGGAGAGCGAGGCCGCCGGCGCCGGCGCCGCGGCGCTCGACGGCAAGCTGATAGACTACGCCTCCATCCGCCAAGCCGAACATCTGGTGGCGATGGCGGATGCGATCGCGGCGAAGGGATAGGGCGCCGGCAACCGGCCTGGGAACCTGGATCGGCAGGGCGCGGTCCGACGCCGTGGGCGGCTGAGTGCCGGTCTTCCCGCTCGGGGTCGAATTTCCGTGACGTAGGCGGCATCCGAACGCAGGCGTTGCAACGGGGATCGGCGATGGCATAGTGCCCCGAACCAGTCATTACCTGCCATGATCGGGAGAAAACGGGATGAAGATCCGCAAGATCGTCACCGTCATCGAGGAGACCCGGCGCGAGATCGACCGGCCGGTCGAGCCGGCGACCCGCCAGGCCGCCGCAATCGCGGTGATCGCGAACCCCTATGCCGGGGCCTATGACGAGGAACTGGAGGAGCTGCAGCAGGCCGGCGCCGAGCTCGGCGCCCTGCTGGTGCAGCGGGCAATCGACGCGCTCGGCGTCGACGGGGCGTCGGTCGCGAGCTACGGCAAGGCGGCGATCGTCGGTGTCAGGGGAGAGCGCGAGCACGCGGCGGCAGTGATGCACCCCAGGATGGGCAAGCCGGTGCGCGCGATCGTCGGGCCGGCCAAGTCGATCATGCCGTCGACCAAGAAGATCGGCGGGCCGGGCACGGTGATCGACTGCCCGCTGCATCACAAGGACGAAATGTGGACGTTCAGCCATTTCGACGCCATGCAGGTTTCGGTCACCGACGCCCCGCGCGACGACGAGATCGTGGTCGTCGTGGCGGTCAGCGATTCGGGCCGCCCATTCCACCGGATCGGCGAGAACCTGGGCGTCGCCGATCTGATGACCAAGACCGAGTAGGTTTCCCTCATCGCGCCCTGCCGGGCGGCCGGATCGATCGGGTCGGCCCGGAAAGGCGGAGATCGGGTCGGGAGTGACAGGACAGCGCTGCTCGCGCGCGATTCAATCGCCCGTGCTGGACGCGATTGCATACGCGCTGCTACGCCTTGAACGATGACGACGGCAGAGTCCGGCTGGTGGAGTCCCTGGCGCGAGGCCGAAGGCGCGACCATTCTTCATGTGGACCTTGTGCCCGACGAAGACCGCGAGGCGCGCGCGTTCGCGCTACTCGACGACGAGGAGCAGGTACGCTGGCATAAGTTCCCGGTGGCCGCTCCCCGGCGCCGGTTCGCCCTCTGCCGGGCGGCGCTCAGGATCGCTCTCGCCGAGCGGTTGGGCTGCTCCAACCGCCGGCTCTCCTTCGGCCACGGCGAACACGGCAAGCCCTTCGCCCTGGTCGACGGCCGCCGCGCAGCCGTGGGCTTCAATGTCAGCCACGCCAACCGGCATGGCCTGATCGCGGTTGCGGCGCATGACTGGCTCGGGGTCGATGTGGAGGAGCGGGCGCCCGGGCGCGATCTGGACGGCATCGGCAGCATGGTCTACGGCCCGACGGAACAGCGGTTGCTCACGATCGCCGCGGGATCGCGGAAGGTGCATCTGTTCTACCGGCTCTGGAGCATGAAGGAAGCGCTCATCAAGGCGTTGGGCTCCGGGTTTTCCCTGAATCCGTCGCGCTTCGAGATTCCGGCGCCGATGCTGCACGGTGTCCGGTCGAGCGCATTTCGATTTCCGCACGATCCGTCGAGCAGCTGGCGCCTTATCGACCTGGGCGAAGACCGGTTTGCCGCCGCGCTCGCCTACAGGGTTCCACCGGGCGGCGCCATTCGGCATTCAACTTCGACCCCCGATTGGAATGAGCCGCCGACAGCTCCAAGCGGCCGGGTCGAGGCAGCGCCGGTTTCAACCGGAACCCGCGTTCCGGCGGGCCCGGTGTTCGCGGCCTGCGGGCATGTTGCGGTCCGGCCTTGCAACGTTGGCCGGCAGCATTATCATCGCCAGGCTTGCTGCATGCGGGTCCCGTAACTCACGTCTTCGCAGCTTCCAACCTGTCGGGCAGCGCTTTGCGTCCTAACCCGTAATCCACCGTCACAGGAGAAAACGCCTATGTCATCAACGCAAGAACGTCTCAAGCAGCTTGTCGACGAGAATCTGGATCTCGGTGGCAATCCCGATTTCGATGCCCGGTTGGCTGACGCCGGTGTGTCCTCGGTCGATGCGGTCGCGTTCTTCAGGGAGGTCAACCAGACATTCAATCTCTCGCTAAAGCCCGAGGATTGCCTGCAGTTCAAGACCCTGCGGTTGCTTGAGGAATATATCGACGCCCGCGCCGGCTGAATTCTTTCGGTCGATCAGGGTTACCTGATCTATTTTTTCCCGAGTGCAAACGGAACCCGACCGCTGCAAGCGCGGTCGGGTTCCTGCCAGGGCACAAAATTCGAATCCGACACTATCCGTATTCCGTTCGAAAAATGCGATGCCCGGGAAACCGGCCCATCCGCCATGACAACAGAAACCGTGTGGAAGATGACGGACTGCGATCCGGCCGGATGCATCTGCCGCGGTTCCAGGTTCGCGCTGCAAGACCTTCCGAGCAATGACAATCCGGCCGCTGCGGGTCCGATTCGACAGCGGTAGCAGGTTCGAAACGGTCGGCATCCGGCACCTGCCTGCCCTGTCCGGCTGCTGCATCGGCTCTGGATTTCCTTGAAGGAAGCATCGGGGACGGCGGACTCAATCGTCCCTTCGGTAGGGCGCGGAAGCGGCCGGAGGAATCGATCTTTGCCTTTTCGGCTAGCGCACGCGCTCGCGGACGCTCAAATACCGGCCCGATCGCGCAGGCCTGGGCAGGATCGGACACTGGATGCGCTTGGCCTGTCCTGAGGCGCGGTGCTGGACAATGGCGGGATGGTATGCACCTTTGCGCGGCGACCGGGGCCGGGCCTGCGCCGGCGGGCCGGAGAGGGAGGAGACCATGCACAAGACCGAATTGCATCCGGACGCTGTCCGGCTGATCAGGGCGCGGCGCGGCGGCCGTCTGCACGTCCGCGAAAGCCTCGACCCGGCGCGCGCCGCCCTGGTCGTGGTCGATATGCAGACGGCGTTCCTGAAACCGGGCCTGCCGTCGGAAGTGCCGATGGCGCGGGACATCGTCCCCAACATCAACCGCCTGGCGGCGGCGTTCCGGGCCGCCGGCGGGACGGTCGTCTGGGTCTATACCACCTTCGACGACGACATCTTCGCCGAATGGTCGTCCTTCCTCGGCGGCACCGTCAGCCCGGAATTGGCGCAGCGGATCGTCGGCCAGCTCAGGGACGGCGCCGAGGGGCATGCCCTGTGGCCCGGGATGGACGTCGAAGACGGCGACATGCGGGCGGTCAAGCGCCGCTTCAGCGCCTTCATCCATGGCTCGTCGGATATCGAAGACCGGCTGCGCGCCCGGGGCGTCGACACCCTGGCGGTGACCGGCACGCTCACCAACGTCTGCTGCGAGTCGACGGCGCGCGACGCCATGATGCGCAACTTCAACGTCATCATGGTCTCGGACGGCAACGCCACCTATACCGACGCCATCCACAACGCCAGCCTGACCAGCATGTCGATCAGCTTCGCCGACGTCATGACGGCCGACCAGGTGATCGGCGCCCTGACCCCTATCGGCTCCCGTATCGGCGCCGCGGCGGCGGAGTAGCCGGCGCCATGCGGCTCGACCGCATCGACCGCCCCACCGTCTACGGCACCAGGGCCAAGATCGGCGTCATCGTCCCGCCGGCCAATACCGCCAACGAGGCGGAATGGGCGCGGATGATGCCAGCCGGCGTAACGCTGCACACCGCGCGCATGCCGCTGCATCTCGACACCGTGAGCAAGGCCGGCGAGGCGGCGCTCTACGCCGATGTCGAGCGCTATGCCGGCGACCTCGCCCTGGCGAGCGTCGATCTGATCGCCTACGGCTGCACGGCCGGCTCCATGGTCAGCCCGGTCGATGCCCTGCCTGCCTTCATGACCGGGCGCACCGGCCGGCCGGCGGTGACGACGGCGCAGGCGCTGGTCGAAGCCCTGCGCGCGCTCGGCGCCGCCCGGATCGCGCTGGGCACGCCCTACGACCGGGCGCTCAATGAACACGAAGTGCGGTTCCTGGCCGAACACGGCATCGAGGTCGTCCATGAGGAGGGCTTCGGCTACGGCGCCGGCGGGCCGCAGGAGCATCGCAATATCGCAAGAATCCGGCCCGAAGAAGTGTATGCGCTGGCCAAGCGGGTCGACCGGCCGGAGGCCGCAGCGATCCTGCTGTCCTGCACCGATCTGGCGACGCTGGACGTGATCGAACGGCTGGAGACGGAGTGCGGCAAGCCGGTGGTCAGCAGCAACACGGCGACGTTCTGGCTCGCGCTGCGCCGCGCCGGGATCGAGGCCCGGCTGGACGGCTTTGGCCGGCTGTTGAAGGACCATTGATGGGCGCCGCCGACCTCTACCCGTCGCTCAGGGACCGCGTTGTCGCGATGACCGGAGGCGGCCGGGGACTCGGCCTCGAAATGGCGCTCGCCCTGGTCGAAGCCGGCGCGAGGGTGACCGTGACCAGCGCGCGGGAGGCGGGCGAACTGGCCGACGTAATGGCGCGAGCCGAGGCGCGGGCCGGACCCGGCCGGCTGATCGCGGTGCAGGCGGATGTGCGCGACTACGACGATTGCCTGAAGGTGCGCGAGCGGACCCTCGACGCCTTCGGTGCGGTGCACTGCCTGGTCAACAATGCCGGGCGCGGCATGAAGCTGGTCCACCCGAATTACGTCGAGGAGCGGCCGAAATTCTGGGAAGCGCCGCTCGACGGCTGGCGCGAGATCGTCGACACCAACATCAACGGCGTTTTCAACATGGCGCGCGCCTTCACACCCGGTTTCATCGGGCAGGGCTTCGGCAAGATCGTCAACGTCTCGACCAGCGACGTCACCATCGTGCGCGTCGGCTATTCGCCCTACGGCCCAAGCAAGGCGATGCTGGAGGCAATGAGCCGGGTCTGGGCGCAGGATCTGGAGGGCACGGGCGTGACCGTCAACGTCTTCCTGCCCGGCGGCGCCACCGACACCGCCATCCTGCCGGACATGTCGCACAAACGCGGCGCCGACGGTGGCCTGCTGCGGCCGGAGATCATGCGGGCGCCGATCCTGTGGTTGTGTTCGGACCGCTCGAACGACCATACGGCGGAACGCTATATCGCGCGCCTGTGGGACGAGGCGCTGTCGCCGGACGACGCCGCCGCCGGCGCGCGGGACCGGCATCACGAAAAGCCCGGCATCCTGTAGTCGGGCGCCCTGCCCCATTCCCGGCCTCCGATCCCAGCGGCCGCAGCGGAGAGACCGAGCAATGAAATCCCAGGTTATCGGCGACATCGTCATCGACCGGATCGTGGAGGCCGAGGGCGCCTTCGCTGCGTATGATTTTATCCTGCCCGGAGCAACGCAGGAACTGGTGGACGCCAACGCCCACTGGCTGATGCCCCGCTTCATCGCGCCGGACGGCCAGCTGGTCATGGCCTTCCACGCCATGGTCCTGCGCACGCCGCGCCAGACCATCCTGGTCGATTGCTGCGTCGGCAACGACAAAGACCGGCCGCTGCGCCCGCTGTGGCACCGGCAGCAGACGCCGTTCCTCGACACCATGCGGGCCGCCGGCGTGGCGCCGGAAGATATCGACATCGTGATGTGCACCCATCTGCACGCCGACCATGTCGGCTGGAACACGCAGCTCCTCGACGGCCGCTGGGTGCCGACCTTCCCCAACGCCCGCTATGTCTTCGCGCGCAGGGAATACGAGTTCTGGGAAGCCGAGGCGCGCCGGGCAAAGGCCGACGGCGCCGCAGAGCCGCCCAACCACGGCAGCTTCGACGACAGCGTCCTGCCGGTCGTGGAAGCCGGCCGGGCGGTCCTGGTCGAAGCCGACCAGGAGCTGGACCGCGGCATCTGGCTGGAGCCCGCCTTCGGCCACACGCCGGGCAACGTGAACGTCAACGTAAGGGACGGCGGCCGCCATGCCCTGTTGTGCGGCGACACCATGCACACGCCGCTGCAACTGTGCGATCCGGGCCTGTCGAGCGCCTTTTGCGAGGATCCGGAAATGTCGGCGCGCAGCCGCACCGCGATGGTCGAGAAACTCGCCGATACGGACTCCATCCTGCTGGCCGGCCACTTCCCCACCCCGGTCGCCGGCCGGGTCGTGCGACACCGGGAGGCTTTCCGCCTCGACACAGGGGAGTGAGCGGCGAGGGGTTGTATCGCGTATGGGCAGTCGTTATATTAGCTAATTCTTAGTCAAGGAGACCATTATGGCGACTGTCACGGTGCACGCCGCCAAAACCAATTTGTCCAAACTGATCAAACGCGTCGAGGCGGGCGAGGAAATCGTCATCGCCCGAGGCGACCAGCCGGTTGTGCGTCTCGTACCTTATGCGTCGAAAGTGGACAAATTGAAGGGCTTCGGTTCGATGAAAGGGCTTATCGACGTAGGTCCGGAATTTTTCGAACCCCTTCCGGATGAAGAACTTGAGGCCTGGTATCGCTGAACGCGATGGGCGTCCTCCTCGACACGCATGTCGCGCTTTGGTGGCTGAAAGGCGACAACCGGATTCCCCACCGGGTAAGGGAAGTCGTAACGAGGCCGGACACCGAAGCATTCGTGAGTGCAGCAACAATCTGGGAAATTTCGGTCAAGTCAAAAATCGGAAAACTTCCCGAAGCTACAGCGGTCGCTGAGACTATGCCGGGCTGCTTTACCGAAATCGGGTTCTTGTTGCTCGACATCAACACGGCCCATGCGAAACGGGCCGGAAGCTTGCCGCTGCATCACCGCGATCCATTCGATCGGATGCTGGTTGCCCAAGCGACGATAGAATCGCTCACGCTGGTTTCCGGCGATCCCGTCCTGTCGTTCTACGATGTCGACACCGGTTGGGATGCAATTGAGTAGGCAGGAAGAGCGCAATGGACCGTGTTGTCCCGGGGAGCCTCAATAGTCCTGCATCAGGCTGCCCCAGCCGTAGACCCTGTCCTCGATGCCCTGCTGGCGCAGGGACCACCAGTAGGTCGCCGTGTTGATCGCGATCACCGGCTTGTCGAGCCAGAACTCCGCGATCGCCGCGACCCGGGCCATGGCGAGATTGGTGCCGACCTGGACGATCGCCTCGACCCGGCTGTCGTCGACCTCGACGATCGCATCGCGCAATTCCCGCTCCGAAACATGGGCGATCAGCTGCGGGCTGGAGCATTTCAGGCCCTTGAGATTGACGACCTCGAAGCCGCAATCCTCGAAAAAGCGGCGGACATTCTTGTCGCCGAGCGGCATGTAGGGCGTGATCACGCCGATCCTCTTGATGTCGCCGTATTTGCGCAATGCCGCCTGGCAGGCGTCCGAGCCCATCGAGACCGGCACGCCGGCCCGTTCCTCGCAGTTCTTGTGAAAGACCTTCGAGCCTTCGAGTCCGTCCCAGAAGGTCTCCGCCGACATGCCCATGATCACGGCGCCGGGCGAGCAGGTCACCACCCGGTCGATCGCCACCATCAGCTCGGCCCGGATATCCAGCATCAGTTGATTGAAATCCTCGTCGCTGCCAATCGGATTGTCCGGGATGTGGATGCGGGCGAAATGGTTGGTCACGCCCCAGGGCCGGAGCGAATCGAATTCCGGCTGCACGGCAGTGTTGGTGGATGGCGCAATGACGCCGAATTTCATGCGGTGACCGATCGAATCGACCATGGATTCCCTCCTTGGGGTTAACCTGTTCCGGGGCGCTCGCGCCGGTTTCGTCCTATGGGATCGCCTCTGATTCGCGCAACCCGGCGATCATCGAACTGCGCAGCAGGAAGTCGCGCGCCTGTACCGGATCGTCGGCGATGCGGCGCATTTCGTCGTGGCGCTGCCGCCGCAAATCCGGATCGGTCTCCATCAGGGTCTCGCGATTGCGGATCGTGGATTGCTGCACGAAATCCAGCGCCATCTTCCGGCGCTGCCTTTCATAGCGGTCGAGAACGGAAGGCTCCGCTTCGCCGCGCCAGACGGCGACCAGCTTTTCGCACAGGCTGAAGGCGTCCTGGATGCCGCCGTTCATGCCCATGCCGCCGAGCGGATTGTTGATATGCGCCGCGTCGCCGGCCAGCAGGATACGGCCGATCCGGTATTTGTCGGCGACCCGCTGATGCACCCGGTAGTGGGTCTTGTGCACCACGTCGAACGAGCCGCAGCCGGGCGCGACGCCGTCCAGCCGTTCCTGCACGCGGCCATCGCTGAGCGCGTCCTCTATTTCTTCGTCCGGGCCGGTCGGGAACAGGACCCGCCAGGCATCGACGACGCGCAGAAGCACCAGCCATTCTTGCGGGTCGGCGAAATAGTTGACCGGGGTCAGGTCCGGCATCGGCCCGCGGAATTCGAAGCTCGTCGAGAGTGTCAGGAATAGCTCCGGAAAGGTCAGGCCGTCATAGGCGATGCCGAGCGACCGGCGCACCGCGCTGTTGGCGCCGTCGCCGGCGATGACCCATCGGCCGTCGAATTTCTCCAAGCCTTCCGCGGTGTCCGCGGTAACCCAGGCGCGGTTTCCGTCCTGACCGGCGCCGGTCACCTCGTGGCCGAAGCGCAGGTCGAAATGCGGCACGCCCGCCATGCGCCGGTGCAGCAGGCGGGTCAGCTTCCATTGCTCGGTCTGGATCCGGTAGGGATGGCCGGTGTCGTCCTTGAGCAGGCTCATGTCCCAGGTCACGACCGGCCCGGTCTCGCGGTCGCGATACTGCCAGGTCAGCGCGATCAGGCCCCAGTCTGCAAGCTCCCCGACGATGCCCTCGAAGAAATCGAGCAGGTCCAGGGTCGGCGGATGCCAGGTCGAGGCGCGCAGGTCGGTCGCAAGATCGTCGCCCGCCTCCAGCACCAGCACCGGGATGTCGTGCATTGCCAGAAAGGCGGCGGCGGTCATGCCGACCGGCCCCGCGCCCGCAACGATCACCCGGTCCGCTTCGGCCATGTGCCTCTTTCCTTCGCCTCTATTCCGCAGCGATGGCGCGTGACGGCGCCGCCGCTTCCCGTCCGGCGATCCGTTCGACGATACGGCGCGCCATCATGGGCGCCCGGTCGAAGGCGGCGTCGACGCGCGGGCTGTCGGGAAAGCGCTCGTTGCCCCGCTGCACGCCCTCGATGATAGCTTTGTCCTCCAGGAACGCCTCGCGGAACAGGGTTTTGACCCGCTTGTCCACTTGCTCGTCGGTCAACGCAAAGTTGCGCACATGAGTGTAGAAATAGAAGCACCCCCGGTCGGTCTCCGGCGTGATCAGATTGAAGGAGCGCAACTCCACGCCCCGGCTGCGGTCGCCCTCCGGCGCGCCGGTCCCGGCGGCGGCGCTGCCCATATCGACGACGACCATCGACGGCGGCGTGAAGGTAATGATCTGCCAGCGGTCGACATTGCCTTCAAAACCGCCGAGCGCGGCGTAGAGCGGGGCCGGCGGCCGATCCAGAATCCAGCGGATCATGCGCACACTTTCGCCGTCGCGTTCCGCCTGCACCGGGATATCGGCGACGTCGTCGGTTCCGAGGGTCGATTTGTGCACGAAGGAGACGTGCGAGCCGTCCATCAGGTTGTCGACGACAAGCTGGTAATGGCCGGCGACCTGGAGGGGTTCGCCCTCCGTGACGGCCCAGTCCGGATGGTCGTTCAGGGATACATCCGGGATCGTGCACTCGTCGGCCAGCGCCGGATCGCCCATCCAGATCCAGATCCAACGCCACTTCTCGACAACCGGATAGGCGCGCACGCGGGCGGCCCCGGGAATGCTGTCCTGTCCCGGAATGCGCACGCAGCGCCCGGTCCCGTCGAGTGTGAAGCCGTGGTAGCCGCATTGCAGATGGTCGCCGACGACAGTCCCCATGGAAAGCGGCAGGCGCCGGTGCGGGCAGCGGTCTTCCAGGGCCGCCGGGGTTCCGTCGGCCTGCCGGAACAGGACGACCGGTTCGCCGAGCAGCGTGCGGGCGAGCGGCGCCCGTTCGGCGCCGCCCGGAAGCTCGTGATGCCACGCCGCCACATACCAGGCATTCCGGATCGTGCCACCGCCCATTGCCGCCTCGGCCTATTCTCTACAGGTCTATTGCGCAACTTCGCGGGGCCGGGGCCGCGCGCCCGTTCGCCCCGATGGTCGTTGCCCGGTCGATACCAGGTCGTCGCCCGGTCGCGTTGACACACCCCATCCATGGCATACAATCAACTGCAAAATATGCAGCGGGCGCATCGAGCGCGTCGGGAGAAGCGTCCGTCAACATGCACTATGACTATGTTCCCCTACCCGCGCGCAATCCGCTGAAATGGCCGAACGGCGCCCGCCTGGCGCTGATCCTGACGATCAATCTTGAATTCTGGGATCTGGTGAAGGACAGCACCGCGCCCTATTATGCCGGCGGTCCGCCGGTGCTGCCCGATCCCCTGCCCGGCAACGTCCCGGACTATCACAACTTTACCTGGCGCGAATACGGCCAGCGGGTCGGCGTGTGGCGCATGATCGACACGTTCGACAAGGCCGGCGTCCCGGCAGGCTGCACCATGAACGCCAAGATGGGACTGGAGCGGCGGCCGGTCATCGACGCCGTGAAAGAGCGCGGCTGGGAACTGGTGGCGCACAATTTCGAGCAGGGCGACCTGCTGACCAACTACCAGTTCGACCGGCCCGCCGAGGCCGATCTGATCGGGCGCACCCTCGACGTCTACGAGCAGGTCGTCGGCAAGCCGGCGCGGGGCTGGCTGTCCTCTTCCCTGCGCGGCACATCGCAGACCGCCGACATCCTGGCTGAGAACGGGCTGATCTTCCTGTGCGACTACATGAACGACGAACAGCCCTACCTGATCCGCACCCCGTCCGGGCCGATCGTCTCCACGCCCTATTCGGTGGAGATCAACGATTTCACCTTCTTCCACCGCCGCGGCATGTCCACCGGGATGGCGCTGGACCTGCTGAAGGAACAGTTCGATCAGCTGTATCTGGAAGGCGCGGAAAGCGGCCGGCTGATGAATATCGGCCTGCATCCCCATGTCGCCGGCCATCCTTACCGGATCCGGGCGTTGCGTGAGTTCCTGGCCTATGCCAAGGGGTTCGAGGGCGTCTGGTGGGCGACCCGCGAGGCCATCGCGGAGTGGTACCTGGAAAACCACCGCTCGCATATTCCGGCCTGACCGCCGGACGGCGTTTCCCATCCATGGATCTGTCCCAACTTCCGCAGCAAATCGTCAACGGCCTGATGCTGGGCGGTGTGTACGTCATGGTGGCGGTGGCGTTCACCCTGATCATCGGCATGCTGAACTTCCTGAACTTCACCGTGCCGGCGCTGTTCATGCTCGCCGCCGTGCTGATGTGGGCGATCCTGGAAGGCCACGGCATCGCCCTCGACCTGACCGCGATCACCGTCCTGCTCGTGCTCGCCATGATGGCGGCGGACCGGCTGCAGCATGCCAAATTGCCGGCGCCGCTCAAGACTGGCGCCGCGCTCGGCCTTGCCGCCGCTGCCTGTATCGCCGTCTGGCTGGTCATTTCGCTCAAGCCGGGCGATCCGGTCTTTGCCTGGCTGGACGGCGCGGCCGGCAAGAGCGGCCGGTGGGTCGTCGGCATCGCCGTCGCCCTGTTCACGGTCGCAATGCTCTCGCTGCTGATCGAGCGCTTCACCTATCGCTACATGAAGGCGAAATACGGCGACGCCACGGAACACGCCCTGCCCCTGGTCAGCTCCCTCGGCTTCCTGATCGTTCTCGAGCATACCGTCATCAGCACCTGGGGCTCGGATTCGCTGACCACCGCCTCGCCGTTCGGCCATGCGAGTTTCACCCTGGGACCGGTGCTGTTTTCCGTGCCGCAGCTCATCAGCTTGATCCTGTCGCTGGCCATCGTCTTCGGCCTGTCCATCATGCTGCGCACGACCAAGCTGGGCCGCGCGCTGCGTTCGATTGCCGAGCGGCCGGACACCGCCCCGCTCATGGGCGTCGAGGTCGGCCGCATCGTGCCGGTCGTCTATGTTATCGCCGGGTTGCTGTGTGCGATCGCCGGCATCCTGTTCACGATCAACTACACGACCGTCGACGCCTATGTCGGCGATACAGTCGCCACCGTCGCCATCGCCGGCATGGTGTTGGGCGGCCTCGGCAATGTTTGGGGCGCGATCATCGGCGCCATGCTGATCGGCATGGTCGAGGTCATGTCGATCTACGCCGTCGGCGCCACCTTCAAGAAAATCCCGATCTGGGGCCTGTTGCTGATGATCCTGATCGTCAGGCCGACCGGCCTGTTCGGCCACACCGCCATCGGCAAGGGCAAGTTCTAGCGGTCGGCGATGAGCGGTTATCTCGAATCCCAGCTGATCATCCTGTGCCTTAACGTGATCTACGCCTATGGCATCTTCCTGCCGGCGGCGTCGGGGCAGCTCAATCTGGGCGCGGCGGGCTTCATCACCATCGGCGCCTACGCCAGCGCGTATTTCAATATGTCCGGCGCGCCGATGTATCTGGCGATCCCGGCATCGATGCTGTTCTGCGCCGCCATCGCCTTCGTCATCGCCTTCCCGATCCTGCGCACCCGCGGCGTCTACATGGTGCTGGCCACCTTCGCCTTCGCCGAGGTGGTCGCCGGGCTGATCATCAATCTGGAATTTCTCGGCGCGGCGGCCGGCTATCCGGTGGAATCCCATGCCGATTTCCTGGTCGTCGTGCCGGTCACGATCCTGGTCGTGCTGCTGTGCTTTTTCCTGATGTCGACGCGGCTCGGCCTCGCCATGCGCTCGATTCACGACGACGAGGCGGTGGCGACGCTGTTCGGGGTCGATGTGCGCCTCGCCAAGGTCGCCGCCTTTACGATCGGCGCCGCCCTGATGAGCCTCGGCGGCGCCCTCTACGGCCATCACTACAACTATATCGAAACCCAGAGCTTCAACGTCCTGTTGAGTATCTACATCCTGCTTTATGTCCTGCTCGGCGGAACGCAGACGGCCTGGGGGCCGCTGATCGGCGCGGCCTTTTTCACCATCGTGCCGGAGACGCTGCGCCAGATAGCGGCGTCAAGCGGGCAGGAGTGGATTGCCGACACCCGCTTCATCTTTTTCGGCGCGATCATCGTTCTGATGATGGTGTTCCGGCCGGAAGGGCTGATTACGCGCACGCTGATCGACCGGGTCGCGATGCCGTTCGCCGGCGGACGGGGCGGCCCGGGCGGCCGTTCCGGCCCGGCGCCCACGGCGAAGATCGCCTAGGCGGGGCGGCGATGGCGGACAACGTCCTCAGCATCGAAGGCCTGCACAAAAGCTTCGGCGGCCTCAAGGTGATCGACGATGTCGGCTTTGACGTCCGGCGCGGCAGCCGCACCGCCCTGATCGGACCGAACGGCGCCGGCAAGACGACGGTTTTCAACCTGCTGACCGGCGTCTACCCGGTCGACGCAGGAACAATGGTGCTCGACGGCCGGGACATCACCCGCGTCCCGGCCAGGGACCGGGTGATCTTCGGCATGTCCCGGTCGTTCCAGAATATCCGGCTGATGCCGCATCTCTCGACGGTCGAGAATGTCATGCTCGGCCAGCACGCCCGCGCACGCCGGCTCGGCGACCTGCTCTATCCGCTGGGCCTGGTGCCCGGCAATCGCTGGGCCCGGGCGGCGAAGGAAGCGCTGGAGGACGCCGGGCTCGATACCTATCCCGGCCAGGTCGTCGCCAATCTGCCCTACGGCGTGCAGAAGCGGATTGAGGTCGTGCGCGCCATGGTCTCGCAACCCAGGCTGTTGCTGCTCGACGAACCGGCCGCCGGCCTCAACCAGATCGAAGCCCAGCAGTTGCTGGCGCTGCTCGAAAAGGTGTCGGACAGCGGCGTCACCCTGCTGGTCGTCGAGCACGACATGCATTTCGTGCACAACCTTTGCGACCATGTGGCGGTGCTGAATTTCGGCCGGAAGATCTTCGAAGGCACGCCGGCTCAGGTGAACGAGGATCCGCAGGTGCGCGAAGCCTATCTCGGCAGCGATACCGCAATGGCGGGAGCGGCCCATGCTTCTTGAAGTCGAGGGTCTGGACGTCCGCTATGGCCGCAATCATGCGATCAAGGGGCTGGACCTCGAACTGGCGCAAGGCGAGATCGTCACCGTCCTGGGCGCGAACGGCGCCGGCAAGAGCTCGCTGTTGAAAGCCGTACAGGGCACGGTCAAGCCCGCGGCCGGCACGGTCCGGCTCAACGGCGAGACCGTGACCGGCTGGAGCAGCCCGAAGCGGGTGCGCGCCGGCCTGACGCTGGTGCCCGAAGGCCGGCAGATCTTCGTCAGCCTCTCGGTCCACGAGAACCTGCAGATGGGCGCCTATACCCGCAGCGACGGGTTCGAACAGGAGATCGAGGAGATCTACGACCGCTTTCCCAACCTTGCGGCGCGCCGGGACATGATGGCGTCCGTGCTCTCGGGCGGCGAACAGCAGATGCTGGCAATCTCGCGGGCGCTGCTGGCGAAACCCCGGATCATGATGCTCGACGAACCGTCGCTCGGCCTGTCGCCGATTCTGGTGCAGAGCCTGTTCGAGCTGATCGAGGATCTGAACCGGGACGGCCTGACCATCCTGCTCGTCGAGCAGAACACGCACATGGCGCTACAGACCGCGCATCGCGGCTATGTCCTTGAACTCGGTGCGACCGTCCTGTCCGGGACGGCCGAGGAACTTCTCGCCGACGATCGCCTGGAGGAGGCGTATCTCGGCGGGAACTGAACGCCGCCGCCGCCGGCCCTGCGGCCGGAGACCCGGTGAACCGGCTTTTCTGGGAGCGCGGGCGATAGCCCGCAGGAAAAAGGAATGACAATGAGCATGAAGAAAATCCTACCGGCCGCCGCCTTCGCGGCGGCGGGCGCCGCCGCCGCAACACCGGCGCTGGCGCAGAACGAAATCGTTATCGGCGCGAGCCTCGGCCGCACCGGCATCTATTCGACCATCGCCAAGACCACGGAAGTGTCGATCGACATCGCCGTTGCCGAGATCAACGCGGCCGGCGGCATCAACGGCAAGAAGGTCCGGGTCGCCAAATTCGACACCGCGGGCGATCCGAAGCAGGCCGTGGTCGCCGTGCGCAAGTTCGCGCGCGACGACGGCGCGCTGGCCGTGATCGGCCCCTTCTCTTCCTCGGAAGCGCGCGTCGCCTTCGCCGCCGGCGAGCGGGCGAAGATCGTGCAGATCCCGAACGCTTCGTCGGCGCCCAAGCTGGCGGACAAGTTCTCCTATGCCTTCCGCATGACCGAGAATGAAGGCCTGCAATTCCAGCGGGTGATCTCCACGCTCAAGAATCGCGGCATGTCGATCAAGTCCGCCGCGATCATGCACGGCACCGACGATGTCGTGTCGAAAGCCGTCGGCCTGTTCATCATGAAGCCGATCTTCGCCAAGAACGGCGTCAAGCTGGCCAAGGCGCCGATCGGTTTCGAGACCAAGGCGGTCGACGTTTCCGCCCAGGTCACGCAGCTCAAGGGCCAGAAGATCGATTATGTCGGCCTCGCCGGCATCACGCCGGTCGCGGTCCGGGTGCTCAAGGAAATGCGCCGCCAGGGCGTGATGACGCCGATCATCGGCGCCCAGATCTGGGCCGATCCCGAGATCACGCGCCAGATGGGCAAGGATGGCGAAGGCGCCGTTTTCTCCGCCTGGTTCTGGTACAAGAAGGACGAGCGCAGCCGGGAGTTCACCCGCAAGTTCGTTGCGGAGAACAAGAAGCGCGGCGTCGACAAGCCCTTCCCGCACCATGTCGACGCGTCGGCCTACGATGCCGTCTACCTGCTGAAGCAGGTGATGGAAGAGCAGAAGGTGACCGGCGATCCCAAGAAGCTCGCCGAGGAGCGCACCAGGATCCGCGATGGCCTGCACACCGTCGTCTACAACGGCGTGATCGGGCAGATCTGCTTCGAGAAGACCGGCGATGCGCAGCTGCCGGGCTACGTCATGACCTTGAAGAACAGCGAGTGGGTCCTGCTCGGCGAGCACAAGTCGCTGCCCTGCAAGAAATAGGCCTGCACCCCGTTGCGTGAGAAGACGGCGGGCCGCCCGGCCCGCCGTTTTCGTTCAAACCCGCTGGCCGGCACCGGTCTCAGATGCCGACGATGGCGTTGCCGCCGTTCGGGCTGATCGTCTGGCCTGTCATCAGGGCGGCTTCGTCCGAAGCCAGGAACGCAACCGCATAGGCGAGGTCGCGCGGCTCGGCCAGCCGCCGCATCGGCACCGCCGCGGCGCGGCGCTCGAACTCGGCGTCGTCGTCCAGGCTCATTTGGGTCATCTCGGTCTTGACCAGGCCCGGCGCCAGTGCATTGACGGTGATGTTCCACGGACCGAGTTCCCGGGCCAATGCCTTGGTCAGGCCCAGCATCGCGCCCTTTGCCGCCGTGTAGTGCGCCGCATTCGGGCTGCCGATCATGGCGAACATCGAGGACACGTTGATAATCCGGCCCCAGCGCTGCGCCTTCATCCCCGGCACGACCGCCTGGCAAAGAAAGAAGGCGGATTTGACGTGGACGCCCAGCATCGCGTCGTAGCCGGCCTCGTCGATATCCTCGAACGGCAGCTGCCGGCCGGAAATCCCTGCATTGTTGACCAGGATATCGACCGCGCCGCGCGCCGCGGACAACCGTTCGACCGCCGCCTGCATGGCCGGAATGTCGGCGGCGTCGCCTGGCAACGGCTCCGCCGAACCGCCCGCCGCGCGGATCGCCCCGGCCACGGTTTCCGTCCGTTCCGGCACGACATCCTGCACGACGACATGGGCGCCGCGCTCGGCCAGCAATTCGGCATGGGCCCGCCCCATGCCCGAGCCTGCCCCGGTCACGAGCGCGGTGCGGTTTTGCAGGGAATCGTCCATCGGTCATTTCTCCCGAATATTCTCGCTGAATGAATGCAATATCCGCGTCAAATCCGCGGGACAGACCGCAGCATGATCGAATTCCGATTTAACCTGCAACCGGATTATGTCGCGGCGCGAACCCGGCGTCGCGCTGCGCCGGCCCTATTCCTCCGGCTCGGTCGTGAACGTCAGGGCATGGCCGGCCTTGCGTCCCTCCTCCGTGCCTTCGCTCGCCTTGCTCTCGGCGACATCTTTCGTATAGACGGCGACGACGCACGCGTCGCGCTGGTGGGCGGTCATCATCACCCGGTACGCCTGGTCCTCGGTCATCCGGAACACCGCCTTGAGAACCTGTACGACGAATTCCCGCGGTGTGTAATCGTCGTTGAGCAGGATGACCTTGTGCAGCCGCGGCCGCCGGGACTCCGTCCGGGTCTTCGGCCGCGTGTCGGTGCGGGGCCTGGTATCGATGTCGGACATGGAGAAACGCCTCCGCACCGGCTGACGAAAGCAATTGTAGCACAGGTCGGGGCGGCATTTCGATCTGCCCGGCCCGATATGTGCAGCCCGGGCGCCCCGCATACAGGGCTTGCGCTACTTGCCGCCCCGCTCATGCGGGTTTGTGGCTAAGGTGCCGGCCGCGGAGACGGCGAGTCCGGTCGAACCGGCCGCCCGCCGTCGCTTTCCCTGCGCAAGGTCACTTCCGTGAACGGACCGTAACCCCGCCGATGTTCGTCAACTATCTCATGCTACTGACGCTGGGCATGGTCTGGGGTTCGTCCTTCCTGTTCATCAAGCTGGCGTTGCAGGGCTTCGACCCGGCGACCCTCGCGCTGTGCCGCACCGTGCTGGGCGGCGGCTTCCTGATCGGCGTCGCCTGGCTCATGGGCAAGCGGCCGCCGAGCGAACGCAGACTGTGGCTCGCATTGCTGGCGATCGCGCTGATCGGCAACGCCATGCCCTTCGTCATGATGAATACCGGCCAGCAGTATATCGACACCAGCCTCAGCGCGATCCTGATCACCACCGTGCCGCTGTTCACCCTCGGCCTCGCCCATTTCTTTTCCGACGACAAGTTCACCTGGCGCAAGCTCACCGGCGTGGCGCTCGGCTTCGCCGGCGTGCTCATCCTGCTCGGTCCGGCGGCGCTCGAAGGGCTGGACAGCGCGCTGACCGGCCAGCTGCTGATGATCGGCGGCGCGGCCTGTTTTGCCGTTTCGATGATTATCACCCGCCGGGCGATGGGCAATGTCGACCCGGCGGTGAGCGCGGGCTGGTCGCTCGGCCTGGCGGCGGCGCTGCTGCTGCCGGTTTCCTTCGCCGTCGGCGATCCGCTCGGCTCGAAGCCGGCGCTGGTCTCCGGCTTCGGGCTGCTCGCCCTGTCGCTGTTCAGCACCGCCGCGAACATCCTGCTGCTGTTCGTGCTGATAAAGCGAACCGGGCCGAACTTCGTCGCCATGAACAACTATATCTCGCCGCTGGTCGGCGTGACCTGGGGTGCGATCTTCCTCGCCGAGCCGGTGACCTGGCCGAAGATCGGGGCGACCCTCGTCATCCTGGCCGGCGTCGCGGTGGCGACCTGGCAGACGCCGAGCGCCTGGAAACGATAACAGGCGGCGCCCGGCACGCGCCCGGCGTCCGGAAACCGAAAACGGGCCCCCCCGCCACCCCCCCCCCCCCCCCCCCCCCGCCGGTCGCGTCGTATCTCGCGCCCGAGCCTGTCCCCCGCCATCGAGCCGCACCCCCGCACCATGGATCCGAAAAAATACATCTATGTGATGAAGGGCCTGTCGAAGGCCTATCCCGGCGGCCGGCAGGTGCTGAAGGACATCTGGTTGTCCTTCTTCCCGGGCGCCAAGATCGGCGTGCTCGGCCTGAACGGCGCCGGCAAGTCCTCGCTGCTGAAAATCATGGCCGGGCTGGACGACGGCATCTCCGGCGAGGCCTGGGCTGCCGACGGCGTCAAGGTCGGCTATCTGGCCCAGGAACCGGAACTGGATGACGACCGGACGGTCGGCGAGAACGTCTTGGACGGCGTCGGCCCGCTGGCGGCGCTGGTTGAGCGTTTCAACGACGTCTCGATGCGGTTCGGCGAAGAGCTGACCGACGACGAGATGAACGCCCTGATCGAGGAACAGGCCGAACTCCAGGAACGGATCGACGCCGCCGACGCCTGGAACCTGGAGCGGCGGATCGACATTGCGATGGATGCGCTGCGCTGCCCGCCGGCGGAGACCGGCGTCGCCACGCTGTCCGGCGGCGAGCGGCGGCGCGTCGCGCTGGCCCGGCTGCTGCTCTCCGGCCCGGACATGCTGCTGCTCGACGAGCCGACTAACCATCTCGACGCCGAATCGGTCGCCTGGCTCGAACGCTTCCTGGCGGAATTTCCCGGCACCGTCGTGGCCGTGACCCACGACCGCTATTTCCTCGACAATGTCGCCGGCTGGATCCTCGAACTGGACCGCGGGCAGGGTATTCCCTGGAAGGGCAACTACTCTTCGTGGCTCGACCAGAAGCAGAAGCGGCTGGAACAGGAAGGCAAGGCCGAGGCCGCCCGCCAGCGCACGCTCGGCCGGGAACTCGACTGGATCCGCCAGGCGCCGCGCGCGCGACAGTCCAAGAGCAAGGCGCGGGTCAGCGCCTACGAATCGCTGCTCGCCGAAGCCGGCGAACAGGCGCCGGAGCAGATGCAGATCTGGGTGCCGCCGGGGCCCCGCCTGGGCGATGTCGTGATCGAGGCGAGCGGCGTGCGCAAGGGGTTCGGCGAGCGGCTGCTGGTGGAGGATATGAATTTCCTCATGCCGCCGGGCAGCATCGTCGGCATCGTCGGGCCGAACGGCGCCGGCAAGACCACCCTGTTCCGCATGATCGCCGGGCAGGAGGCGCCGGACGCCGGCACGCTGCGGGTCGGCGAGACCGTGCAGCTCGGCTTTGTCGACCAGTCGCGCGCCTCGCTCGACGATGCGAAGACGGTTTGGGAGGAAATCTCCGGCGGGCTGGACATGCTCGCGCTGGGCAAGCGGGAGATTCCCAGCCGCGCCTATGTCTCGAACTTCAACTTCAAGGGCGGCGACCAGCAGAAGAAGGTCGGCATGCTCTCCGGCGGCGAGCGCAACCGGGTCCATCTTGCCAAGGTGCTGAAATCCGGCGCCAACCTGCTGCTGCTCGACGAGCCGACCAACGATCTCGACGTCGACACCATGCGGGCGCTGGAGGAGGCGCTGCTCGCCTTCGCCGGCTCAGCGATGGTGATCAGCCACGACCGCTGGTTCCTCGACCGCATCTGCACCCACATCCTCGCCTTCGAGGGCGACAGCCGGGCGGTCTGGAACGAAGGCAACTGGCAGGATTACGAGGAAGACCGCCGCAAACGGATGGGCGAGGCGGCCGAACAGCCGCACCGCATCAAATACCGCCGGCTGGAAGCGTAGGACGGCCGGTATCCGCCCGTCCTGCCCCGGCATTTCCTCACGTTCATTCGCCCGGACGACAAGTGAGCAACGGCGGCGTCCGCGCGCATAGACAGGCTCGGAGCGAGGCGTCATATTTCTGCCGGTTTTCGACCGATTCTTATCTTCCCCGGCCAACCGATCGGGCGTCGGTTGCGGCGACTTTCCGACAAAGGAAATAGGTTCCATGCGCTTTGTGCATCCGCACATCCGGGTGGCGGCTGCTGCCCCAGCCCTTATTGTAGGGGCCCTTATTGTCGGGGCCCTTATGGCCGGGACAGCGGCGGAGGCATCTGCCTGCGCCCGGGTTTCCGGCACAATTCTCGTTACCGGCAAACCGGCGACGGGGACCGGCGGCGTCTCCGATCACAGCCTCAGCCCGCCGCTGGAGAATTTCGAGGCCTTCGCCGCCTTCATGCAGAAGGCGCGCGGCGACAAGCCGGACTTCCTGCGCGCCAAGTGGGAACGCTACCTCGCCATGATCGAGAATTACGACCTGTGGCGGGACAAGGAGAAGCGCGCCTTCCTGGCGACTCCGCGGGAAGAATTTTCACGTACGCGGGATGCCGGCCGGAGCTATGCCCATTCCTTTCTCGACATCGGCTGCGGGGTGACGATTTCCGGCCCGCACATCGTCGGCCGCATGACCTCGGAACTGGATGTCAGGCCGGCGGACAAGGTGCTCGAGATCGGCACCGGCTCGGGCTATCAGGCGGCGTTGTTGAGCTACCTCACGCCGCACGTCTATTCCGTGGAGATCATCCCGTCGCTCTCCGAGGCGACCGACAGGATCTACACGAAGCTGACCGAGGCCAAATATGTCGAATTCGGCCGGATCCGGCGCAAGACCGCCGACGGCTATTTCGGCTGGCCCGAGCATGCGCCCTTTGCCAAGATCATCGTGACCGCCGGGATCGACCATATCCCGCCGCCCCTGGTGAAACAGCTTGCCGAAGGCGGCACCATGGTGATCCCCGTCGGCCCGCCCGGCGCCCAGTCCCTGCTCAAGCTGACCAAGACCCGAAGCGAGTCCGGCCGCATCCGAATCGAGCGGCACGATATCTACGCCGCCCAATGCAGCCGGGCGGAAAACCAGCGCTGCAAGCGCAAGGTGAACTTCGTGGCCTTGACAAAATACCACGGCGACAAGACCGTTTCGCGCTGGGGCGGAAAGTAGAACGATCTGCAGTTTGCCGGGCGCTGACGGACTTTCGGTTCGGCCGATCGGCCCCCATCCCGGTTGACCCGATTTCCCGCCCCCGCCCGTTGAAAAGGCCCGCCCGTTGACCTCTCCGGCTTCCGACACTGCAGGCGGCATGAACAGCCGGGCGCTCGACCTGTCCTTCTATGTCACGGTCGGCCTGATCGCCGGCGCGATCATCGCATTGCAGATCGGCATCATGCGCGTCTTCGCGGTCGGCACCTGGTCGCATTTCGGCTCCTTCGTGATCTCGATCGCCATGCTCGGCTTCGGCGTGATGAGCGCGGCGATGTGCGTGAGCACGCCGGCCTTCCGAAAATACTGGCGGCCGCTGATTACCGTCGCGCTGATCGTTTTCGGGCCGCTGATGCTGCTGTCGAATGCCGTCGCCCAGTCGCTCGGCTTCAACCCGATCGAGCTGATCGCCAACCCGGAGCAGAAGTTCAAACTGTTCACTCTGTTCCTCGTCTATTTCATCCCCTTCCTGCCCGGCGCCCTGTTCCTGGGCCTGGTCTTCATGCGCGGCCAGGCGGTGTTCGGGAAGGTCTATTTCGCGGACCTCACCGGCTCCGGCCTGTGCGGGCTGGTCTTCCTGGGCGGCCTGTATTTCGTCCCGCCCGACTGGATCCTGCTGATTCCCTTCGGCCTGTGGGCCGTCGCCGTTGTCGTCTGGTTCGGCGCCACGCGAGCCTGGGTTCCGCTGACCGCCGCGGCCGTGCTCGGGGCGGTGTCCCTCGGCGTTGCGGCCAGCCATACGCGCATCGACGTCAACCAGTTCAAGGGCGTCAGCTACGCCCGAAAATTCCCGGATTCGAAGCGCATCTACCGGGATTATTCCCCCTTCGGCCTGCTCGAGGGCTACGCCAGTTCCTACCTGCATTTCGCACCGGGGCTGAGCGACAACGCCGCGGTCAATCTCGAAGCGATGCCGAAGAACGCCTATATCGCGCTCTATATCGATTCGGATGGCCCGATCGGGGCGATGAAGCGGATCCCGCGGGCGCAGCAGGCCTATTTCGAATTCCTGCCGATGTTCGCGCCCTACGTCGTCAAGAAGAAGCCGGACGTGTTCGTGGTCCAGCTCGGCGGCGGCATCTCGTCGAACCTGGCGCTGGCGGCCGGCCCGAACTCCCTCACCGTGGCGGAGAGCAACCCGGCGCTCCTGAAGGCGCTGACCGGCGACGGCGCGATTTCCCGCCTTACCGGCAACCCGCTGAAGGACGGCAGGGTCCGCGTCGTACCCTATGACGGAAGGCTCTATCTCGGCGGGGTGCGCGACCGCTACGACATCATCGACCTCAGCCTCGCCGATTCGACGGGCCTGAGCCACGCCGGCGGCTTCGCCATCGTCGAGAAATACAATTACACGGTGGAAACCCTGCAGGACTACATGCGCGCCCTGAAGCCCGACGGCGTGCTGGCGATCACCCTGTGGAACAAGGAGGACCTGCCGAAATCGGTGCCGAAGCTGTTCGCCACCGTGGCCTCGGCGGCGCGCGGCCTGGACGGCGACACCGCGCGCCACAAGCTCTTCATCTTCCACACCTATCTGTCGACCGTCACCGTCCTCTACAAGAAAAACGGCTTTACCGCGGCCGAGACCGCTGCCCTGCGGGAATGGTCGGAGGACATGTCGTGGGAGCTGCTGCATCCCCCCGGCATCGAAGCCGAAGGCAAAGACCTCGACGCCAGGGGCGCCGCCCGCATCTGGCGGACCTATCGGGCCTCCCATTTCATCGTCGGCAAGGCCGGCAGCGGCGACAAGCCAGGCGGCAACGACACCGCCGCGGAAGGGCCGGCGCCGACCTGGCAAATCCTGTATCGGCTGATGCTCGGCCACATGCTGGCGGGCCGGTTCGACGAAGTGCAGCGCAACTACGTTTTCGACACCCGGCCGCTGACCGACAACCGGCCCTATTTCGCCGCCTATATCAAACCGCTGGAGATCCCGCACTTCCTCGACCAGCTCGAGGCCGTGTCCGACGAATGGGGCTATCTGCTGCTCTGGGCGACGCTGATCATCGCGGCCATCTTCGGCTTCTTCCTGATGATGATTCCGGTGGCCGCGGGCTGGCGCACGATCTTTTCCCGCCAGCCCGGCAAGATCGGCATCTTCGTCTACTTCTTCTGCCTCGGCACCGGCTACATCACGATCGAGGTCGGCCTGATCGGGAAGTTCCTGGTCGCGCTCTCCAACCCGACGATCTCGGCGACCGTGCTGATCACCAGCATGCTGTTCTTCTCCGGCATCGGCTCGCTGGTCAGCGCGCGCTACGTTGCCGACTGCCGGCGTGTCATGCCGCGGATTTTCATGGGCATCGGGGTGCTTGTGGCGGGGGGCGCTTTCCTGTTCGACCCGGTGCTCGGCGCCATCGGCCAGTGGCCCTATCCCCTGCGCATCGCGACTTGCATCCTGTTGATCGCGCCGGCCGCCTTTCTGATGGGCTTCCCCTTCCCGACCGGCATGACGATGCTGTCCCGGCTGGGCAAGGAGCGCTTCTTCCTGTGGGCCTGGGGCATCAACGGCACTTTCTCCGTCGTCGGCGCCGTGGCGGTGCCGATCGTCAACGTGTTGTTCGGCCAGCAGGCCCTGCTGCTCGGCGCCGCTGCAATCTACCTGGTCGCCCTGCCGGCCTTCTTCAGCCTGCTGAAACCGGCGCCCGATTCTGCCGCGGTGGCGTAGGGGAGGGTTTCAAAAGGGGATTATATCGGTAACTATGCGTTCGCGGTTTACTGCCGTTCCGATAGCCGATGCCGTAAATTATCCCCTCGGTGCCACCCCGGACGGAGCGCAGCGGAGATCCGGGGCCCAGGAGCCTGCCCTGAGCTTGTCGAAGGGGCCACGGGCCGAGGCCTTTCGGGTCGGCCCTGGGCCCCGGATCAAGTCCGGGGCAGCATCAATTGTTATTGTAGGGCAACGGCAAACGAGCGGCATTTGCAGTTATCGCCGACGCCCTGCCGCTGGAGGATTATCCGGCGCTGCATAGCCAAAGATATAATCCCCTTTCAAAACCCTCCCCTACAAAGTCGGCCGGAAATTCCCGATAACGGACAGAATCCCTGAAGGCTACACGCCCCGTCCGCCGTCGATCGGGAAGGCGACGCCGGTGATGAAGCTCGCCTCGTCGCTCGCCAGCCAGAGCGCGGCCTTGGCGACATCCTCGGACGTGCAAAGCCGGCCGAGCGGCACCGTCGCCTCGAAGGCTTCGCGCGAGTTGGCGCCGAGGAAGGAAGGCAGCAGCGGCGTGTCGCCAGCAACCGGGCAGAGTGCGTTGACCCGGATATTGTCCGGCCCGAGCTCGGCCGCCATCGACTTGGTCATGGTGATGGCTGCGCCCTTCGAGGCGTTGTACCAGGTGAGGCCCGGCCGCGGGCGCAGGCCGGCCGTCGAGGCCGTGTTGATGATGCAGCCGCCGCCCTGCTCCCGCATCAGCGGCACGACCTCCAGGGCCGCCAGGTAGATCGACTTTACGTTGACATCGAAGATGCGGTCGAATTCGTCTTCCTTGACGTCGAGCATCGGCCGGTTGACGTGGGTGATGCCGGCATTGTTGACCATCGTATCGAGGCGGCCGTGGCGGTCGACCGCGGTGCGGACCATGGTGCGGACATCGTCCCGGTCGGCGACATCGGCATGGACATAGGCGGCGCCGATTTCCTCGGCGACCTTCTTGCCGAGCTGGTCGTTCAGGTCGGCGCAGACGACGCTTGCGCCTTCGGCAGCATAGCGCCGGGCGATGGCTTCGCCGAATCCGGAGGCTGCGCCGGTGACGATGGCGACCTTGTCCTCGAGTTGCATGGGAATTCTCTCCGCTGGTCATTGTCGTGGAGGGGGTATGGCGGCGGCAAGGTGCCCTACCGGGCCTGCACTGGCAACAGGACGAGAAGCGCCGGATGCGGCGGCCGTGCAGACAGGCGACTCCTCATCCGCGCAAGGGTTGTGTATGGAGGGCAGCGTTGCCGAGAGATCGGCCGGACCTCAGGGGGATACCATGGCAGGGATTTTCATCGCGTTCGTGAATGTGACCGATCCGGAGAAATACAAGAATTATGCCGCCCTCACGCCCGCGGCCGTCGCCGCCTACGATGGCGAGTGGCTGGTCCGCGGCGGCGAGACCGAGACCATGGAAGGGCCAGAGGAGACCCGCCGGGCCGTCGTGATCCGCTTCCCCTCGGTCGAGAGGGCGCGGGAGTTCTGGACGTCGCAGGAATACCAGGCCGCGAAGATCGAACGCGCTGGCGCGGCCGAGATGCACGCGATCATCGCCGAAGGTGCGTGAGCCGTGCCCTACCGGGCCGCCCGGCGGGAGATCGAGGTTTTCGAGGCGGACGGCGCCGTCCTGCTCAAGGGCGTCATCGGCCCGGCCTGGCGTGCGCGGATCGCCGCCGCCATCGAGCGCGATATCGACAATCCCGGCCCGTTCTTCCACGGCTACGAGGCCGAGGGGCAGGGCCGGTTCCACGGCAACCTGCGGGTCTGGCAGAACGATCCGGAATTCCGGGCCTATTGTTTCGAGAGCGGCCTGCCCGAACTGGCGGCGCAGTTCTTCGGCGCATCGAAGGTCAACCTGCTCTACGACCAGCTTTTCGTGAAGGAGCCGGGCACCGCGAATCCGACCCGCTGGCACAACGACCAGCCCTACTGGCCGGTGCGCGGCCGGCACGTCATGTCGTTCTGGCTGGCGCTCGACCCGACGACGGCGGAGAACGGGCGCCTCGAATTCGTCCGCGGCTCGCACCGGTGGGACCGATGGTTCCAGCCCGAGCCATTCGGCAGGACCGTGACCCGCAGCTACGACGACAACCCGGACTACGAGAAGATGCCGGATATCGAAGCGGCGCGCGGCGACTACGACATTGTCGCCTGGGACATGGCGCCCGGCGACGTCATCGCCTTCCACGCGCTGACGGTCCACGGCGCCGGCGGCAACCGGCGCAGCGACGTGCGCCGGCGCGGCTACACCGTGCGCTATACCGGCGACGACGCGCGCTACGACACCCGTCCGGGCACGGCGAAGCCGCTCGGCACCGATGCGCTGAAAGACGGCGACCCGATGGATGGCGACCTCTATCCGGTCGTCTGGCGGCGGGAGGCAGTGGCGGCGGCCTGAATTTTCCCGAACCGGGCCGGAAATGCGCCGGAACGCGCGGTTGACACCTCGGCCCGACCGCCCTATCTGCCGGCCTTCGAGACAGTTCTCCCAACCGGCGCCGGAGCCATGAAAGTCGCAAGTTCCGTCAAGACCCTGAAGAAGCGGCACAAGGATTGCCGCGTCGTCCGCCGGCGCGGGCGCATCTATGTGATCAGCAAGACGGTGCGCAGGTTCAAGGCGCGCCAGGGCTGACGCCGGCATCGGCATTGGCCGGTTTCCGAAATTCGCGGCGGGCTTCGGTCCGCCGTTTTGCGTTTCAGGGGCTGATTCCCCGACCGGCGGCGAGCCCGGCATGGAACCAGCGCAGCAGGTGGCGCATGTCGTAGACCGGCCGTCCGGTAGCGCGCGCAATATCCGCCGCCCAGGGCGCCATGTTGGTGCATTCCAGAACGATGGCGCCGAATTCCGGGCGGTCCGCGCACAGGAGGCGCGCCGAAGCGCAGAGTTCGTCCCGCGCGCGGTCCGCATCCAGCGATCCGCCGTTGCCGACATAGACCGCGCTGAAATGGCTGTCCCGGTCCGGACCGGCGATCGGCGTATCGGCCGGGGCACCGGCGGCGGCGAGATGGGCCGAGCCCAGCGCCTCGGCATCCGCGGTTAGCACGCCAACCCGATTGCCCGCCGGCAGCAGGCGCTGCACAAGGGGAATCTGAATGAGCGAGGAGGCCGCGACCGGCACCCCGCAGCCGTCCGCCAGAGCGTTCTGAAACGGTGCGAGGAAACCGCAACTCGTCGTCAGGCCCGCGGCCCCCTGCCCGACCAGCTCGCGGCCTGCCGCGATGAAGCCGGGCAACAGGCTGCGCGTATCCCCGCGCACTGCGGTTCCGGGATCGGCGCCGTCCACCGTGGCGTAGAGCACCGGAAAATCGAACGAGGCGGGATTGCCGACATCGCCCGGCAGCCGCGGAAACCGCGTCTCCAGCATCAGAACGCCTATGGCGGCGGCGCGCTCCGCCGTGCTGGTTTCGGCCGCACCCATTGCTTTAGTCTCCCGAGCGGCGAGGGCCGCACCCTAGCCCGGATTTTCCGCCACAGTCACGGCCTGCGTGCGTCGCGTCCCGTATTGTAAGGGAGGGCTTGAAACGGGACAGACCGGAAGGATGCCCGGCAGACGGCGCCCGCGGAATTCTCGCGCAAAATTGGTTGCGGTCCCTGTTCATTGCTGCCTAATCCGTTGACTAACCGGATCGGGCGGCGCACGATTGCAGGTACACAGGTCGCCGGAGCAACGGCCCCGCTGCGGTGGAGCCGGTGCCCTCGATCGGTGCGTGATATTCGGGCGCCGGGTGTTGTCCCGTGTAGCGAATCCAAGAGGCAGCAGATGTCGACAAATCGAAATCTCGTAGCAGAAACCGGTATTTTCAAAGGTCTGCACAGCGGTATGGGGCTGGCAGCGAAAGGTATGGTGCTCGCATTTGTTGTCTTCACCGCGCTCAACGTGGAGTTTGCCAATGGGATCTACTCGGCGGTCCGCGGCTGGATCGAGACAGCGCTCAACTGGTACTATGTGATTGCGCTGGTGATCCTGATGTTCGTCTGTTTCTACCTGATGCTGAGCCGGTTCGGAAATATCAGGCTGGGCGACGACGACAGCCGGCCGGAGTTTTCCAGATTCTCCTGGTTCGCGATGCTGTTCTCGGCCGGCGTCGGCATCGGCATCCTGTTCTTCGGCATCGCTGAGCCGATGTTCTATTTCGACAACACCCAGCCCTGGAAATATCCCAACAACCCGTTTGCCGACGTGGCCGGCCATACCGCGATGAACGAGCAGCGCGCGGTTGCGGCGATGCGGGTGACCTATTTCCATTGGGGTTTTCACGCCTGGGCGGTCTATGTGATCGTCGGGCTGTGCCTGGCCTATTTCGGCTTTCGCAAGAAGCTGCCGCTGACCCTGCGCTCGTCGCTGTATCCGATCATCGGCGAGCGAATCTACGGGCCGATCGGCCATGCCGTGGATCTGCTGGCCGTGTTCGGCACGGTGTTCGGCGTTGCGACGTCCCTGGGTCTCGGCGTCACCCAGATGGCGGCCGGTCTCAATCATCTGTTCGGGGTCGACCCGGGCCTGGTCACGCAGCTTGTCCTGATCGCGGCGATTTCGGTCGTGGCGACCATTTCGGCGGTGTCGGGCGTCGGCAACGGCATCCGGATCATCTCCGAGTGGAATATTTGGCTGAGCGCAGTGCTGCTCGCCTTCTTCCTGTTCGGCGGGCCGTTCAATTGGCTGATGGGCTTCTTCATTACGACGCTCGGCGACTATCTGTGGAACGCCATTCCGATGGGATTCCAGATCTTCAGCGATAAGGGCGCTGCCTCGTGGCAGGGCGGCTGGACCATCTTCTACTGGGGCTGGTGGATATCCTGGGCGCCCTTCGTCGGCATGTTCATCGCCCGGATCAGCCGGGGCCGGACGATCCGCGAGTTCATGCTCGGCGTGATGTTCGTGCCGACCTCGATCTCCTTCGTGTGGCTGTGCATGTTCGGCGGGACGGCGATGTGGATGGAACTGAACGCCGCCAACGGCGTCGGCACCGCGGGAATCGCGGACCTGGTGCGCAACTGGGATCTGCCTTCTGCGCTCTACGGCACGATCAGCCAGGTGACGGAGCTCGGCTGGCTCAACTGGGCAATGGCGGCGCTCGCCACCATCCTTTTGGCAACCTGGTTCATCACCTCGTCGGATTCGGGGACGCTGGTAATCACCACCATGCTGAGCATGGGCGACGACAATCCGCCCCAGCGTTTCCGCATCGTCTGGGGTATGGGCGAGGGCTTCGTCGCCGCCGTCCTGCTGGCGGCAGGCGGCCTGACGGCCCTTCAGACGGCGTCGATCGCTGCAGCGCTCCCGGTCAGCGTGATCCTGCTGCTGATGGCTTACGGCATCGTCAAGTCGCTGCACGAGGATCCGAGTGCTGTCGCCGCGCCGCCGGAGGATACAGCGCCCGACGGCACGCGCATGGCCCAGGAATTGCACGCCTGACCCGGCGGCCCGGCGCGGCGGCGGCCTCGCCGGCGCCGCGCCGCTGCCGGGCGCGCGACGTGCCGGACGCCGGCAAAATCGGGCCTCACTGAGCGGCCGATGTGCCGGGCGGCGGCAACGGCTCTCCAAATTGCGTCGATCGCCGTTCTCGGCATCGTGGCCGGGGCGCTGGCGTCCCTGGCCGCGATCGGTTTCGTCGAACTGGTCGCCCTGTTGAACGATTGGCTGCTCGTCTCGCCGCGCAGCCGCTTCATGGCCGGCGATCCGAACTGGCTGATCGTCGCCACGATCTGCGTGCCGGCGGCAGGCGGGCTGATCGTCGGCGTGCTTCACCGCTACATGCCGGATCGCCGGCCGCACGGGCCGCCGGACATCATCCGCGCCGCCCATCTGCACGATGGCCGGATGCCGGCCCGCGCCGGCTTTCTCAGCGCGCTGACGAGCCTGGTTTCCCTGGGGTCCGGAGCGTCCGTCGGGCAATACGGTCCGCTCGCGCATCTCGGGGCGACCCTCGGCTCCCTCGCGGCCCGCTTCAACAGGAACAGCCGATGGATGGGGACGGCAGGCGTGGGCTGCGGCGCCGCTGCCGCGATCGCGACGGCGTTCAACGCCCCGATCGCGGGAATCGTGTTCGCCCACGAAGTCATCCTGCGCCACTACTCCCTGCGTGCGTTCGCACCGATCACCGTGGCGGCGACGATCGGCTATGTCGTCGCCAACATCGTCTTCGAACGCCCGCCGCTGTTCCGGGTCGAGGCGGTGAGCGTGAAGGCCGCGCCCGAATTCCTCGGTTTTGTCCTGATCGGCGCCGGCGGCGCCTTCGTCGCCGTGCTCTACATGCGCGCGATCCTCTATGCCGGCCGGGCCGCCCGGGCCTTGCCTCTCGCCGACTGGTCCAAGCCGATGCTGGCCGGCGCGGCCCTGGGCGTGGCCGCGATCTGGCTGCCCGACATCCTGGGCATCGGCAAGGAGACGTTGCGCTTCGCCGTCATCGACGACGCCTTCGCGCCGGAAGAACTCGCGGCCCTGCTTATCGCCAAGATTGCGGCGACGGCGCTGTGCATCGGATTCGGCTTTGCCGGCGGCGTATTCAGCCCGGCCCTGCTGATCGGCATCCTGTTCGGCGCGCTGGCCGGCGCGGGCGCCGAGACGCTGCTCGGCGACCTGCGCTCGGACATCGCCATCTATGCAATCTGCGGCATGGTCGCCGTGACCAGCGCGGTCATCGGCGCGCCGCTCACCGCGATCCTGATCGTGTTCGAACTGACCCGCAACTACGACCTTGCCACCGCGGCCATGGTCAGCGTCGTCTTCTCGAATCTCATCTCCTACCGGATTTTCGGGCGATCGCTGTTCGACGTGCAACTCCGCGCCGGGGGCTTCGACCTCGCCGCCGGCCGCGACAGGGCGATCCTCGATCTCCGCCCGATCGACGGATATCTGAGCCGGGACTACACGGCGCTGACGCCGGAGACACCGCCCGCCGAGGCGAAATCGCGGCTCGTGGAGGACCGCCGCCACGAAGGCTATGTCGTCGACGCCGACGGACGCTATCTGGGCACGGTGAAGCTCGACGAACTGGTGGCGTGGGAGGATGGCGAAAACGCGGCCTCCGGAGCAACGGTCGCGCAACTGGCGAAGCCGGAGGCCCTGATCTTCACGGCCGGAATGTCGATCTGGGCGGCGATGGAGGGAATGGGAGATTTTGTCGGCGAGAGCATCCCGGTGCTCGAAGACCGCGACAACGGCCGGATGCTGGGCGTGGTGTTCGAGGCGTCCATCGTCAAGGCCTGGCTGGACACGATGGACGACACGCGCCGCGAGGAGAACGCGGGGGCCTGAGCGCCCGCCGCCGCCCCGGTGGAACTATGCCCGGAGGAACTATGCCGCTGAGCCCGATCCGCTTCATCGCCTGCAGCCGGACCGTGCTTGCCGCTGTGCTCTGGCTTGCCGGCGCCGGGCCGGGCGCTGCCGCCGACCGGACGCTCACGATCGCGACTTGGGGTGGCGCCTACGAACACAGCCAGAAGAAAGCTTATTTCGAACCTTTCACGGCCAGGACGGGCATCCGCATCCGGACCGCGCGCTACAATGGCGGGCTGGCTGAACTCCGCCGGCAACGCCGCAGCGGCGACGTCTCCTGGGACGTCATCGACATGACAAAGGCCGATAACCGTGCTGCCTGCAAACAGGGGCTGCTGGAGCCGATCGACCATTCGCTTCTTCTTCCGGGGATCGACGGCACGCCCGCCGACCGGGACTTCGTCGACGGCGCGCTGACCGAATGCGGGGTCTCGCATATCGTCTATGCGACGGTCATCGCGTATAACCGCAACGCGTTTCCGGGCGTGCGCCCGAGCCGGATCCAGGATCTGTTCGATATCCGGCGCTTCCCCGGCAAGCGGGCCCTGCAGAAGATACCGGACGCAAATCTGGAATGGGCGCTCAGGTCCTACGGCGTGCCGCGCCAGGAAATCTACCAGCTGCTGAGCACAGAACGCGGCCTTCGGCTTGCCTTCAGGAAGCTCGACGCCATCCGCGACCACACGATCTGGTGGACCGCCGTGGAGCAGCCGGTAGAGCTTCTCGTTTCCGGCAAGGCGGTGATCGCTTCGCAATACAACGGCCGCCTGTTCGACGCCGCCGCGGTCAAGGGCCATCCCATCGAAATCGTCTGGGATGCCCAGGTCTCCGAACTGAGCGCTCTCGCAATACCGAAAGGGACTCCGAGACTGCGCGACGCCCTGCGCTTCATCCGCTTCGCTACCGGCACCCGACCGCTCGCCGACCAGGCAAAGTACATCGCCTACGGCCCGGCCCGCCGGTCGTCGATGAAGCTCGTCTCCCGGCACGCCGGGACGGGCGTGGACATGCGGCCCCACCTGCCGACCGACCCGTCGAATTTCAGGACGGCGATCCTGAAAGACACCGAATGGTACGCCAGCCTCTACGACCGGATTGCAGAGCGATTCCGGGTATGGCTCGCCGGGCATTAGCCCGGCCGGGCGGCGGTTGACCGCGGCACGACCGGCGTTGCAGGGTCTTCCATCGCGTCGGAAGGCCGGCGACGGGCGGTATCGGGAGGAGCCGGCGATGCTGGAACTCTATCACTTCTGGGATTCACCCTGCTGCTTCAAGGTCCGGTTGACCCTGAGCGAGAAGGGACTGGACTGGACGGAGCGTTACATCGCGACCCACCGCTTCGAGCATTTCCGGCCCGACTACGGAAAGCTCAACCGCCATTGCAAAATTCCGACCCTGGTGCATGACGGCAGGCCGGTCATCCAGTCGTCCGAGATCGCCCGCTATCTCGACGAGCGGTTCCCCGAACCGCGGCTCCAGCCGGACAATCCGGCGGCGCGCGCGACCATGCGGGAATGGATCGCCGAGGAGCAGGAATACCTGTTTCCGCTGATCGTGACCCTCAGCTTCAATCTGATGATGAAGCTGCGCAGCATCGGCTTCGGCATGGAGCAACTGAAGGAATGGTCCTTGCGCCATCCGGACCAGGCGCGCGCCCAGGACTATCTGCGCCGGGTTTCCGGGCCGGCTGACCGTGCCGCCGTCGATGCGGCCGCCGCCAAATTCCGCTGGCACCTGTCGCATCTCGAGCGAACGCTGAAGGCGGGCGGCGGCCCCTGGATCTGCGGGCCGGATTATTCGCTGGCCGATATCTGCGTCGCGCCGATCCTCGACCGGGTGGAGTATCTCGACCTGACCCGCTTGTGGGCCGATCTGCCGGCGGTCGGCGGGTGGTACGAACGGATGAAGGCGCGGCCGGCCTTCGCCGCGGCGACGCCACCCTTCGACTACCGCATGTGGGGCCCGCTGAAGCCGCCGCCTGCCCGCCCGGTCGATTCAACTGTTGCGGGCGACACTTTCCCGTCGGGCTGACGGTTCCTCCCGCTGCGAACTAAACGGCCGCTGCCCGGGGGTCCGGCCACCGCATTGCGACGCGGCCTTCCCGGTCCGCCGGCCGGAAAACCTATCTTCTGCGGGCAGCCCGTATATCGGACAGAATTTTTCCGATCGTCTCGCCTGCCCTGGCGATCTCGTCGCGCGTCAGCCTCGGTTCGATCGACAGTCTCAACGCTACAGCGGGCGCGTATCCCTGATCGCTGGCCAGGCTCGTCCAGACGAAAGCGCGGACATTGTCCTGCAGCACCCCTTCGCCGCGGTAGTACAGGTAGCCGAGATTGTACTGCGCCCGCGCCAGTCCCTGCATCGCGGCCCTTCGAAACCATAACGCCGCCTCTGCGTTGTCGACCGGCACGCCCCGCCCCGTGAAATAGGCGAAGCCGAGATTGTGCGATGACGCGGCGTGTCCCTTCCCGGCCGCCTTGCGGAACCACCTTATCGCCTCCGCATCGTCCCGCAGGACGCCCCGGCCTCGGAAATAGGCGGCGCCGAGGTTGTGCTGCGCGACCGTGTGACCCTGTTCGGCCGCTCTTCGAAACCACCTTACCGCTTCCGCAAGGTCCACAGGAACGCCCAGGCCCCTGCCGTACAGGATGCCCACGGTGTTCTGGCCGTTCGCATTCCCCTGATCCGCAAGGGTGCGGAACACCTTCAACGCCGTGACGTAGTCGCCGCGCCGGTAGGCGTCGATGCCGGTCTGGAGCAGATCCTGGCCGAATGAAAGGGACCCGTGCAGGACGACGGCGAGGACAAGCAGAAGGGACCGGAGCGGCATGCCCTGACCTCCCGGCCGGGTTCGGCGGTTGCGATCGGCGCCCGCCTTGTGCGGCCATAGCCGAGTATAGCCGGCGGCGGACTTGGGTTCCATCGGCAAGGCCGCCGTGCCGTGCATCCGGAAGTTACCCGGTGCGGCGGTCGAATCGGGCTTTTCAACCGCGCCGCATCGGCGTATGAGCGCCCTCCCGAGCATTCCGCGCGGCCTGCTTGTGTGCGAGGATGAGCCATGAACGCTCCGCTTCCTCAACGCCCGGTTTCCTCACCCGCCGGCGCCGCCTGGACGCCGGAGATCGCCGCTGCAGTTGGCGCACTGGCGGCCGATCCGCAGCATCCGACCGGCCTGCCCGCGCCCTTCTACACGGACGAGGCGATGCTGGCGTTCGAGCGCGAGACGGTTCTCGCAACCGGCTGGACGGCGCTCGCCTTCGGCGCCGACGCGCCGCGGCCCGGCGACCTGTTCCCGGTCGATCTGGCGGGCCTGCCGCTGCTACTGGTGCGCGGCCGGGACAGGGAATTGCGCGTCTTCCACAATGTCTGCCGCCATCGCGGCATGAAGCTCGTGGCTGCGCCGGGCCATGCCGGCCGGGTCATCAAATGCCCGTATCATGCCTGGTGCTACCGGCTCGACGGCACACTCAGCGCCACGCCCCATGTCGGCGGGCCGGGCGTCCACGAATGCGACGGCTTCGATGCCGGCAATTTCGGCCTCATGCCGGTGCGCAGCGGCATCTGGCACGATACCGTCTTCGTCAATCTCGACGGCAGCGCGCCGGCGCTGGACGAGGCGCTGGCGCCCCTGAAAACGCGCTGGGCCGCGTTCGAGAATGCGCCGCTGCACACCGAAGACGGCTTCGGTTTCGGCTTCGACCTGGCGACCAACTGGAAGCTGCCGATCGAGAACTATCTCGAATCCTATCACCTGCCGACAATCCATCCCGGCCTCAACCGCTTCTCGCGCCTGGAGGACCACTACAACATCGCCGGGCCGGGCGGCATCGGCGGCCAGGGCTCAACGGTCTGCCGCCCGCCGATGGACGAACAGGGCCGGCGGTTGCCGACCCTCGCGGGGCTGCCGAAGGAATGGCTGGAGAAGGCGGAATACATCGCCGTCTTCCCCAACGTCATGTTCGGCGTCCACCGAGACCATCTCTACAGCGTCATCGCGACGCCGGTCGCGCCCGGCCGCACGACGGAACGCGCGCGCATCTACTGCTTCAGCCCGGACGGTCTGTCCGAGGCGTTGAAGCCGCTGCGGAAGACCACAACGGACGTCTGGCGCGGCATCTTTGCCGAGGACGTCATTCCCGTCGAAGGGATGCAGGCGGGCCGCCATTCGGCCGCCTTCGACGGCGGCGCCCTCACCCCGGTGATGGACGCGCCGACCCGGCACTATCACGTCTGGCTCGCCCGGGCGCTGACCGCGGGATAGCGTCGCCGGCACCCCGGCGCGGGTGCCTTTATGGGGCAATATTCCTAATTATTTTGTGATCGCTCATTATCTGCATTCCGCCCAAGCCAAGGATTTGTGCCATTTTTCGGGCTATATACACATTAGAAAGACCGGTCTAACCAGCGTCTTTTTTCGTCTCCGGGTCGCTTCTTTCCACAGTATATTTGTTCATTTAATGTTCCTGGTTGCGATGTCAAGCCCGTTCGGCGCCCTGTAGTGTCTCAGTTTGAGACATTGTGTTGAACGGAAGCGGGAATTCTCTCCGGTTAATCGGATTGCCGCCCCGGCAGACCTGCGGAAGAGCCGTAGAGGAGGGTTTGAGCCCTCCCCTGCGCCCGGCGTTTACATTTGGATCGGAGAGCGGGATAGGCAGCGCGCCGGCCAACCGGACTGCGGCGCATGGCGGGACCGCGCCGGCGGCATGACCGGCGGCTTGCTCCCCGCCCCCGGCTCTGCCACAAAGCCCTGCCGGCGCCGCCGGCCCGCTTTCCGCCCGGCGTCCGGCGCCCTCCATCCCGAATACCCGACTTGACCTCTCCCGCACGCGCAAACCGGCCCCGGCTCGGCATCCTGCTGATGGTGGGCACGGTGTTTTGCCTGGCCACGATGGAGGCCGGCGCGAAATACCTGACCCGGACGCAGCCCTACGAGATGGTCGTGTGGGGGCGCTACCTGTTCCACTTCCTGCTCACGGTGCCGATTTTCCTGACCCCGGCGACGATCCGCCTGGTCAGGACCGGGCGCCCGGCCATGCATGTGCTGCGTTCGCTGTTTCTCGCCGGCGGCACCCTGGCCGGCATCGGGGCGATCAGCCTGATGCCGCTCGCCGAGGCCACCGCGCTGGTCTTCTCCGCACCGCTGCTCGTGACCCTGATGTCGCCCCTGGTGCTCGGCGAACCGGTCGGCTGGCGGCGGCGCGGGGCGATCGCCGTCGGCTTTCTCGGCGTCCTGATCATCTTGCGGCCGGGCACCGACTTCCTGACCTGGGCGGCGCTGCTGCCGCTGCTCGCCAGCCTGTGCTACGCCTGCTACCAGGTGTCGACCCGCCTGCTCAGCTTTTCCGAATACCCGCTCACCCTGTTCTTCTACACCAGCCTGGTCGGCCTGGCCGTTACCACGCCGATGGCGTTTGCCGTCTGGAGCCCCCTGACCGGCACCGAATGGCTGATCCTGCTGTTCGTCGGATTTTTCGGTTTTGCCGGCCAGTTCCTGCTGATCAAGGCGTTCCAGGTTGCCGAGGCGTCGACCGTGGCGCCCTTCATCTATGTCCAGCTCGTCTTCGCCGGCTTCTACGGCTGGTCGCTGTTCGGCGATCTGCCGGACATCTGGGTGCTGCTCGGCGCGGCCGTCGTTATCGGAAGCGGCCTCTATATCTGGCGGCGCGAAACCCGGCGCGCTGTCGGCCGGTCCGGCGCGGACTGAGCGTCCCGGCGCAGGCGATCGGAATGGTCGATACGCGCCCCGGCCCGCGCTCCGGCCCGCGCTCCGGCCCGCGCAACGGGTACGCCCGGCGCGCCGACGCGAGCGGCATCCTGCTGATGCTCGGCGCCACCTTCTTTTTCGTCTCCACCAATGTCTTCGTCAAATTCCTGGTGGCGGAAGACATGAACGTGTTCCAGATCACCTGGGGGCGCATGTTCTTCCACTGGATCGCCTTCCTGCCGCTGTTCCTGCTACCCCGATACCGCGAGAGGGTCCGGCCGAACCGGCCGCGCCTGCAACTCCTGCGCTCGGCCATCCTGTACGGTACCAATTCGCTGTTCTTCGCCGGCCTCTCCTTCCTGACCCTCGCGACCGCGGCGTCCATCATGTATGCCGGGCCGCTGATCGTGGTTATCCTGGGCTTCCTGTTCCTGGGCGAGAAGGTCGGGCCGCGGCGCTGGGCGGCGGTCACGCTCGGCTTCGCCGGCGTGCTGATCATCATGCGGCCGGACGGCGCCTTCCAGTGGGCCATGCTGCTGTCGCTCGGCGCCTCCGTCAGTTTCGCCTTTTACCAGCTCATTACCCGGGCCGTGGCCGCCGACGACGATCCCCTCACCACGATGTTCTGGACTCCGGTCGTCGGCATGGCCGCCGCTTCTGTCCTCATGCCGGTCCTGTGGCAGAGCCCGACGCCGCTCGCCTGGCTGTGGCTGGCATGCTGCGGCTTTACGGCGGGCGCCGGCCAGTTCCTGCTGATTATCGCGTTTTCCCGCTCCGAAGCCTCGCTGCTCGCGCCGTTCACCTACACCATTCTGATCTGGGCGGCGCTCGCCGGGATCGTCATGTTCGGCAACTACCCGGACGCCGTGACCGTTATCGGCGCCGGCATCGTCGTGCTGGCCGGTCTCTATATCTGGGCGCGGGAACGCCAGATCGGGGGCGCCGGACGCGGCGGCGGTCCGGCGCCGTCCTGATGCCGCCTTCCCTCTCCCGCGCGGCGCGCCTATAAGAGGGCTTTAATGGTCGCCGCGCTGAAAAACCCGAACGTCGATTTCCGGCATCGCAACCTGCTGGGCATCGAGGGGTTGTCGGCCGAAGAAATCAGCCTGCTGCTCGACCGGTCGGACCATTATGCCGAACGCAACCGCAGCGCGCGCGCACCCGGCAAGGCGCTCAGCGGCCGGACGGTCATCAACCTGTTTTTCGAGACCTCGACGCGCACCCGCACATCGTTCCAGCTTGCGGCGCTGCGCCTGGGCGCCGACGTCGTCAACATGGCGGTCGAGCACAGCTCCATCAAGAAGGGCGAGACGCTGCTCGATACGGCGCTCACCCTCAACGCCATGCACCCGGACGTGCTGGTCTGCCGGCATCCCGAAAGCGGCGCGGTCAAGCTGTTGTCCCAGAAGGTCGAATGCGTGGTCGTCAACGGCGGCGACGGCGCCCACGAACACCCAACCCAGGCGCTGCTCGACGCCGTCACCATCCGGCGCCGCAAGGGCCGGCTCCAGGGCCTGACCGTCGCCATCTGCGGCGACGTCATGCACAGCCGGGTGGCGCGCTCCAATATCTATCTGCTGCACACCATGGGCGCGCGGGTCCGGGTCATCGGCCCGCCGACGCTGGTCCCCGGCGCGATGGAGCGCTTCGGCGTCGAGGTGTTCCACGATATGGCGCTCGGCCTGAGGGACGCCGACATCGTGATGATGCTGCGCCTCCAGCTCGAGCGGATGCAGGGCAGCTGTGTGCCGTCGATCCGGGAATATTTCCGCTTCTTCGGACTGGACCGGCAGAAGCTGTCCAACGCGAAACCGGATGCGCTGATCCTGCATCCCGGCCCGATGAACCGGGGCGTCGAGATCGACAGCGAGGTCGCCGACGATATCGGCCGCAGCGCCATTCAGGAGCAGGTCGAGATGGGCGTCGCCGTGCGCATGGCCTGCCTGGAGGTGCTGACCCGCAACCTGCCCAGGCTGGAAGACGGATGATGGCGGGAACCGGCAAACACCACGGGGGCAAGCATCATGGGGGCGAACGCAACGGCACGGTCGCCTACGTCAACGCCCGGCTGATCGACCCGGCAAGCGGCCTGGACGAACCGGGCGCGCTGGTCACGAGCGGCGGGGTCATCGCCGATCTCGGGCCGCGGCTGTTCAGCGATGCGCCGCCGCCCTCGGTCGACGTGGTGGATTGCAGGGGCCTGATCCTGGCGCCTGGCCTGGTCGACATGCGCACGCAGTTGCGCGAACCCGGCGAAGAGCACAAGGAGACCATCGGAACGGCAAGCGCCGCGGCCGGCGCCGGCGGCGTCTCGACCATGGTCTGCCTGCCCAACACCGACCCGGTGATCGACGACGTCGCCGGCGTCGAGTTCGTCGCCCGGCGCGCCCGGGAGGCCAAGGCGACCAAGGTGTTCTGCTACGCCGCCGCAACTGTCGGCATGGCCGGGCGCGAACTCACCGAAATGGGCCTGCTGGCCGAGACCGGCGCCCTCGCCTTTACCGACGGCACGCGGGCGATCGCCAATTCGCGGGTCATGCAGCGCGCGCTCAACTACGCGCGGACGTTCGGCCTGCTCATCGTCCAGCATCCCGAAGATCCCGCGCTTGCCGAGAACGGCGTCATGAACGGCGGCGAGATGGCGCTGCGCCTCGGCCTGCGGGGCATTCCGCGGGTCGCCGAGGTCATGACCATCGAGCGCGACCTGCGCCTCGTCGAAGCGACCGGCGGGCGTTATCACGCCGCGCATCTCTCGACCCGGGAGGCGGTCGAGGCGATCCGGCGCGCCAAGGCGCGCGAGCTGCCGGTGACCTGCGATACCGCCCCGCCCTATTTCACCCTCAACGAGACCGCGATCGGCGACTACCGGACTTTCGCCAAGCTGTCGCCGCCGCTGCGCACGGAAGAAGACCGGGACGCCATCGTCGAGGGGCTGGCCGACGGCACCGTCGACGCCATCGCCAGCGATCACGCGCCCCACGACCAGGACAGCAAGCGCGTCCCCTTCGCCCAGGCCGAAGACGGCATCGTCGGGCTGGAAACGCTGCTGCCGCTCAGCCTGGCGCTGGTCCACAAGGGCCGGCTCGGCATGGCGGATCTGCTCGGCAAGCTGACCGCCGGCCCGGCCGCAATCCTCGGCCTCGGCGAAGGCAGGCTGCGCAAGGGCGCGCCGGCCGACCTGGTGCTGATCGATCCGGACAAGCCCTGGCGCATCGATCCCGACGCCTTCCTCAGCAAGTCGAAGAACGCGCCCTGGGAGAACCTGCCGGTCCAGGGCGTGGCGATGCGCACCGTCGTCGAAGGGCGGGTGCTGCACGACCGGATGACGTAGGGACGATCTGGGGCGATGCCGGATCCGATCAGCTGGGCCTTCACCTGGCCCTACCTGCTCTCGGCGCTGGCGGCCGGCTATCTGCTCGGCTCGATCCCGTTCGGCCTGGCGCTGACCCGGCTCGCCGGCAAGGGCGACCTGCGCACCATCGGCTCCGGCAATATCGGCGCGACCAACGTGCTGCGCACCGGCAGCAAGGGACTGGCGCTGGCGACCCTGCTGCTGGACGGCGGCAAGGGCGCCGCGGCGCTGCTGATTGCCCACGGCCTGTACGGGCCGGACATCGCGGTGACTGCCGGCGCCGGCGCGTTCCTCGGCCACCTGTTTCCGGTCTGGCTCGGGTTCCGGGGCGGCAAGGGCGTCGCGACGGCGCTCGGCGTCCTGCTGGCCGGCTGCTGGCCGGTCGGTGCGTTGGCCTGCCTGACCTGGCTGCTCGTCGCCGGGCTCTCGCGCATCTCAAGCCTGTCGGCGCTGGCGGCGTTCCTGGCGGCGCCCATTGGCGCCAAGGCTCTCGGCTGGCTCGGCGCGCCGGACCCGGGCAGCCCCGTCCTCTACCATCAGATGGCGGAGGTCGCCGGCCTGCTCGCCGTCATGATCTGGATCCGCCACGCCGCCAACATCCGCCGCCTGCTGCGCGGCGAGGAACCGAGGATCGGCGGGAGGTGACGTGTCCGATCAGCAAGCCAAGACCGCGACATGGCCCTCCCCGCCATAGTCGAGCAGGTGACGGTCGCGGGTCACCAGCGTGTAGCCGTAAGCCCGCGCCGTTGCGACCATTATCCGGTCCACCGGATCGGCGGGCGGCAAACCGGGCAGGTTGCAGGAAGCGATCAGCACTGCGGGAGGCAACTCTGCGAGCACTACCCCAGGCAGATCGCAAAACTGGTTGAACCAGACTTCCGGGCTGATCGTGAGCGCCAGTTTCCCCTTTGCTTCCAGCATGGCGACCTCCCAAGCGGTCATCGGAGAAAGGAGAAGTCTTGTGGTCTCTTCGCGTGCATCGCGAAGCGCGCCGGCTCCCGGTTCCCGAATCGGATCGCCGTTTGCGATCCAGATTGCCGCGCAGGTATCGAGCAGAAATTCGGTCATCGCCGGTTACCGTCCCGCGTCCCATTCCGTGCTGTCGGGCGCGGTAAGATCGGTCCCGGGCCGTACCGTGACCGTGCCTTTGAGCGCGCCGTAAATGCTCTGAAAGAAACCCGCACCTGGCGCTCTTGCCGAAGCTGGCGCCACTTCGGCGGCCGAACCGCCGACGGCTGCCCCACTGCCGCCGTCTTCACGGGTAATTCCGTCCTGTGAGAATTTTCGAAACACCAGCTTGCAGCCTGGTACGTCGACTTTGGTCGACTTGTATCCCGCCTTGAGCCAGGCATCGGTAATGACGCTGTTGGACGGATTGTTGGACCACCAGGGCCTGTGTTTGAACGCGGACGGCGGCAACTTCCCACCGATGATTCTTTCGATTTCTCCAAAAGTCATCGGCACAGCTGTCCGCCCGGATGCGATCAGATGGTCCGCCAGGGGATCGTATTTTGACATAGCCATAATCCCAAATGCGACACAGTAACTATATATAGTTAAAGGTACATTCATCCTAATTTCAAGAGTTAACTATTTTCACAAAAATTGTCAAAATCGCATCACCCTTGACCGTCAAAAAGGATTGTGGAACATTTTATGAACAAACAACCTGACATCGAGCACCCATGGAATTCGGCCATCGCCAGGCGCTGACGGATGACGAGCGGATCGGCTGGCTGCGGCTGATCCGCAGCGAGAATGTCGGCCCGGTCACCTTCTGGCACCTGCTGCGCCATTTCGGCTCGGCGGCGGACGCGCTCGACGCCCTGCCGGACCTGTCGCGCCGCGGCGGCCGGACGAACCCGGTGCGCATCGCCTCTGTCGCGGCGGCGGAAACCGAAATCGGCGCCACCCGCAAGGCCGGCGCACGGCTGGTTGCCGCGCAGGAGCCCGACTATCCCTGGCGGCTGGCGACGACCGAGGATGCGCCGCCGGTGATCGCTGTCCGGGGCGAGGCGGCGCTTGCCAGCGCCCCGGTCGTCGCCATCGTCGGCGCGCGCAACGCATCGTCCAACGGCAAGCGGTTCGCGCGCACGATCGCGCAGGATCTCGGCGCCGCCGGCGTTACCGTCGCCTCCGGCCTGGCGCGCGGCATCGATGCCGCGGCCCATGCCGGGTCGCTGGAATCGGGCACAATTGCCGTGGTCGCCGGCGGGATAGACGTCTGCTACCCGCCGGAGCATGAAGAGTTGATGGAGGATATTGCGCGGCGCGGCGCGATCCTGGCGGAGCAGCCGGCCGGCACAAAGCCCCAAGGCCGCCATTTCCCGCGCCGCAACAGGATCGTTTCGGGCATCGCCAGCGGCGTGCTGGTTGTCGAGGCGGCGGCGCGCTCCGGCTCGCTGATCACGGCCCGATGCGCCGGCGAGCAGGGCCGCGACGTGTTCGCCGTGCCCGGCTCGCCGCTCGATCCTCGCTGCACCGGAGCCAACGGCCTGTTGCGCGACGGCGCCGTCCTGACCGAAAGCGCGGCGGATATCCTGCAGGTCCTGCAACCCGGATTGCGCGAACCGCCGGACCGCGCTGCGACAGCCGAACCGGCGCCGGACGCAGCGCTCCAGGCGGCAGACCCGGAGGTCGCCGACGCCCGCCGCTCGCTCGCCGATTTCCTGTCGCCGGCGCCGACTCCGATCGACGACCTGGTGCGCGAGTTCGGCGACGATTCCGCGGCCGTCGCCGCGGCCCTGCTCGAACTGGAACTGGCCGGCAGGCTCGAACGCCATCCCGGCAACCGCGTCGCGCTGGTGGCGGTGTAAATCCGGAATGCAGGAACGCTGCCAGACCGGCCGCCGGGAACCTGACGCTTGCTCCCGTAGCCGGAAATCGGGGGGCGTCTCAGGCGGCGTAAGTCTCGACGACGAGTTCGCGGCCGAGCGCATGCAACGCCTTGTGAATCCGGTTGGCCGAGCTGCGATGGCGCGGATCGAGCATCCGGCGTACGGCTTTTTCATCAACGCCCAAACGGGCCGCCAAGGCGACCCGGGTGACGCCGCTCTCGCGCAGCGCGACCGCCAGAGCCGCCTTGGCCGCAGTTTCGGCAGGTACGGCGACCAGGTATTCGCCGGCACGCCGCGGGCTGGGTACGGGAAGCGATTCAGTGTCGTCGATTCGACCCGCGATAGCTTCTTCGAGTGCATCGGCCGCCTCGGTAAGGGCCTCGGCAATGTCGCCGCCGGAGGTCAGGCACTCCGGCAGGTCGCGGAATGAAACGACGATCTCGTCCGGTCCGGTTCGCCTCAGTACGGCGGGATAGGTAAATCGCATTGCACTATCCTTCCGATAGCTCTAACGGAAATCGTCCCGGTTCAGTCCCAATTGGCGAAGCATGGCGGACAACAGGCCTGATCCGAGTTCCTTACGTCGGTCCTTAACGACCGTCTTGCGAGCGCCGTAATAACGATGATGTGGCTTCCTTTGCCGCGTTTGGTATCGATACGGACCGGGACGCCACGCGCCCGGCCGATCACCTGCACCCGTGCGATAAAGTCCCTGCACTTCATCGCACAGAATATAGGTCGCGATTTTCCGAATGTTGAGCGAAATCGGACAATAATGTCCGAATTGCCATGCCGATCGCAGGGGAAACAGTGAAATGCTTGACGCCGCGACGCCACGGTCCCATTTGCGGGGCCGGCCGGTGCGGCGACCGCATCGCCCGTAAACGGATGATCGAACCGCCATGAACGTCGTCGTCGTCGAATCCCCGGCCAAGGCGAAAACCATCAACAAGTATCTCGGCGCCGGCTGGCGCGTGCTCGCGAGCTACGGCCATGTCCGCGACCTCGCCGAGAAGGAAGGCTCGGTCGATCCCGAAGCCGGGTTCGCCATGACATGGCAGGTCGATGCCAAGTCGAAGAAGCGGATCGCCGACATCGCAGGGGCGGCCAGACAAGCCGGCAGCCTGGTTCTGGCCACCGACCCGGACCGGGAAGGCGAAGCGATCTCGTGGCACGTGCTGGAACTGCTCCGGCAGAAACACGGGCTGAAAGACCTCGACGTCCGCCGCGTCGTCTTTCACGAGATCACGCGCGACGCGGTCCGCCAGGCCATGGAAAATCCACGCCCGATCGACCGGAATCTGGTCGACGCCTATCTGGCGCGCCGGGCGCTCGATTATCTGGTCGGCTTCCATCTTTCGCCGGTGCTGTGGCGCAAACTGCCGGGCGCGCGCTCGGCCGGCCGGGTCCAGTCGGTCGCCCTGCGGCTGGTCTGCGAGCGCGAAGACGAGATCGAGCGCTTCCAGTCGCAGGAATACTGGACGGTCGATGCCGATTTCCTGACCCCGCGGCGCGACCGCTTTACCGCGCGCCTCACCCATCTCGACGGCAAGAAGCTGGATCGACTCGCCATCGCCAGCGAAGCCCAGGCCGGGGCCGCGGTCGCGGCGATCGAAGCGGCAGCCTTTGCCTGCGCCGGTGTCGAACGCAAACAGGTCCGCCGCAATCCGGCGGCGCCGTTCACGACCTCCACCCTGCAGCAGGAGGCGTCGCGAAAACTGCGCATGAGCGCAGACCGGACCATGCGCACCGCCCAACGCCTCTACGAAGGCGTCGATATCGGCGGTGAGACCGTCGGCCTGATCAGCTACATGCGCACCGATTCGACGTCGTTGTCCGGCGAAGCGATCGGCGGCTGCCGGCGTCTGATCGAGCGCGACTATGGCGGCGATTATCTGCCGGCCAGCCCGCGCCAATACCGGACGAAGGCAAAGAATGCCCAGGAAGCGCATGAGGCGATCCGGCCGACGGACCTGTTCCGCCGGCCGGCCGATATGTCCCGCCACCTGACAGCCGAGCAGGCAAAGCTTTACGAGTTGATCTGGAAACGCACCGTCGCCTCCCAGATGGCGAGTGCCGTGCTCGACCAGGTGACGGCCGATATCGCCAGCGCCAACCGGATGACCCGGCTGCGCGCCGCCGGATCGACGATCAGGTTCGACGGTTTTCTGAAGCTCTACCGCGAAGGCCGGGACGAACCTGCGGACCGCGACCCCGAACGGGAACGGGACAAGCCGGACGACGAGAACCGGATGCTGCCGGAAATCCGGGATGGCGAGGCCGTGGACCGGACAGCGGTGCGCCCGGCGCAGCATTTCACCCAGCCGCCGCCGCGCTATACCGAAGCCAGCCTGGTCAAGAGGCTCGAAGAACTGGGCATCGGCCGGCCCTCGACCTACGCCTCGATTCTCAAGGTGCTGCAGGATCGCGACTATGTCCGCCTGGACCGCCGGCGCTTCCATCCGGAAGACCGCGGCCGGGTGGTTACCAGCTTCCTGACCAATTTCTTCGGCCGCTATGTCGAATACGGGTTTACCGCCGGCCTGGAGGAAAAGCTCGACATCGTCTCGGACGGCCGGACCGACTGGAAGAAACTGCTGCACGATTTCTGGACCGCCTTCAGCGCCTCGATAGCAGATGCGATGGAACTGGACCGGACACGGGTGATCGACGCGCTGGACGAAGCGCTCGGTCCGCATTTCTTCCCGTCCCGCGAGGATGGCGCCGACCAGCGCGGCTGCCCGGCTTGCGACGGCGGCCGGCTCGGCCTGAAGATCGGGCGCAACGGGGGTTTCATAGGCTGCTCCAACTATCCGGCCTGCCGTTTCACCCGTCCGCTTGCGGTGGTCGATGGCAGCGTCGGAGAAGCCGCCGCGGTTTCCGGCGACCGCAACCTCGGCGCGGACCCGGCAAGCGGCGCAGCGATCGAGCTGAAGACCGGCCCCTACGGCCCCTATGTCCAACGCGCCGGAGCCGCGGAAACCGACAAGCCGGAACGGACTTCCCTGCCACGCGGGCTGGACCCGGACTCGGTCGATCTCGCGATCGCGCTGAAACTGCTGTCCCTGCCGCGCGACATCGCAACCCATCCGGCCAACGGCAAACCCATTACCGGCGCCATCGGACGATACGGTCCCTATGTCCGGAACGAGGGCGTGTATGCGAACCTGGACTCCTGGGAGGAACTGTTCGAAATCGGCGCGAACCGGGCCGTCGCCTTGCTTGCGGAGGCCCGGCAGAAACGCAACGGCGGCGAACAGCGCGCCCTCGGCGAGCATCCGGAGAAGAAGGCGCCCGTCACGACCGGCGCCGGCCGCTACGGCCCGTTCGTCAGGGTCGGCCGCACCTATGCCAGTCTGCCCAAGGACGTGACCGTCGACTCGGTGACGCTGGAACAGGCCGTCGCCCTGCTGGCGCCGAAACTGGCGAAATCCGGCGGCCGGAAACCGGCGGCCGGAAAGAAGCGGACGGCCAGGAAAGACCCGGCCAAGAAAAAGACGGCGGCGAAGGAGCCGCGCCCCGCCAAATCGGCGAACCCGGCCGCTGAATGAGTCCGGCACGGCGTTCCATGCGGGGCGCCGGCATGGCCTTGCAGGCGCGGCGGGCCGGGCACGGAAAGAAGACAGCATGACGGGCAAGCGATCCGCCAGGCCGAGGGGCGCCGCCCCCTTTCCGACCCGCGACCAGGTGCTCGAGTTCATCCGCGAGAGCGACGCCCCGGTCGGCAAGCGCGAAATCGCCCGGGCATTCCGTCTGGCCGGCCCCGACCGCGTCCGCCTGCGCGACCTGCTGAAGGAGATGAAAGAAGAAGGCCTGCTGCCGGAGCGCCGGCGGCACCGGCCGGCCGGCGCGCTGCCCGAGGTGACGGCGATCGAGGTGACGACGGTCACCGGCGACGGCGACGTGATGGCGGCGCCGCTCCGCTGGGACGGCGAGGGCGCACCGCCGCCGATCCGGCTGCTGCCGGAACGCGGCCGCCCGCCGGGTGTCGGCGACCGGGTTCTGGCGCGCCTTTCGGGATCACCGGACGGCACCTGGACCGCCCGCACCATGAAGCGGCTGGACCGCGCGCCGGGCCGGGTGCTGGGCATCTTCAGCGCAGACACCGGCGGCGGCCCGTTCGGCGGCCGGCTGATCCCGACCGACCGGCGCGCGCGCCACGAGATTGCGATCCCGCGCGGGATGGAAGGCGAGGCCCGGGACCGCGATCTGGTCGAGGTCGAGATCGTTCCCGGCAAGCCGCTGGGCCCGCGGCTCGGCCGGGTCGCGGAGAATTTCGGCTCGGCGGCCGGCCCGCATTCGGTCAGCCTGATCTGCATCCACAGCCACGGCATCCCGCACGCTTTTCCGCCGGAAGCGCTTGACGAGGCGGCGCGGCTCGAACCGGCGTCGGACGACGGCCGGCAGGATCTGCGCGCCGTTCCGCTGGTCACCATCGACGGCGAGGATGCGCGGGATTTCGACGACGCGGTCTGGGCCGGGGCGGATACCGCGCCGGACAATCCAGGCGGCTGGAAGCTGATTGTCGCGATCGCCGATGTCGCCCGGTATGTCCGGCCCGGCCGGCCGCTCGACCTCGAAGCGCTCAAGCGCGGCAACTCGGTGTATTTTCCCGACCGGGTCGTGCCGATGCTGCCGGAGCGCCTGTCCAACGACCTCTGTTCCCTGCGCCCGGACGAGGATCGGGCCTGCGTGGCCGCGCATCTTGCGATCGATGCCCGCGGCAGGCCGGTCCGGCACCGGTTCGAGCGCGCTGTCATGCGCTCGGCGGCCCGGCTGACCTACGAACAAGTGCAGCGCGCCCGCGACGGCGATCCGGACCCGGCGACGACGCCGTTGCTTGCATCGGTCATAACACCGCTTTACGGCGCCTACACCGCACTCGCTGCAGCGCGGGCCGACCGCGAGACGCTGGAGCTCGACCTTCCGGAGCGGCAAATTCGGCTCGACGAGGCCGGCCGTGTCACCGACATCCGCGCGGCGCCGCGCTACGACAGCCACCGTCTGATCGAAGAGTTCATGATCGCCGCCAACGTGGCGGCGGCCGAGCACCTGGCGCATCGCGGCAAGCCCTGCATGTACCGGATCCACGAGCCGCCTGCGGCCGACGGATTGGAAACCCTGAAGCTGGCCCTGCGCGATATGGGCGTGCCGCTGCCGGCAAGCGGCTTGAGGCCGGCCGACCTCAACCGCATCCTGGCGCAGACCGCCGGGCTGCCCCAGGGCCGGACAATCCACGAGTTGATCCTGCGCGCCCAGAGCCAGGCGGCCTACAGCCCGGAGAACCGGGGCCATTTCGGCCTTGCCCTGCCGCGCTATGCCCATTTCACCTCGCCGATCCGCCGTTATGCCGACCTGCTGGTGCATCGCGCCATTGTCGGCGGTCTCGCCGAGAGCCGGGCCGGCAGCCGAGGCGACGGATTGCCGGCCGGCGCAGAAGGCGCAATGCGGGATTGGGGCGAGCGGATATCCTCTGCCGAACGCCGGGCCATGGCGGCGGAACGCGATGCCGCCGACCGCTACATGGCCGCTTTCATGCAAGACCGGATCGGCGCCGCATTCGACGCAACCGTTTCCGGCGTCACCCGGGCCGGCCTGTTCGTCACTCTTGTCGAGAACGGCGCCAGCGGGCTGATACCCATGAGCCGGATACCCGACGCCCGTTTTCGTTCCCGCTCGGGGAGGCGCCGATCCGGCGCCGCAAACCGGAACCTCGCCGTACAGATCGGCGAGACGGTGCAGGTGCGGCTGCGCGACGCCGTTCCGGTGACCGGCGGACTGTTGTTCGACGTGCTGGAGGGCGGAAAAACGCCGAAGCATAGACGCAAACGACAGGCAGAATCCGGGCGAAAATAGTTAAGACATTAAAGACACAATTTAACCAAATCTTTCAACCTATTGAAATACCGGAGAAATACTGTTAGAAAGCGATTGACAATTCAGCAAAGTGTGCGAATCCTTCCGCATGCAGGAATTCGCGTATGGCCGGGCGAGGGCAGGATCGGCGTTTCGGCGCACCCTGCGCCCGCAAGGGATGAAATGCGGAAAACCGCATGGCACGGTATGACCGGGCCGAAGAATTCAACGGACGATCGATCGGGCGCTTCATGACGCGCTGGAGCTTGCGATACCTCATCGCCTTTCTTCTGGTCGCGGCAACGGCCTGCGCGAGCCGCGGCGATCTTGCTTCAGCGCCTCTCTCCGAAGGCGGCGAAGCGGTGATCGGCGCAGGCTACCGGTTCATCGAAACCCGCTATATCCGCGACATACCGGTCCGGGTCGTTGCGTTGTCGGGCCTGAAAGGCATGACGAAGATCGACCCGAAGATGCAGGCGGTTCCGTCGGGCGACAGGATCGCCATCCAGCACGGCGGCGCGGTCGTGGCGTTCCTGGAGCAGCCGCCGACCGACGACATTCGCGGCTGGGCCGGGGTCACCGTGCGCGCCTTCGAAATCGCTGGAAAGCGGTCGGTAAAAATCCGCAATGCCCAGCCGGAAGAGGTCTATCGCGCCGTCTTCCGCGCGGCTCTGCTGTCCCTCGACCGCTATTCCCGCTATTCGACCCCTGCCGAAGCCCGGGAAAACCGCGCCTTGCGCGAGGGGTACGGCGGCATAGGCGTTACCATCCGCGCCGAGAATGGTGTCGCGCGGGTCATTTCGGTAATGCCCGGCACACCTGGCGACAAGGCCGGACTCAAGGACAATGACATCATTGCGGCAATCGCCGGCGTCCCGCTTCGGGGCAAGAGCCTGAACTATGTCGTGCGGCGCCTGCGCGGCCCGCGCGGCAGCGAAGTCCGGCTGACGGTCCGGCGCGTTGCGCGAAAACTGCCGCTCACGATCAACGTGACCCGCGCGTTCATCGTGCCGCAGACCGTCATTGCGCGCCGCGCCGGCGATGCGGTCTATCTCCGGATCGTCCGGTTCGGCAACGACACGGCCCGAAAGACATCGGATACCGTGGCGCGGCTGCGCACGAAGATCGGCAAGCGCAAGCTGAGCGGCGCAATCCTCGATCTGCGCAACAACCCGGGCGGGCTGCTGGAACAGGCGATCCTGATATCGGACCTGTTCCTGGACGACGGTGAGATCATGGAATCCCGCGGCCGCCATCCGAAGAGCCGCCGACGCTACGACGCCCGCTATGGCGATGTCTTGCGCGGCAAGCCGATCGTCGTGCTGGTAAACAGCCGCACCGCATCGTCTTCGGAAATCCTCGCCGCAGCGTTGCAGGACAATGGCCGCGCGGTCGTCGTGGGCAGCAATTCCTTCGGCAAGGGCACAGTCCAGAGTGTCGCTTCCCTGCCCAACAGGGGCGAAATAATCCTGACCTGGTCGCGCTTTCACGCGCCATCGGGCTACACGTTGCAGGGACTGGGCGTAAGGCCGAACATTTGCAGCGGAAGCGACCGGCGGAATGCCGGCGCGGCGGAACGGGCCATCGCCCGGCTGATTGCCGGCGAGACCGCGCCGGCCGCCGCGTTCCAAACCTGGCGCCGGCAAATCGAACCGAATTCCGAAAGCGTCCGCGTCCTTCGTGCGGCCTGCCCGGCGCGCGCCCTGGGCGGCGAGCCGGATGTGGAACTGGAAATCGCCCGGCGCCTGCTGTCGACTCCGCGCCTGTACCGGCTGGCCCTGGCGGCCTCGGCGCCGGAACCCGATCGCGCTTCGACGGGGCGGGAACGCGCCGAGGACAGCCCTGTCGACGCGACAAACCTGCGGTAGGCCCGCTCCCGGCATCCGGTTGACAGGCGCAGGGGGGTCCCTATGTTCTGCGCCCTGACACTACCCTCCTCGAACCCGGCGCCCGAACGGCTGACGGGCGGAGTATTCGAACCATGCCCAAGCGCCCCAACACGCAGCAGATCAAGCTCGTCAGCACGGCCGACACCGGCTACTTCTACGTTACGTTCAAGAACCCCAAGAACACGACGGAGAAGCTGGAAAAGAAGAAATACGACCCGGTGGCGCGCAAGCATGTGCTGTTCAAGGAAACCAGGATCAAATAACGTGGAGGCGGACCGCCCGGTCCGCCGGATCGCGAAACGGCAGGAAGCGCCGCCGGTCCCGGTGGCGCTTTTGCTTTTCGGGCCGGGGGCCGGCCCGCCGGGAATGTGATAGGCTGCGCGCCGTGTAACGGGTGACGCGACGCCGCCGATGACCGCCTTTTGCCGCGATTGCGATACCGTGCCCGTCGAGGCTGGTGCGAAGGGCGCTGCCGTTGCCCCCGGCCGGTGCCAGGCTTGCGGCGGCCGGCGCATCGTTTGTCACGACGAGCTGTTCGAACTCGCCATCGCCCATATCGATTGCGACGCCTTTTACGCCAGCGTCGAGAAACGCGACGATCCGGCGCTGCGCGACAGGCCGGTGATTGTCGGCGGCGGACGGCGGGGTGTGGTCTCCGCCGCCTGCTATGTCGCCCGTATCCACGGGATCCATTCTGCGATGCCGATGTTCAAGGCGCTCAAGGCCTGCCCCGAAGCCGTGGTAATCCGGCCCGACATGGCGAAATACCAAGGGGTCGGCAGGGAAATCCGCCGCATGATGGAGGATCTCACCCCGGCAGTCGAACCGGTTTCCATCGACGAGGCCTTTCTCGACCTGTCCGGAACGGCACGGCTGCACGGCGCGCCGCCGGCAGTGGTGCTGGCCGGGCTGGTCCGGCGCATCGAGCGGGAGGCCGGCGTGACCGCTTCGGTGGGATTGAGCTACAACAAGTTCCTCGCCAAGGTCGCTTCCGACCTCGACAAGCCGCGCGGCTTTTCGGTCATCGGCCGGGCCGAGGCGAAGGGATTTCTGGCTGCGCAGCCGGTCGGCATCGTCTGGGGCGTCGGCAAGGCAATGCGCCGAAAGCTGGCGCGCGACGGCATCCGAACGGTCGGGCAGCTTCAGGCGATGGAGGAACGGGATCTCCTGTCCCGTTACGGCAGCCTGGGCAGCCGCCTCTACAATTTCTCGCGCGGCGAGGACAGCCGCCGGATCGATCGCGGCGGCAAAGCGAAAAGCGTTTCATCGGAGACCACCTTCAACGAAGATCTGTCCGACGCGGCGGCCCTCGAGGCCCGGCTTTGGCCGCTGTGCGAAACGGTTTCGCGCCGCATGAAAGCCGCCGGCCTCGCCGGCCGCACCCTGACCCTGAAACTGAAGACCGCCGGGTTCCGGACACGGACCCGCCGCCGTCAGACCGGCGCACCGACCCAGCTTGCCGAAGACATGTACCGGGCCGCCCTCCCCATGCTCGACGGCGAATGCGACGGCACTGCCTTCCGGCTGATCGGTATCGGCCTGAGCGACCTGTCGCCCGCCGAAGACGCCGCGGCAGACCTGCTCGACGCCGACGCCCGCAAACGCGCCGCGGCCGAACACGCCATCGATGCCGTGCGGGACAAACTCGGCGGCGACGCTATCGCGAAAGGCAGGAGTCTGCGCGCACCCGGCCGGCAGCGCGATTGACCTGCGCGCCTCAGCACTCCGGCCGCGCGAGCGGCTCGATCGCCTTGAGGGTGCCGGTCAGGGAAAAGGCGCCGTAATCGAGCACCATGTCGCGCGCAACGCCGCTGTCGGTGAAATGCGCACGGAATGTGTAGGTCGGGCGGCGGTCCGCCGCTTCCGGCGCAAAATAGGAGACCCGCATCAGCCAGCCGGGCCGACGCAGTATGGGCCTCGGCTCCGCGACGCCCGGCGAAGGCCTGCTGCCCAATATCACGACGTTGATGCCGCTGTGCCGGCCGCCTTCTTCCGATCCGTCGAACACCGTCGACCAGATCGACCGGCGGCCCCGTTCGGCGGCGCGGACGATTTCGAGAAAATGTCGGGTCGGGAAGACGGTGCCGGCCGGCAAGGCGATCCGGGCCGGTTCCGGTTCGCGGATTTCGACGACGCCCGGCGCCCCTGCCCGGCCGAGTGTGGCGACGCCCGAGAGCCGTTCCGTGACGGTGCCGTCGGAAGACGTCACAACCGAGAATGACAGGCGCCGGCCGTTCCGCGCCTCGACCAGGATGGAGTTGGTTTCGGTTTCCTCCGCCTCCCGGTCGTTGCGCGTAATGCGGAGCTTGAACCGCTGGCGTATCCGCCAGGCCGTGCAGGTCTCGTGGAATTCATAGAAAATGGCGCCCTCGGCGTGGGCGAGATTGGCGGCGGAGCGCACCCGGTCGACCGCCAGGGCATAGATCGCCTTGTGCGGGGACTGGCGGCCGGCCAGTTCCTCCAGACCCTCGGCGACCGCTCCACTTGCCAACGGTAGCGACCAGAGCGCTGCGAGGCAGGCCGCTACGGCTCTAATCGAGGAAAACTGCTGCATCGTTCGCCCGTTGGGAATTCCGGCAATCCGGCGGCAACCCGGGCCGGGGCCGGAACCCACCCGTGCAGGATAAGCCGTGCAGCAATCGGGGCAAAGCCCGATATCGTCGGGCAATTCGGCGAGTACGCCCTATTGTGCTTTCGCTTTGGGCGGCATCTGCAGCCGGAGATGCAATTCGCGCAGCCGCTCCCCCGGCGCCTCGGCCGGTGCACTCATCATCAGGTCCTCGGCCTGCTGGTTCATCGGGAAGGCGATGACCTCGCGGATGTTGGGCTCGTCGGCGAGCAGCATGACGATGCGGTCGATGCCCGGCGCCGAGCCGCCATGGGGCGGCGCCCCGAATTTCAGCGCATTCAGCATGCCGGAGAAATGCTCTTCCAGGTCGGCCGCCGAATAGCCGGCGATCTCGAACGCCTTGACCATGATCTCCGGCCGGTGGTTCCGGATCGCGCCGGACGACAGCTCCACGCCGTTGCAGACGATGTCGTACTGGAAGGCCTTGATGGTCAGCGGATCGTCCCGCTCCAGCGCCTCCAGCCCGCCCTGGGGCATGGAGAAGGGGTTGTGGCTGAAATCGAGCCGGCCGGTCGCCTCGTCGATCTCGTACATCGGGAAATCGACGATCCAGCAGAAGTCGAACCGGTCCTGCGCGATCAGGCCGCGATCCTCGCCGACCTTCGTGCGCACGGTGCCGGCAAATTCGGCCGCGGCCTTGGGCTTGTCGCAGACGAAGAAGACGGCGTCGCCGTCGCCCGCCCCGGTGGCCTCGGCAATCTGGGCGACGCGGTCCGCCCCGATATTGTTGGCGATCGGCCCGGCGCCCGCGCCGTCGCGCCAGAAGATATAGCCGAGGCCCGGCTTGCCCTCGTCCTGCGCCCAACCGTTCATCCGGTCGCAGAAGGCGCGGCTGCCGGCGCCCGGCCCCGGGATCGCGCGCACGACGCTGCCCTGCTCGATCAGCCGGGCGAAAATCTTGAAGCCGGAGCCGCGGAAGGCCTCGGTGACGTCGGCGATTTCGATGGGGTTGCGCAGGTCCGGCTTGTCGGTGCCGTATTTCAGCATCGCCGCGTCGAACGGGAGGCGCGGAAAGGGCGGGGCGGTCACCGCCCGGCCGTCGCCGAATTCCTCGAACACGCCGTGCAGCACCGGCTCCAGGGCGGCGAACACGTCCTCCTGGGTGACGAAGCTCATCTCGAAATCGAGCTGGTAGAACTCGCCGGGCGAGCGGTCGGCGCGCGCGTCCTCGTCGCGGAAGCAGGGCGCGATCTGGAAATACCTGTCGAAGCCGGCGATCATCAGCAGCTGTTTGAACATCTGCGGCGCCTGGGGCAGCGCATAGAAGCGGCCGGGATGGAGGCGCGACGGCACCAGATAATCGCGCGCGCCCTCGGGCGAGCCGGCGGTCAGGATCGGCGTCTGGAACTCGCGGAAGCCCTGGTCGATCATGCGCCGGCGGATCGAGGCGATGACGTCCGAGCGGAGCGCAATGTTGCGCTGCATCTTTTCGCGCCGCAGGTCGAGATAGCGGTGGCGCAGGCGGACCTCCTCGCCATAGTCGGTATCGCTGTTGACCTGGAGCGGCAGCGGCGCGGCGGCCGATTCGACGTGCGCTTCTGCGACCTTCACCTCGACATGCCCGGTCGGCAGGTTCGTGTTGACCGTGTCGTCCGAGCGCCCGACCACCGGGCCGGTCACGGTCAGCACGCTTTCCAGCTTGACCTCGTCCATGACCGCGAAAGCCGGATCGCCGGTCTCGGCGACGCACTGGGTCACGCCGTAATGGTCGCGCAGGTCGAGGAACAGCAGGTTGCCGTGATCGCGCTTGCGGTGGACCCAGCCGGAAAGGCGGACCGTCTGCCCCGTGTCTCCGGCGCGCAGCGCGCCGCAGGTATGCGTGCGAAAGGGATGCATCGAAAGCGCCCGGCGTGGTCGACTCTGTATGGGAAAATGCGGCAGGCCCCGCGGCGGGACCCGCAGCGGACAAGTAGCGACCGGCGGGGGCCTGTCAAGCGGCGGGATGACCGCGCTATGGTGGGCAGGCCGGTCCGAGCCGGCGCCAAAAGGGGGAGATGCCGATGACCGGCAGAGACGCGCTGATCGCCGAACTGGTCACCGCCAACCGGATCCTGGCGCACGAAGGCGTGGTCGACGGTTTCGGCCATGTCAGCCTGCGCGATCCGGACGACGCCGGCCGCTACCTGATCTCGGTCTCGCGCAGCCCGGAACTGGTCGACGAAACGGATATCGTCACACTTGGCCTGGACGGCGCGCCGGCCGGGCCTTCGGCCGGCGAGCGCCGCCCGCTCTATATCGAGCGGCCGATCCACGGCGCGATCTATGCCGCGCGCCCGG
>MPMX01000087.1 GCA_002238725.1 Rhodospirillaceae bacterium bin65
CGGCGGCTCGCCCTTGGCATCGGTGACGGGAGCGAAGCACAAGGTCGGCTCGTCGGGAATGCAGGCTGTCATGGACGGTTGCTCCTTTGCTGTGGCCGGACGGCGGACGAGCGGCCGGCGATATGTATGGACGGCGGCGGACGGCGGGCCGGCAGCGCAGCGGGAAGACCCCGCCGGCGCCGGCTCACCAGGGCGGCGCGGTCAACGAACTCATCGGCGAGGCGTCGCACAGCACCTCGACCTCGTCGCGCGAGAGCTTCGCAAAGGCGAGACAGAGCGCGACATCGGCCTGGCTGTCATAAGTGCCCAGCTCCTCGCCGGTGGCGATCTCGATCACCGTCCAGGTCGGATCCCAGATCGGGATGCCGCGAAACGCCCCCGAGCTTTCGCGGTGCTTGCGCGAACAGGGCTCGCAGCGGGCGACCCCCGGCGACGGCGTATTGCACTCGACACAACGGCCCCTGGCCCGCCGTTCGGCATATCGCTGCCGCCGGGCGGCGTATTCCGCCTCGCGGTCGCGGCGCCCCTCCTTGGCGACGGCGCAGGGGGCGCAGTAGGCCGTCCCTCCCCAAGTGGGCGTCTGGCACTTGACGCAGACCCCGGCGGCTCTCCGGGCGTCGTAGCGGGCGCGCGCGGCGTCGCAGCAGGCCTCGCACTCGGCCGCCCCGTTGGCCGGCTTGCCGCATGATGTGCAATCCCCCCGGGCGCGCCGCTCGGCATAGCGCCGGCGGTCGGCCTCCCGCTTCGCCTCGAGGTTCCGCCGCCTGGAGCGGGTCTCGGCGCAGGGCTCGCAATAGGCCTTGCCGCCGGGCGCGGGCGCCGCGCATTTCACGCAGAGGCCGGCGGCGCGGCGTTCGCGGTGCCGCTCCCGTTTCGCCTGCCGCCGGTCGTCGCGGCATGGCTCGCACATTGCCCGGCCCTCCTCGGGCGGGATAGTGCCGCAGCGGATGCACAAACCGGCCGACTTGCGGGCTTCGGCTCGCCGGCGGCTGCGCTTGCGGCCGGCCCGGCGCCGGGCCTCGGGGTCGCGTCCGCCATACGGTATCCCCTCGGCCTTCGCCCTGGCATGACGGGCGCGGTCTCGGCCCCGGTGCTGCTCGGCGCAGGGCTCGCAGGTCGTGCGCCCGGGGCGCGCCGGGGCCCGGCCGCATTTTGTGCAAATGCCGGCGGCCTTCCTCCCGGCGTGGAGCCGGCGGCTGCGCTCGCGTTCGAATTGCTTCGCCTTGTCGGGGTCACGGCGCGGCTTTCCCGCCGCGCGGAGCCGAGCGTCGCGGGCGCGGCTCGCCGCATTCCGCTTGTCGTTGCAGGGCGCGCACAGGCGGCGCTCCGGCAGGGGTTCGGTCCTGCCGCATTTCGCGCACAAGCCGGCTGCGATGCGCGCGGCGGTGCGCTTGGCGACGCGCTCGCGGTCGCGCGCACGGCGAACCGCCGGATCGGCATAGGCCATGCCGGCCTCCTCCAGTTGTGGGGACAAGAAAAGAGGGGACGCCCCGCCGGCGGCGGCAGGCTGCGGGCCGGCGGGACGTCCGGAAAGGGGGACGTCAGCCCTTCTGCTTGCGGTCGCAGAACAGGCCCAGGGCCACGCTCCCCCACGCCTGCCTGCCGCCGCGGGTGCTGAGCCCGGTGCAGATGATGATCTCCGTGCGGTCGGGACGCATCGCCTCGGCCTGCTTGCGCGAGACGACCGTGTGCTTCGCCTTGCACCCGCCCTTCGCGCCGGCCGCCTCGGCGCGGATCGGGCGAATATCGCCGTCCGCAAGCGCCCGGAACCGCTCGACCACGTATCGGTCGTCGGCCAGGCCGGTTCCGAAGAAATGGACCAAAAAGGTGTCCGCCGTGTTGCCGGGTATCGCCAGTGCTGCCGTCATGTTGCCGTCTCCTTCGTGCCAATGAGGGAAATCGACGGACGGACACCCTCTCCCGGACATCCAACCGCCGCCCCGCTCACGGCCGGCACTCCCCTCTCGATGGAGTAAGGCGCGCGGATGGAGACGGCTGCGGGACGTCGGCGCAGCAAGCGGGAGCCGACGTCGGCGTCGGCGCGACAGACCGGCTACCGGTTCATTTCCAGGCGTGCGCAGGGCTGCCCCGGCGGGCCATCCGCGGGCAGCTACCCCGACCGACAATCACTCGCCAGGTTGACCATCGCCGCGGGCGGCGGGGGGATAGCGGAGGCGTGTTGTCGGACCTCTCGGAATTCGTGGTGTACGCGGACGAGAGCGGCGATCACGGGCTGGTCGCCATCGATCCGCAATACCCGGTCCTCGCGCTGGTCTTCTGCGCCGTGCGCAAGGCCGACTACATCGCCGGCGTCGTTCCCGCCGTTCAGCGCTTCAAGTTCGGCATCTGGGGGCACGACGCGGTCGTCCTGCACGAACATGACATCCGCAAGAGCAAGGGGCCGTTCGCGATCCTGCTGACCGACCGGGCGTTGCGCGAACGGTTCTATCGTGATCTCAACGGCCTGGTCGAAGCGGTGCCGGTGACGATTTTCGCTGCCGTCATCGACAAGGAACGCCTGCGCACGAGATATGCCGAGACCCGGAATCCCTACCGGTTGTGCTTCACTTCTGCATGGAGCGGCTGTCCGTCCACACCCCCGAGGCCGTGTTGTCCTCGTGCAGGATATCGTCGAGAACCTGACTGTCATGTACCGAGGCGTCCGTCACCTCATAGCGCCGCCCCAGCTTGCGCCGGCGATCGACGTTGATATGGTTCTTGTAGTCGTAGTGGCTCTGGCCCCGCTTCCTGGCCCACCGCGCGTGGGTGTCTTTCTGTGACCGCTTGGCCGGCTTGTCAGCCCAACCCTCCGGCGTCTCCCCTGCCTCGATCCGCGCGTTCTCTTCGCGGCTGTTGCGCTCCTTGGGCGACGCGACGATCGAGGCGTCGATGATCTGGCCGCCCATCGCCAGATAACCTCGATCCTTCAGGTGGCCGTCAAAGGCCGCGAACAAGCCCTTGATCGCGCCGGCCTGGGCCAGTTGTTCGCGGTAATGCCAAACTGTCCTGGTGTCCGGCACCCGGTCTTCCAGGCCAGTCCCAGAAACCGCATGAACGAGAGCCGGTCGCGGATCTGGTATTCGACTTGATCATCCGAGAGGTTGTACAGCGTACATGGAATGATCGCCTTGAACATCACCACCGCGTCCCACGGCTTGCGGCCGGCGCGGGACTTCCGCGACGCCGCCGGTTTGCGCCACATCGCCTCCAGAGCTGCACGGAAGTCTTCCCACACGACCACCGTGTTGATCTTCGTCAGCGGATCGTTTTTGGCATCAAGTCCGTCATACCGGTTCGCAAGGTTGAAAAATCCCATTCGCACCACAACAAGCATCTCCCGGCAAAACTGTCACGCCGATTCCACAGAACTCGGGCACGCGATACCAGGCATTTTTTTGGAGGTGCCCCTAACCTGGCGATCTGTAGATTGACCGGCCCACAATGTTACCTCGAATAAGTGCTCGATTCGTTAAGGTTGCAAATATTCTTCTGACAATAAATTATTTGCAATGAGTGCTTCATCGAATGCTTCAATCAAAGCCAAAGATTTAGTATGTGTGTTGGTCACGAATGCGTAATTTAGTCTGATCTTGTTGTCCATATACGAAAAATCTTGATATTTTTGGCGAAACTCCGCGGTGACCTGTCCATCCGTGTGGACCAAGAAATGACGAACTTCAAGATAAGGCAGTATATCTTCGATCAAATTGCTGGGAACATTTAATCCTAACTTTATAGACATCTTCTTCAGAAGCTGCATAGTGCTCCGCTCTCTCTCTAATGCCTGAAACACAGAATCAGTTACATATTTACACAGTTGTTCCCAATTTCCTATTCTTAAGACACTTCGGACATCTACAGTAAACGAATGTTCCCCAATGATTCTATCTGAATTAAAGCCACTCTTCGCGGCATCTTCCATTATTCTTCTGAGATAGTGAGTTATTTCCTCATAAATGTCCTTTACGAATCCGCTATAGATCGTGCTTCGTAGGTGATTGACTATCAATTCGCGGCTGCCATCACTATTCTTCCGGCGATTTAAGTGGGGATGTTGATTTGGATCAACTCTGGAAAGAATTTTTGGCGATTTGGGATCAGTTAGATCATTTTCTAAGACCGACGTCCGAAGAACATCTACAAGATCAATGTCATCCAAAAAGTAGTTGATTTTTGTCTCAAATGTTTGCCGCGCTTTGGTACGCATGACCTGACTCCATTCAATTCTATTGACTTTCGCAAAAGGATATACCCGACCGGCATACCTGTTGACAACCGCTTTCCTGGTTCAATGTGTCCAGTTCAGAACACCGAACTTGTAGAACATGCGCTTGACGGCGGCCACGAACTCCGTTGCGCCTTGATGTCGTAGGACAGGGCATAATGGCCACGGTGCGTTATCCCAAGTTTAGCGGTTGGGGAGTGGATTCGGCTGCTACTGGGGCCCGTCTGTTCTGGAAGCTGTTGATATTGCTTGATTGTCGTTTTGAGGCTGGCGATGTACTACCATTTTGTTTTTGCGGAGGGGTTCCGGGCTCTTGCGCCGGTTCCTATGCTGTGGGCCATGTTCATCCGGCGTACCAAGACCGGGGCTGGCGCGAGCGGCGAGGCCTATTATTCACATCGCTTGGTGCGGTCGTAGCGCAGCGGCGAGAGGGTGCGACAGGGCACCCTGCTCAATCTCGGCAGCGACTTCCCGGTCGAGCGCGGTCAGTGGCCGTTGCTGTGCGCGGGTATTGAATAGTTGGTCGACCGCTAGGGCGATCTTGTGGCGCTCGACTGTCCGGGCCCGCCGCAGCCATGCCCAACGGCTCGTGGCGCAGCTGGTCAACGAGGCGCCATCGGGGGAAGGCCGCGACCTTCAAGAGGTGGCCGGGCCGGCGCCGAAGCGGCGGTGCTTGTCCCAGGGCCGGAGCTTGCCGGTATATATCGGATGCGCTATATACCGGCATGGCTTGGACGATCGAAACCCTGTCGGCCGTCGACGCCGAAATCGAAGCCCTGCCGGTGGCGCTGCGCGCCCGGCTGCTGCGGCTGCTGGAGACGGTGGAGACGGTCGGCCTCGACGCGCTTCGCGCGCCGCATGTCAGGCATCTCGACGGCAAGCTCTGGGAGCTGCGGGTCAGGGCCGAGGGAGGGATCGCCAGGGGGATCTACGTGACGGCGGCCGGACGGCGGGTGGTGGTGCTGCACGTGTTCGCGAAGAAGTCGCGCAGGACGCCGCGCCGGGCGCTCGCGACCGCAAGGGAACGGATGAGGCAGGTGACGCGATGACGAAGCTGAAGGAACTGAAGGCGCGCTTCATGGAGGACCCGGAGTTCCGGGAGGAATACGCGCGCATCGACGGGGAGTATGCGCTGATCGAGGCGCTGGTGCGCGCCCGCACGTCGGCGAAGCTGACGCAGGCGGAGCTTGCGAGCCGGCTCGGCACGACGCAGTCGGCGGTCGCGCGGCTGGAGGGCGGGCGGGTGTCGCCGTCCTTCGCCACGCTGCGCCGCTACGCCGAGGCGACCGGCACGCGGCTGACCGTGGACCTGGTGCCGGCCGGCGGCTGAGCCCCTGGGACGCCGGCCGGCGCCTCGGGTCGAGGACGGCCCGCCGGCCGTACGTATGCCGGGAGCGCCGCACGGGCCGTCAGGCGGGCGCGGCGGTCTCGTCGCGCTTCCCGTCGAGTATGTCGGCGCCGATGCTGTCGGCGACCCGGGCCGAGGATGCCTTGATCGAATCGCGCGCCAGATGCGCATAGCGCGCGGTCGTGTCGATCTTGTTGTGACCGAGCAGCTTGCCGATCATCGACAGCGATTCTCCGAGCGCCAGCGCCCTGCTCGCAAACGAGTGGCGCATATCGTGGATCCGCGATCCGCGGCCCTTTCCGTGCGCGGGTTCACGCAGACCAATGATCTGTCCGACCTTGGCGAAGTTCCTTTCAGCGGTTTGAACGCGTGCCCGCTTGCCGTTCTCGACCTGAAAGAGCGCACTGCTGCCGGTATGGGACACAACATGATCACGGAATTGCCCATAAGTCTGCAGCTTCGCGACGACGCACCGGGTGACCGGTATCGCGCGGCACTTCCCGTTCTTGGCATGCCTGATGGTAAGGATGGCCTGCTCGGCGTCGACATCCTGGTCATCGAGCCCGAGTGCTTCGCTGATCCGCAGGCCTTGCCGCTGCTCACCTTTGTCGTGAAGCCCACCGCCTCAGGACGCCTGCGCTGCCG
>MPMX01000088.1 GCA_002238725.1 Rhodospirillaceae bacterium bin65
CCGACGGGCCGAATTCCTTCGCCAGGGATTTGGTGAGCGTGAGGACACCGCCGCGCGACGACGCCGTGATGGACAGGAACTTCTCGCCGATTCGCGCCGAATCGCCGGTCAGGTTGACGATGCGGCCTTCAAGGCCGTCCATGCCGAAGCTCCGATACCGGTCGCACCAGCGATAGAAGGTCGTGCTCGGGATGCCGAGCTTGTCCAGCGTGCGACGCACCGGCAGATGCGAGCGCTCGACCAGGGCGATGATCTCCCGCGTCTCCGAGGCGGAGTATCTCATGCGTCGTCGCCCCCATCCCCGATCATGCTTTTTTGGGAAGCCGGTTCTCCAGCGCCAGGTCGGCAACCAGCTCTTTCATGTCGCGCATCCCGCGACGCAGCTCCCTGACCTCGCCGGTGTTCGCCTGGCGCACGGTGTCGCCGGCAAAACGCAGCCCGGGCCGGACCGTCGTCCTGTCGGCTGCCGGCTGGCAGTTCCTCGAGACGCTCAGGGCTGGCCGGGCGGAAGGCGACTGGCTGGTGCGGCGCACCGACGGCAGCAAACAGACCCGCAGCACCATGTGGGGCCACCTCTACGCCGCTGCGCAGCGCGACGACCGGACCCGGGGGATCAATTTCCACATGCTGCGCCACACTTACGCAAACCGAATCCGCGATGCCGGCATCTCGACCATGACCGCCGCGATAACGGCTTGAACGGGCGAGCGGCCCGTTCTCCGGCGAGCAAATGACCGTCTGAAGCCCCGATCAGATTCTTGAGGACGCTGACCCAACTGGAAACGCCGCTATCGTACCTGACGACCAGTATCCGGGCCATTGCTCGATTTATGCGCCGGCGGGCCCGACACTACAGAAACCAGCTTTCCCATTGCCGCGCTCCACACGGTTTGGGTCGGATCAATTCGCTGGGCATCGCAGACTAGGTTTGGCGTAGTCCATCGTTCGGCCCGTCCGCTGGCACTTGCGATACACTGCGATGAGAGCAATTTGGACGGCCGTCCGTGAGATCCGGAGATCCTTCTGAATCATCGCTGACGGCAATCGCCGACAACGCCTGCCGCTGCCGTCTGTTCCACCCCTGTGCGCCTGAGCTGGACCGACCTGACCGGCCTGCGCGGCAGGTTGGAGGAGATTGCCGCAACCTGCGGAGATTTCCGGTATTCCCCGACTTTTCGTCGTCGGACCACAGTCGTAATCTCTGTGCTTGTTCAGTTGGATAGTGGCCCGCACGGAGTTCTCCGTCGAGCCCCCAGGTCGGTGCAGTTTCGCCATCCCACGCAGCTCACCGGCGAGCAATACGCAGCCGACGAGGCGTGGCGCGGCGCAAGGCTCGAACGGTGCCCCAACCATCCGCGCGGCGGATGCTCATTCGCGCGGCACGGCACCTATACGCGCAAGACGCCGCGCGGGATGCGCGTGGCTCGCTGGTACTGCCCAGAGAGCAGGACCACCTTCAGCCTGCTGCCCGACTGCCTGGCGGCGCGGCTGCCGGGAACCCTCGACACACTGGAAACGGTCGTCGCCCATGCCGAACGTTCGCGGAACCTGACCGCGGCAGCGAAGGCGCTGCGTCGCGACGCGATCGAACTGCCCGGCGCGATACGCTGGGTCCGGCGCCGGGTACACCTGGTGCAACAATTGCTGGCCTTCGTCGCGGAGAAGTCGTCCGAACGGCTCCTACCTCGTGTCGCCGGAATCGCCGCACTTCGAGCGCGCCTCGGCACCGACAGGGCGCTGATGGAACTGCGCCGTCTACTCGATCCACTGTTGTCCCTGCTGCCGATGCCGCTCGGGCTTTGCCAGGGTCGAAACCGAACTTCCGAAAGACGTCGCGAATTCCAACACAAGATGGGCCATGACCCGCCGCTGCAGGGCGCTTAGCGTCCCTGGCTTCGCGGCTCGAACCGCAGGCAAACGGGAAAACCGGTAACTTCGGAGGAAGAAATGACTGTGGCGGTTGGCAAGATCTCAAACGGTGCCGCGCAGCAAGGACAGTTGTCCCGGAATGTCCCGGTGGCGGGCTATCTGCGCTCCGCCACCCAGCTCGAAGGAGAGTCGCTCCGAAATCAGCTCGAAACGGTCGTCCGCTATGCACGCGACCGCGGCATGCAGCTGATCCGGGTCTATTGCGACGAGTGCAGCAGCGACCAGCTGATCGACCTTCCATCCGCTCTCCGGCAGATGCTCCGCGATATCGAGACCGGCGCCGGCGATTTCGACGCCATCCTCCTTCTCGATCCCGGCCGCTGGGGGCGTTTCCACACTCCCGACCAAAGCGCCTGTCTCGAGTACGCTTGCCGCGAGTCCGGCATCGAGTTGCACTATTGCGCCAGGGGGTTGGACAAGGACCAGGCCCCGGTATCGGCCGTCGTCAAGAGTATGAAGCGCGCCATGGCGAGAGAATATGCACGCGACCTGACCACCCGCAGACGCCATACCGCCAACGCCGCGGCAAGCGAAACCACAGCGGAGGATTGCGCGACTGCCCTGGGCAGGTCGGAAGACGACGACGGCAAACGGTCATGGGTGTCCCGAAAGGCCCGGCCGTGACCGTCTGCCCAATCCGCCACGAGTCCTCACGATTCATCGTCACCGGCGGCGGCTCACGTCCACCGATTCCGGCGCCGGCGTTCCGCAACAATTGCTCCGGGGCACCGACCTCGGTCCCTGCCGCGCCACCCGGCGGAACGACCGCGAAGATGAGGCCCCGGTGACCGGCAGGCCGCGCCCCGAACCGGATCCCAAATTCGAACAGGCCGCGCCGCGGCGCCGTGCCGTCGCTTATCTCCGGATGTCGACCGAACTCCAGCAATACTCGACCGAGAACCAGATCGCAGTGATTGAACGCTATGCCGCCGAGCGCGACATGGCGATCGTGGCCACCTATTCCGACGAGGCGAGAAGCGGCCTGCGCCTCGAGAACCGGCCGGGCATGCGAAAAATGCTGGAGGACGGGAAAGGCAAAGAGTCCGGTTTCGACACGATCCTGGTCTACGACATAAGCCGCTGGGGACGGTTTCAGAATCCCGATCAGAGCGCGGCGATCGAGTATGCCTGTCAGAAAGCCGACGTCGAGGTCCACTACTGCATGGAGCAGTTCGTCAACGACGGCAGCCCGGTGTCCAACATCATCAAGGCCGTCAAGCGCTCCATGGCCGCCGAGTACGCCCGCGAGCTCTCGAACAAGGTGTTCGCCGGCCAGTGCCGCCTCATCGAGCTCGGCTTCCGCCAGGGCGGCATGGCCGGCTACGGGCTGCGCCGCATGCGCGTCAATCAGAGCGGCGATCGCCAGGGCATCCTCAAGCGCGGCCAGTACAAGAGCCTGCAGACCGACCGGGTCATCCTCGTTCCCGGACCGGAAGAGGAAGTCGAGACCGTCCGGTGGATCTACCGCCAGTTCGTCGACAGCGGCAGGCTGGAAGGCGAGATTGCGGCGCGGCTCAACGAGCGGGGCATCAGGACGGACCTCGGCCGGCCCTGGACGCGCGGCACCGTGCACCAGGTGCTGACCAACGAGAAATACATCGGCAACAACGTCTTCAACCGGCATTCCTACAAGCTGAAGGAACGGCACGTCGATAACCCGCGCGAAGAATGGATCCGGGCCGATGGCGCCTTCGAGGCGATCGTGGATCCGCAGCTGTTCTTTACCGCTCAGGGCATGATCCGGGAACGCAACCGCCGGTTCTCGAACGACGAGATGCTGGACCGGCTGAGAGGGCTCCTCCGGAAAGAGGGCCATCTCTCCGGTTTCATGATCGACGAAGCCGAGAACATGCCGTCGAGCGGCACCTATTGCTCGCGCTTCGGCAGCCTGGTGCGCGCCTACCAACTGGTCGGCTTCACGCCGGAGCGGGACTACCAATACATCGAAGTCAACCGGGCGCTGCGCCGGATGCACGCCGATGCCGTCGCCGAGGCGATCGCCAATATCGAGACTATCGGCGGCGCCGTTTCGCAGGATCCGGTCACGGATCTTCTGACCGTAAACGGCGAGTTCACCGCTTCCATCGTCGTGTCCCGCTGCCGGCAGACCAAAGCCGGCTCCCGGCGCTGGAAGATCCGGCTCGACACCGGGCTGGCGCCCGACCTCACCGTCGCCCTTCGGATGAACGGCGCCAACGAGGCGGTCCTCGATTACTACCTGCTGCCGCTGGCCGTCCTGGATACGAATCGTATCCGGCTCGCCGAAGAAAACGGCCTGATGCTGGATGCATTCAGGTTCGAATCGCTCGAATATTTCTTCGGCATGGCGGAGCGCGCACGCATTTCCGAGCTCGCGGCATGAGCGGTCCGGACGACGGCATTACGGTCGAGACAATCCCGGTCGATCGTATAAGGGTGCTCAATCCCCGGGTGCGCGACAGCAAAAAATTTCTCGAGATCCAGGACAGCATCCGGAAGGTCGGCCTCAAGCAGCCGATCAAGGTGTCCAGGACGAGAGGCTCCAACGGCGAAGCGAAATACAACCTCGTCTACGGCCAGGGCCGGCTCGAGGCCTTCAAGGCGCTCGGCCAGAAGGAGATTCCGGCAATCGTCACCGACCTGTCCGAACAGGACAGCCTGATCCTGAGCCTGGTCGAAAACGTCGCCCGCCGCCAACCCCGTCCGGCAGAATTGTTCCGCGCGATCGGAAAGCTCGTCGAAGACGGATATCCGGACGCGGAAATCGGCAGGAAGATCGGCTATTCCGCACAACACGTTGCCAAGATCCGGCGCCTTCTGGCAGCCGGCGAGGAACGCCTCCTGACCGCCGTCGAGACCGGCAGGATGCCGCTCAAGGCCGCCATCGTCATCGCGACCGAGAATGACGAGGAGATCAAGCGGCTCCTGAAGGAAGCCCGCGAGAAATTCGGTCTCACCGTAAAGCAGCTGGCGGAACTAAGACGCCAGATCGACCGCCGCCTGAAGTACGGCAAGGAAAACCGGCCCGTCCGGTCGGACCGCAGCCGCGCACCGGTTTCCACCGCCGCCCAGGTCCGGAACCTCAACAACGAGGCGGAGCGCAAAAGGCACCTCATCAAGAAGGCGGACCTGACGGCCGCCCAGCTCCGGTTCTTCGTCGAGGGGCTCGGACTGCTGCTGGACGACGAACACTTCGTCACCCTTCTCCGCGCCGAGGGGCTTCAGACCATGCCCGCGCCGCTCGCCCGCCTGGTCGGAGAGCTCAAGAATGGCTGAACGAAACGGCAAGATACCGATGGCGTTCGAGCCGGAAAGCGTGACGGTCGCGATCTCCGACATTCTCCCCTTGAAGAAGGTGTCCGCCAGCGTCCGCGGCAGCCGCAAGTACCGGCAGATCGCTGCGTCGATGAAGAAGGCCCGCATCGCCCAGCCGCCCGTCGTATCCCGCCATCCCGGCATGAAGGGCAAGTATCTGCTGCTCGACGGTCATCTCAGGATCGAGGTGCTGAAGGAACAGGGAAAAGACACGGTCACCTGCCTGGTCTCTCTCGACGACGAGGCCTTTACCTACAACCGGCAGGTCAATCACCTCGCGACGATCCAGGAACACAAGATGATCCTCAGGCTCATCGAGCGCGGCATTCCCGAAGAGCTGATCGCCGAAACCCTGGACGTTGACGTTTCAAGCATTCGAATCAAACGGGACCTGCTGAACGGAATCTCACCCGACGCGGCAGAGATGCTCAAGGACCGGCGATGTCCGATCAACACGATCCAGACATTGAAGAAAATGAAGCCTGAGCGGCAGGTCGAGGCCGTCGAGCTGATGATCGCGATGAACGACTTTACGGTCTCCTATGCCAGGACCCTGGTTACTGCGACCGCGCCCGAACAACTCGTCAATCCGGACGGGAACAGGGTCCGCAAGAGGATTTCCCCGGAACAGCTTGCCCAGATGGAGAAGGAAATGGCGAGCCTCCAGCGCGGCATCAAGCGGATCGAGGCGACCTACGGCTCCGATCACCTGAACCTCGTCCTGGCGGTCGGCTACGTCCGGTCGCTTCTCGCCAATGACGCGATCGGTCGATTCCTCAAAAAGTACTACCCGGAACTGCGGGACGAGTTGGCCAGGATTTGCCAAGTCACGGCGCTGGTATCGGAGGCCGCCGAATAGCGCGGAAGCGGCGGCCAGCGCCGACAGGCCGGCACGTTCGCCGCGCAGGGGCGAC
>MPMX01000022.1 GCA_002238725.1 Rhodospirillaceae bacterium bin65
TGGCGCTGCCGGTCTGCAAACGTCCGGTCGAACTGCTCCCGGGTCGATTGCAGCAGGTCGTCAAGCGACGTTACCGGAGGGCGGGCGCTTGTCATGCGGCAGCCTCTTCGCTGCGGTCTGGTGCTATGACGAGGGCGCCGTCGGCTTCCGCGACGCCCACATAGCCGGGATGGATCGCCGCCGTCCAGCCGTCGCCGGCGACCAGGGCCGGGCCGGCAATCCGGCTGCCGGATTCCAGCTTGTCGGCAGCGTAGACCGGCGCGCTGAAGAAATTGCCGTCGAGATAGAGGCGGTTTTCGTCGATCCGTGCACCGGAAGGATCGCCCGTCCCGGCCGTCCGGCGCGCGCGCCCACTTCGCGATGCGCCGTTGCGCCGGCCTGCCGGCCTGCCGCCGGCGATGGCGCGCAGGCGCACCAGCTCGACCGGCTCGGCGAGTTGCACGCCGTGCCGCTGCTCGAAGGCCGTGCCGAAGCGGTCCGCCAGGTCGCGCAGGCCCCAGTTCGACAGACTGGGCGGATCGATTTCGAGCGCGAAATCTCCGCCGCCGCCACGACAGCGGACATCGGCCTCGAATCGAAGCTGGCGGGTGGTTGCCGGCACGTGTTCTTCGTCCAGCCAGGCGTTCGCCCTGGCGCCCAGCGCATCCAGATGCTGTCCGACGGCCGCTGCGTTCGTATCGTCCAGAAGGCACCGGCAACTGTGCCCGAATTCCTGGCGCGGCACGGCCTCGACATACCCGCGGGCCGACATCATGCCCGGCCGCGCCGGGACGATGACCGGCCCGTCGCCGCACAGGATGGCGAGTGCGTTGCCATGCAGCGGCCCGGCGCCTCCATAGGCGACCAGCGGCATCGAGGCGATGTCCACGCCCTGCGCTGCCGCGGTCTGCCGCAATGCGCCGTACAGCTTCTCGTTGGCCAGATCGCGAATGCCCTGTGCGGCGTGATAGGGGCTGACGCCCAGCCGGTCGGCGAGGCGGCCGATGGCGGTTTCCGCAGCTGCACGGTCCGGCGCCGGTCCGTGGCCGGATGCGGCCGGTATGAGGCCGAGCATGAGATTGGCGTCGGTCAGGGTCGGCCCGTCGCCGCCGAAACAGGCAGGGCCGCCGGCTGCGGCCTCCGGCCCGACGCGCAAGGCGCCATGGCTGACGATCCGCGCCGCCGCGCCGCCGCCGGCGCCGGCGTGCGCAATGGCAATGGAGGGCAGCGTAATGTTTGCGCCGGCGACCGGCGTCTTCCGGGTCACGACGGGCGCGCCGTCCAGGACGATCCCGATCGTCGTCGCGCCGCCGCCCATATCCAGGGCGAGCGCATCGCGGCATCCGGCGCGCGCCGCCGCATCGGCGGCAGCGGCTACACCCGCGGCCGGCCCGGCGTTCAGCGCATCGACCGGCGCCTCGCCGGCGTGGTCGACCGACATGGAACCGCCGTCGGCGCGGCCGATCCGGAGATCGGCGGAGAGTTCCCGGGAGCGCAGCGCGTCTGCCAGGCTATCGAAATAGCCGGCCAGTTTCGGGCGCAGGACGGCGGTCGCCACCGCTGCGACCGTTCGCTCGTAATCGGCGGCTTCCCGGACGACATCGCTGGAAAGGGTCACAGGCACGTCGCCGGCGATTTCGCCGGCCAGTGCTTTCAACGCCTGCTCATGCGCCGGGTTCGTCGCCGCGTGGAGCAGTGAGACGGCAATCGAGGCCGCCCCCATGTCGCGCAGCGTCTGAATCGCGGATCTCGCTCCGGCCTCGTCGATCGGCTGTTGCACCTGGCCCTGGGCGTTCATGCGCTCGGTAATGCCCAGCGTGGCTACAACCCGGCCGGCCAGCGGGCTCGGACCCTGGCCGCGCGCCAGATGGAGCACATGCTCGAAGCCGGCGGTGACGAGCAGGCCGACGTCCGGGGAGCCGGTTGCTGCCGGGTCCAGATCCGGGGCGCCATGAACCACCGTGCCGATGTCGCCCGGCGCGACGCCGGCTTTGTCCGCCAGCTGACGGATGCCTCCGGCTATGGCCGCTACCGGATCGTCGGGCCGGTTCGGCACCTTGAGCGCATGCGCCGCCCCGGAATCGTCGAGCAGCAACAGTTCCGTGAAGGTCTTCCCGATATCGATACCCAGGCGATGGGGCATGGGGTTTCCGTCATTCCTCCTGCGCGAACCGTTCGCGTGGGCCGTGCGGGCGCGCTGGCGGATAATTCCCAACCCGGCGCACGCCGTCAACCGATGCAGAGCCGGTCGCGGGGCGGCTCTTTGGCTCCCGTGACGGGGCTTTTTTTCCGAAACCTTGTATGCTGTACTGCCCGCCGTTTCAGAAACCGGACCCGATTCGAGCCATGGCGCAGGAAACCGAAGGCATGCGTTCCCTTCGATACTGGATTGTCGTCGTCGGCCTCGTGATCCTGGCGGTCTTCGTCTATTTCTATCCCCCGTTCGAAAAGCTGGTCAGCGACAGCATCCGCGGCCTGGCCTCCTCGACCATCGTTTTCTGGTTCGCCGCCTTTGTCGGCGTCGTCGCCTATGTCATCGCGCACTGGCAGTCGTTCCGCCAGCATTTCTTCCGCCGGGTCAACGACCTCGATGCCGAAGGGCTGGTCTTCGATACGCTGCAGGTGGCGCTGCTGGTGGCGCTGATCCTGTGCGCCGGCGGCATCCTTCAGGTGATCGAGATGCTGAGCCTGCACCTGATCGACAAGGGCACAGTGCTCGATCCGGTCTTCGGCCGCAAGCTGCTGGCCATGATCGTCATGGTGATCCTGGCGATCGGCTTCTATCTGCTCCACCGCATGGTGCGCGCATTCCGCCTCGGCCGGCGCCCCGGCGGCACCCCGCCGCGACGAGGCTCGAGCGCCTGACCGGGCGTTTTGGTTCCCGAATTTCCTCGCTCCGACCGGGGTGACATTGGGGGTTGCCTGGGACAGCGCCGGTTCGGCGCATCCGGCGAAGACAGTATGGCCGGGCCCCGATATGTGAAACGGGACCGCATCGCTGCCCTCCATGCAACATATGCAGATAACAACCGATCTGAGATCGGATAATTACTGACCTGAGATCGGATATTTTCCGACCGAGCGTCAGTTGCTTTCGGCTACTCCACCGTCTCCCGCATGGGCGCCGGCGGCGCCCTGGCTCATCAGGCCGCGGTAGATTTCGTCGTCGCCGATGACGCCGACCATGCAGCCGTCCGCCATCATCAGCACGGGCCTCCCGGTGCAGTGGCGCAGCTCGATCGCCGTGCGCATCCTGAGGTCGGGGGTCGCGGCGCAGATCGTATCGCCGGCGAGCGCCGAGGTATCCATCTCCGGCGTGTAGTGCCGGATCGCCGCCGGCGCGGGCTCGATGCTGGCCTCGTCCGGCGCGCCCTTGTCGTCCAGCCGGAGCCGGTTGAGACCGGACCAGTCGAGCCTGAGTGTGTCGCCGTCGCGCCTTATGTCGGCGACCGGCGTCATCAGCGAGCCGCAGCGCAGCACGTTGAGCGCATCCATATGGGCGACGAACTCGGCGACATAAGCGTTGGCCGGGTTGAGCACGATCTCCTCGGGCTCGCCGAACTGGACGATCCGGCCCGCCTCCATGATCGCGATATGCTTGCCGAGCTTGAGCGCCTCGTCGAGGTCGTGGCTGACGAACAGGATCGTCTTGCCGAGCCGGCGCTGGAGACCGAGCAATTCGTCCTGCAGATGCTCGCGGATCAGCGGATCGAGGGCCGAGAAGGGCTCGTCCATGAGGAGGATGTCGGAATCCGTCGCCAGCGCCCGGGCGAGGCCGACGCGCTGCTGCATGCCGCCGGACAGCTCGTGGACATACTTGTCGCCCCAGCGGTCGAGATCGACCAGCTTGAGCTTTTCCGCGACGATGGCGTCGCGCTCGGCCCGGTTGCCGCCGCGCAATTCGAGTCCGAAGCTGACATTCTCGTGCACCGTGCGCCAGGGCAGCAGGGCGAACTGCTGGAACACCATGGCGATGCGTTCCATGCGCATGCGCCTGAGCGTGGCGGCGTCGCAGCCGGCCATGTCGAGCGCGCCCGCGCCGTCCTGCACCAGCACCTGGCCGCGGGTGACCCGGCACAGGCCGTTGACGGCGCGCATGAGCGTCGACTTGCCGGAGCCGGACAGGCCCATGAGCACGCAGATCTCGCCTTCCCGGACGGCGAGCGAGGCCCCGGCGACGCCGAGCACGGCGCCGGTCGCGTCCTGGATTTCCTGGCGCCCGGCGCCACCGTCGAGCATCTGCAGCGCGGCCCGGGTATCGCCGCCGAACAGGATGTCGACATCCTTCAGGTCGATCGCGTGAATGGTTCAGCCCCGCTTTTTGCCGCCGCCGCGCTGCTTGCAGATGCGGTCGAGCAGGATGGCGACGATGACGATGGCGAGCCCGGCCTCGAACCCCTTGGCGATGTTGACGGTGTTGAGCGCGCGCAGGACGGGAACGCCGAGCCCCGGCGCGCCGACCATCGCCGCGATCACGACCATGGACAGGCTGAGCATGATGCACTGGGTGACGCCGGCCATGATGGTCGGCATGGCGTGCGGCAGCTCCACCTTCCACAGCAGCTGGCGCCTGGTCGCGCCGAAGGCCTCGCCGGCCTCGACCAGCGGCCGGGGCACGCTCGAGACGCCGAGATGGGTGAGGCGGATCGGGGCGGGAATCGCGAAGATCACTGTCGAGATCAGGCCCGGCACGACGCCCAGGCCGAACATGATCATGGTCGGGATCAGATAGACGAAGGTCGGGATCGTCTGCATCAGGTCGAGCACCGGGCGGATGGCGTTGTAGAGCCAGGGCCGGTGCGCCGCGGCGATGCCGACCGGCACGCCCACGACGATGCAGATCACGGTGGAAAACAGGATCAGGGTGAAGGTCTGGACCGTGTTCTCCCAATAGCCGAGGTTGATGACCAGCAGCAGGGTGAGGATAACGGCGGCGGCCAGCTTCCACGACCGGTGCAGCCAGAAGGCGAAGCCGGCGAGCAGGGCGACGAGCAGGAGCGAGGGCAGGGCCAGCGCAAGGCTGGTCACGCCCTCGATCGTGAAATTCAGGGCATCGGACAGGTAGTCGAAGAACCAGGCGCCGTGGTCCAGCAGGACATCCACGAAGGACTCGATCCACCTGCCGAGCGGGATTTTCTCGTCGGTCAGCCAGTCCAAGGACTACCCCGCGGCGCTGTCCGCCGTCCGGGCATCCGCCCGGGCGGAGGAGCGCCGACCGGGCGGGTGCCTTTCGGGCGGGGAATTGCAGCTAGAGGCCCATCGCCTTGTTGACCGCGGCCATGCCGTCGCCGCCGCCCAGGGTCGTTACGCCCTTGAGCCAGCCCTTCAGGATGCCGGGATTCTTCTTGAGCCATGCCGTTGCCGCCTTCTGCGGATCCTGCTTTTGCTCCAGGATCGCGGTCATGATCTCGTTTTCCATCGCCAGCGTGAACACGAGATTCTTCAGCAGCTTGCCGACGTTGGGGCACGCCTTGGCATAGCCCTTGCGGACGTTGGTATAGACCTCCGCGCCGCCGAAATTCGGGCCGAAAATATCGTCGCCGCCGGCGAGATAGGCCATGTCGAACTTGGCGTTCATCGGATGCGGCTCCCAGCCCAGGAACACGATCCACTGCTTCTTGCGGTTGGCGCGCACGACCTGGGCCAGCATGCCCTGCTCGCTCGATTCGACAACCTTGAAGCCCTTCAGGCCGAAAGTGTTCTTGTCGATCATGCTCTGGATCAGGCGGTTGCCGTCGTTGCCCGGCTCGATGCCGTAGATCTTGCCGTCGAGCTGCTTGCTGAATTTGGCGATGTCGGCGAAGCTCTTGATGCCGCCGTCGGCCGCCAGCTTGTTGACCGCCAGGGTGTATTTCGCCCCGGTCAGGTTCTTCGCGATGGTCTCGACCGACCCGTCCTCGCGGTACGGCTTGATGTCGGCTTCCATGGTCGGCATCCAGTTGCCGAGGAAGACGTCGATATCGCCGCTGCTGAGGCCCTTGTAGGTGACCGGCACCGACAGCACCTTCGCGCTCGGATTGTAGCCCAGCGCCTTGAGCACCACGGAGGTCGCCGCGGTGGTCGAGGTGATGTCCGTCCAGCCGACGTCGGAGAAGCGGACATTCTTGCACGATGCGGGATCGGCCGCCCAGCCGGCGGTCGAAAACAGCATTGCGGCAGCGGCGCCCAATGCCGCGATTTGTACGCGTCTTGTCATTGGAATTTCCTCCGGTTACGGTCCCCGGCCCGCGCCCCCTCCCAGCGTTTCTCGCGGCGTTTCTGGCGGCGTTTCGGGGGGCGGTACGGCTAACACGGCGGCCATTTTGCCGCAATAGCCGGTGCGGCGGGATACCCGGATGAGCGAAAATCGGGCATTTGACTATATCGTGATCGGCGCCGGTTCGGCGGGCTGCGTGCTCGCCAACCGATTGACCGGCGACGGCACGGCCAGCGTGCTGCTGCTCGAGGCCGGCGGCAGCGACCGCAACATCTTCCTCCAGATGCCGACGGCGCTCGCCATCGCCATGACCCACCCGCGCTACGGCTGGCACTACCGGAGCGAGCCGGAGCCGAACCTGGGCGGCCGGCGTTTGCACTGCCCGCGCGGCCGGGTGCTCGGCGGCTCCTCGTCGGTCAACGGCATGGCCTATGTCCGCGGCAACGCCCTGGACTATGACGGCTGGGCCGGGGGCGGCGCGCCCGGCTGGTCCTATGCCGAGGTGCTGCCCTATTTCCGCAGGGCCGAGAGCTTCGCCGGCGGCGGCGACGACTACCGCGGCGCATCCGGCCCGCTGCACACCTCGCGCGGGACCAGGGCCAACCCGCTCTACAACGCCTTCATCGAAGCCGGCGAACAGGCCGGCTACGGCCGCACCGCCGACATGAACGGCTATCGCCAGGAAGGCTTCGGGCCGATGGACATGACGGTCCACCGGGGCCGGCGCTGGAGCACCGCGAACGCCTATCTGAAACCGGCGCGCGGACGCGCCAACCTGCACGTCGAGACCGGCGCCATGGCGACCCGCCTGCTGCTGGACGGCCGGCGCGCGCGCGGCGTCGAATACCGCCAGGGCGGTTCGGGCGGCCCGGGCGGGTCTGCCGGGCCGGTCCGCACCGCCGAAGCGCGGCGCGAGATTATCCTGAGCGGCGGGCCGATCAACGCGCCGCAGCTCCTGATGCTCTCGGGCATCGGCCCGGCGGCCCATCTCCGGGAGCACGGCATCGAGCCCGTCCACGACCTGCCCGGCGTCGGCGCAAACCTCCAGGACCATCTGGAACTCTATATCCAGCAGGCCTGCACCCGGCCGATCACGCTCTATTCGGCGACCGGCCTGCTGGCCAGGGCCCTGATCGGCATGCGCTGGATCGCGTTCAAGTCCGGGCTCGGCGCGACCAACCATTTCGAATCCGGCGGCTTCATCCGCTCGCGCCCGGGCGTGCGCTGGCCAGACATCCAGTTTCACTTCCTGCCGATGGCGGCCTCCTACGACATGGCGGAGCGGGTGCGCTGCCACGGCTACCAGGCCCATGCCGGGCCGATGCGCTCGAAATCGCGCGGCACGGTCCGCCTCGCCTCGGCCGATCCGCAGGCGCCGCCGCAGGTCCGCTTCAACTATATGAGCCACGACGACGACTGGACCGAGATGCGCGCCTGCGTCCGCCTGACCCGGGAGATCTTCGCCCAGCCGGCCTTCGACCCCTATCGCGGCGACGAGCTGGCGCCCGGCGCGGCGGTGCGGAGCGACGACGAGATCGACGGCTTCGTGCGCGAGACCGTCGAGAGCGCCTATCACCCCTGCGGCACCTGCCGGATGGGCACGGACGCGATGGCGGTGGTCGATCCGCAACTGCGGGTGCACGGCATGGCGGGGCTGCGCGTCGTCGACAGCTCGGTCATGCCGGCGATCCCCACCGGCAACCTCAACGCGCCGACCATCATGATCGCCGAGAAGGCCGCCGACGCGATCCTCGGCCGCGACCCCCTGCCGCCCTCGGGCGCCCCGGCCTGGACGGCGGAGGGCTGGGAGACGGCGCAGCGCTGAGGCGGCGGCGGGGCTTGCCGCGCGGGGCCGGCTGCGCTATCGCTCCCCGTCCGCCGCCCGACCCGCGCCCCCATCGTCTAGTGGACCAGGACGCCGGCCTCTCACGCCGGAAACAGGGGTTCGAACCCCCTTGGGGGCGCCAATTTTCCGGATCGGGCTGGCGGCCTATTCGGGAGCCTTTATTGGCCGAACGAAAAATGTAAAGCTGGACGGAAGACGGAGTCCGTTACCTGCAATAATAACTGAAGACCAACGGCCCGAAGCCCCTAGGTAAAACGGCATACCTAGAATATCTTCTATTCTAAAGTTCGCGCGATTCAATTTTTGCAACCAAGGCTCTAGTCCGAATTCGACAAACTCTTTCCAGTTCGTCCTCTCTATGCCATGAACTTTCGGTTTTCGGAATCTCGAAATACGATAAAGCGAGTTAAAGACTTTCCAATGTCGCGAAGGCATGCTGTGTATACCGATACCCGACGGCCTTAGAACACGGTAAATTTCGCTAAGGCACAGATCTATTTCTTCAACATGCTCCAAGACGTTGCTCGAATATACCAAGTCGAACGAATTATCGGAAAATGACGATAAATCCGTCGCATCCAGACTAATGTGAGATATATTAGACGGAATATTCCGTTCCGGTCGACTATCCCATCGTTTTCGGTCGATATCGCTACAAATCATTCGGTCACATCGCTGGGAAAGTCTTTCGCTCTGCAAGCCATCGCCCGAGCCTATTTCTAGGGCATTCTCGAATTGACGATCTCCAAGAATAGAAAGTATCAATTCAATTTCGCTCAGACGAACAAATTCATGCCACATCCGCTTATCGAGGCAATGTTTCCTTACATCACTTGGCTTGAATTGAAATTGATGGCTGACGACTTGTTTGTGCTTGCTCATCGAAAGATTCCGTGCCTGTTGAAAGAGGCATCGTTTCAGTTAAGTTTCTCAATCGCTGAAATATGCGCCCAGAGCGTTTTCGGCCTCTTCAGGTTCGAGTTTTCCCGAAGCGCTTTCCGGGAAAAATGTTAATTCGCCGACGCGAATTTCGGTTTTCGTTGCGTAGAAGTCTACTCGGACAAAGGAAAAAGCGGCAGACAGCTTTCGTGCTGCATCGAGCATCATGTCGAGCAGTTCAGGCCTCGGATCGTCGCGTTTTCTGTTTGGGTAGACGTACACCGCAGGAATTCGATTCCAGGACAAATCGTAAAGATTTCGGGAATGGCCGGAAAAGCGATCTCCGTCGACCTGAATGAATTTCGGAATGCCGTGAACGCAGAATATCTTATAATCTTTTGGGATGGTGTGGCCGTCTTCCGAGAAAAATTCCTCGACGATAATCTTTGGAGAAAGATGACGATAATTCGGTTCTCTTTTTGAGTAGTAATAGTCGATTTCGAACCATTTCTCCAATTCCGTCCGATCCAGTGGTGCGGAGTCATCGCCGCAAACCATGATTTGGCCGCTCGAATGGGTCGGTTTCAGGATACATGGAAACCGATCCAGGTTAAGTTCCTTCAATTCCTTCTTTCTCTGCAATATTCGGTATGTTTCAGTAACGTATTCCTCACCGACTATTGCAGCGATGTAGAGTTTCGCGTACTCCTTGTCTGTGACAAACTGAATAAGTGGATCGTAGCACGCGCCGCTCGTTTTCCAAGCAAAGAGATGATCGTTGAACTTGACCGGAGGATATACTGGATCGCGCCCCAGTCTCTTGCGGAAAGAATGGCGTCCGTATATACGGTCTCCCCATCGATTTTTTGGTAGGAACTGCCGCAGTAATTTTCTTGTAGCCATTTCAATCAGGCGCTCCGACCGGTCATGCCTCTGTTAGAGGATTTGTCGACTAGAGTCCAAATAACGATTCATATTCTGCGACGACTTCCTCATTTACAGGCCAGAATCGTAGCAACGAGTGTGTCGTATCTTTCGGCCGCTCTTTTTTCGGAGAACCGAGAGGCGCGGGCGCGCAAAGCCGCTTTGTCCGCTGGCCGGGCGAGCGCCCGCAGCATAGTCTGCGCCAATGCTTCGGGATCGCCGACCGGTGCAAGCAATTGGGCGTCCTCCAGAATTTCCGAAGGTCCGGCCGGGCAATCCGTCGACACGGCGGAACAGCCACAGGCGAGTGCCTCAACCAGCACGCCTGGAAAGCCTTCATGCCGCGACGAGAGAACGAATAGGGCGGCGCGAGACATGAAGGCGTAAGGGTTTTCCACCCAGCCGGGCAGCGACACACGATCTTCGAGGCCAAGGGCACGAACCTGGCCTTCGAGTTGCGGACGCAGCGATCCTTCCCCGAGGACGATCATCCGGCAGGGGCTCGCCGCCGACACGCGGCGGAAGGCCTCGATCAGCGTCGCGAAGTCTTTCTGCGGCGCGAGGCGCCCGACTCCGAGGATGACCGGCGGGCCACCGTCCCTGAACCAGGGATGGTCAGGCGACGCTTCGGCGCGCCGGGCAATTTCCGGCGTGAAAGTCGGGTTGTAGATCGGCGTTATCTTCTCGGGCGGCACGCCAACCGACACAGAGACGTTCTCCGCAACGCCGCGCGAGACCGCCACAACATGCGCTGATTCCGGGAACAACATTCGCCGCCGCTTCGTATGCCTGATCCCAGGCTTCACTATATTGCGCATAATAGGCACGATGGGCGGGAATTCGCGTGGTGCGGCGAGGCGCCGGGCGAAGAACGCCGGATATTCTGCCGGCGCGAGATTGGCGAAGAGGATGTCCGGGCGTTCACGTTCGACATAACGGCTGAGACGGAGCGCGCGGCCGAGCGCCGCGCGGCGAAGCAGGACCGGCACGCCGGTGGGAAAGTCACGGATCAGGCCTGTCGCGAGTCGCGCCAATTGCACGCGTGGGGCATGCTCGGCCCGCCAGATCGTACCGGCCGGCAGGTCCGCTTCGACACGCCGCCGCCATTGTTTGCAACCGCAAAGGACAATGAGCCGGGCGAACTCCGGAACTTCCTGAGGATAGGCGACAGTTGGCGCAAACAGCACAATATCGACCCGATGTTTCCGCCGCACGAGCCCGCCAGCGATCTTGAGCGCCGTCCGTTGCGCTCCGCCACCCGCGAGACTAGGAATCAGAAGCGCGATATGAGCCAAGAGAGCTTTCCCAGGCGAACTTGTGCAGGATCGGTGGGGGATACATGACGGCCCGCAAGGACGCCAGAGGATTGCCGAGAGCAGAGCGGTTCAAATTCGCCCGGCACCGGTTCTATGCGGCGTTCGGATATCAGCGGCGCGTTCCGCTGAAATTGCGGGAAGTCGATGGCTACTGCCAAATTGCGACGCCTGACGGTTCGATGCTCCGAGTTTCACCGATAAGTTGGCGGCGCTACAAGCGAGGGCTGGCCGGACGCTTGCACGGTCTCGACCGTCAATATCTCTTCAGTGCCCTCGAACCGCCGCCTGGACCTGTTCTCGATGTCGGCGCACATGCAGGGGAGTTTGCTCTTCTGGCGCTGAACCGGGGACGGGCCGTCTATGCGGTCGAACCCGATCCGGATGCTCTCGCTTGCCTCAGACGGAATCTGGCGGATTGGGAATCGATTACGGTGATCGATGCGCTGGTCTGGAATTCCGAGGAAGAACTGACCTTCAGCCTTGCTGCTTCGAAGGCGGACAGTTCGGTTTTCGGGGCTGACACACCAGGAGTAACGACTGGCGCCATTCGCCGCCGCGCCACGACCCTGGACCGGATCGCCGGGGACTACGGGATCGACGGGCTCGCCTTCCTCAAATGCGATGCCGAAGGCGCGGAGCCCGAAGTGCTGGAAGGCGGCCGGGACCTGCTCCGGCGGACGGCGCGCATCTCCATCGATACCGGCCCCGAGCGACAGGGCGGGAGAACATCGGCTGCCTGCGAGGCGTTGCTTCGCGACGCCGGATTCACGGTGCGCACGCGCGAGCGCGGCCGGAAATTGACCTACGGAACGCGCGACGGCGGCTTGCCGGAATTGTCTGAATAACTTGCCGCGCCGGTTGCGCAACACCCCTTTACCTCAACGCGGAATCCGCATTCAGGGCCTTGCCGATCCCGCCTTCCGATCCCTCGCTACACCGCACCCGTTCCCGGCGCGCGCGGCCTTGCCCTGTCCGCAGGCGAATCCCCGGGCCGGAACCCAGACGGAGACGCCGCAAAACTAAGCTTGACATCCGCATAGGAACATTATATGAACAAACTCATGTCTCCGGCGGGCGGCCCAGCGTTGTGCCGTGCCCCGGACAGGCGGATCGGGTGCAAGAAAAACACGGTGCACAGACAGGTTTGCATAGCCGGATGGCCGGACCGGGAAGGAGCGACCATGACAAATCATGACATTTCCCGGCGCATGCCGAAAGCCGCTCCTCCGGCGCCGCGGCCGCGCCTTGGCATCCGCGCGGCCGTCCGGCGCGGGCAGCCTGGGAAATTATACACAGCTTGCCGCCGTTTGTGTTGGGCCGCCGGAGCGGAAATGGCGGATTTCTGCGGATTTCGCGCCGGAAACGGCGGCTCTATTGCAAAAAAACACGATGTATAGACCGGTCTGTTTAAGTCGTGAGGCCGGGCCGCGAAGACGCAAAGGAGGAGGACATCGCCACGGATCGGGACAAAACATGACATTTCCTGACATTTCATGACAGGGTGGACCCCCGTTGCGCCGGGGACCGCCTGTCGAGGGCGGCAGGGCGTCCGGATCGGTACAGGGACAATTTCCTCATCAGGGCCCCGGCGCCGTATCTTCCAGCGCCCCATCCGGGCTCTCGCTGTAGAGCACCCACTGCCGGCGCGCGCGGCCGGTCAGCTGCCACCAGAACAGCAGCATCTGGTAGGGGATGTTGCGGCGGCGCAGCTGGTGCCACGTTTTCTGCCGGCGCGAAATTGCCGCCTTGGTCGGCGCGATGTCCGAATCCAGCCGGCGCTGCCGGACCGGGGCGGGATTGACCTGCACCGGCCGGACGCGCCGCGCGGCCTTCGAAATGCGGGGATCGAACAGCAGGCGGTCGGTCGACACGGCCGCATCCCGGAACGCCGCGAGGACGATGCCGGCCGCGTCCCGGTCAATGAGATAGCCGGCGGACCCGGCGTTCCAGCGCACGATCCGCCGCAACTCCCGCCCGCCCGGCGTTTGCCCGCAGCGGGGGCCCTGGAGGTCTTTCAGGCGGTTCGGCCGCTCCAGCTTGATCAGCCCGGTCCCCGCGGGCCACCAGTCGGTCGATCGGCACGCCGCCGGCAGGTCGGACGCCAGTTCGGCATCGTCCTCGAGGATCATGGCCGCGTCGCGGTCGGTCGCCAGGAAGCGGCGCAGGGCCTCGCCATGGCTCAGCATGCAGGCCTTCGAGCCGGCGCGGAACAGCGGATTCCGGTCGGCCCTGTCCTCCGGCGGCAGCTGGCGGGCGTCGACGGCGGGCACGCGCTCGAACGGCAGGGCCGGCCGCGCGGAGGCGGCGGGGGTGGGGCCCGGGCCGGGGGCGCCGGGGGGCCGGGGCTGGACGGGCGGGCCGAGCCGGCCGAGGTCGGCGGCGATGGTCTCGAGCCGGTCGGGGCGGCGGTCCAGATTGATGACGTACACGGGCAGGGGGGTCACGGCCGGCCGATCCCCCGGTCCCGCCTCAGCGACGGGTCGGCCAGCGTCGTGTCCTGGCCCGGCGGGGCGTCGTCGAGGGCGTCCTCCAGGCTGAAGACCTCGCGCCATTCCCCCGGCGGGCGGATGGCGGGCTTTTCGCCGGGGCCGTCAGCGCCGGCGGGGCCGTCCGGGCCTTCGGGCACCTTGTCCAGCCCCCAGTAGATTTCCAGCCAGTGGCCGTCCGGATCGCGGAATTCCACGGCGACCTGCGCGCCGGCGCGCCGCCGGCCCTCGAACAGGATCCCGACGCCGTTCGCTTCCAGCCAGGCGCGCGCCTTGAGCACCTCGTCGACGGTGGCGACCTCGAAGGCCATGTGGTGCATGCCGGCGCGCTCCCCCGGCGGCGCGCCCGCGCCGACCAGGGCGACGCCGTGATGGTCCGCGTTGCAGCGCATGAAGACCATGCCGCCGTCCATCATCGTGTCGGGGTAGACGTCCGAGACCCGGAAGCCGAGCACGCGGGTGTAGAAATCGACCGCGCGCTCCAGGTCGGCGACGTAGAGCACGACATGGCCGATCCTGCGGATGTCGAAGGGCAGCGCCCCGTCCGGCGCCTTCGCGCGCAGGGCCTGCGCCTCCGGGCCCGCCAGCGCCGCGTAGTCGATCACGCCCCGGGGCATGGCTGCCTCCTCGTTTCCGTGTGCTGCGTCCGCGAAATACATACAGTGTCACCCCGGACGGAGCGAAGCGGAAATCCGGGGCGGCACGCTTGGTTATTGCGCAGCGTATCGAGAGCCCGCCCTGAGCCTGTCGAAGGGCGCGCCATCGGTGGTATAATGCCGGCAGCGGGCGGGAAGCGCGCCGCGAATTCGGTTCAGCGCGGGCGGGCAGGGCGATGACCGACAGGACGATCCTCGTCGTAGGGACCTACGATACCAAGAACCCGGAGCTCGCCTACATGGCGGAGCGGATCCGCTCGCTCGGCGGCGGCGTGCTCACCATGGACATCAGCGTGCTGGGCGAGCCGGCGGCCCCCGTCGACTATTCGAAGCGCGACGTGGCGGCGGCGGGCGGCAGCTCGATCGAGGCCGCGGTCGACGCCGGCCACGAGAACGCCGCCATGCAGATCATGGCAAGGGGCGCCGCGGCGCTCGCCGCCGACCTGTACCGGCAGGGCCGGTTCCACGGTATCGTCATTCTCGGCGGCACCATGGGGACCGATGCGGCGCTCGACATCTGCAAGGCGCTGCCGCTCGGCGCGCCGAAATACGTCGTCTCGACGATCGCCTTCTCGCCGCTGATCCCGCGCGACCGGCTGTCGTCCGATATCCAGATGATCCTCTGGGCCGGCGGCCTGTACGGGCTGAACTCGGTCTGCAAGGCGACGCTCAGCCAGGCCGCCGGCGCCGTGCTCGGCGCCGCGCAGGCGGCCGAGGCGCCGGCGGGAGACCGCCCCGTCGTCGGCATGACGTCGCTCGGATCGGGCTCCATGCACTACATGAAGACGCTGAAGCCCGCCCTGGAGGCGCGCGGCTACGAAGTCGCGATCTTCCACGCGACCGGCATGGGCGGGATGGCGTTCGAAAGCATCGCCTCCCGGGGCGGGTTCTGCTGCGTCATGGATTTCACGCTCGTCGAGCTCGGCAACCTGATGATGGGCTCCGTCGTCGAGGCCGGAGAGAGCCGCCTGCTGGGCGCGGGCCGGGCCGGGACTCCCCAGATCGTCGCGCCGGGATATCTCAGCCTCGTGCACATCCCGGCCTGGCAGGACGCGCCGCCCCGCTTCGCCGACCGGCCGTTCCACATCCACAACCGGCTGATCAAGTCGGGGCTGCTCAACAAGGCAGAGCGCCGGGAAATCGCCCGCGAGGTCGGCCGGCGGCTGGCGCAGAGCACGGGGCCGGTGCATTTCATCCTGCCCAGCCAGGGCATCGTGAAATGGGACCGGCCGGGCTACGAGGCGCACGACCCGGCGGGCATGGCGGCCTTCGCCGACGAGCTGCGGAATTCCGTCCGCCCGCCGGCGCTGATGACCGAGCTCGACTGCCACATCAACGACGTGGAATTCGCCGAAGCGGCGCTGGAGATTTTCGACGGCTGGGCCGCCGACGGCACGATCGGGTGAGCGGGCTCGCTCCGCCCCTCGATACGGCGCTTCGCGCCTACTCGGGAAGAGGGGGATCGGAACGAGTGTCGTCCTTCCTGCTATAATCCCTCACCCTGAGTAGCCGCAAAGCGGCGTATCGAAGGGTCAGCCCGTCACCGCGACCAAGCTTTCCAGCTTCTCCGGATCGTCCTGCAGGGCTTTCGACGGGCCGTCGTAGACCGCGCGGCCGCGGTCCAGCACGACGGTGCGCTCGGCGAAGTTGAGCGCGATCGCGCTGTTCTGCTCGACCAGCACCACGGCGACGCCGGCCTCGTCGCGCAGCGCTGCGAGGATGCGCACCAGATCCTCGACGATCACGGGCGCCAGCCCCTCGGTCGGCTCGTCCATGAGGAGAATCCGGGGGTTGGCCATCAGGGCGCGGGCGATCGCCAGCATCTGCTGCTCGCCGCCGGACAGCTGGTTGCCGTCGTTGCCCAGCCGCGCTTCCAGTTGCGGAAACAGCTGAAAAATCCGCGCGTCCGTCCAGTCTTCCGCGCCACCGCCGCTGCCCCTTCCACCACCGGCCCGCGCCCCGATCTCCAGGTTCTCGCGCACGGTGAGCGAAGGGAAGATCTCGCGCTCCTGCGGCACGTAGCCGATGCCGGCAACCGCACGGCGGTGGATCGGCAGGCGCGAAATGTCCTGCCCGGCGAAGCGGATCGCGCCGCCGTGCAGGGTGGTGTGACCCATGACCGTCGCCAGCAGGGTCGTCTTGCCGACGCCGTTGCGCCCGATGACGGCAACGCTCTCCCGGTCGCCCAGCGAGAGCGACAGGTCCTCCAGCACCCGGGTCGCGCCGTAGCCGGCGGTCACCGCGTCGAGGGTCAGCAGCGGCTCAGCCATGACCCTGGCCCAGATAGACGGCGCGGACGCGCTCGTCCGCCGCGATTTCCTCCGGCGGACCGGAGGCCAGCACCGCGCCGGAGACCAGCACCGTGATCCGTTCGGCGAAGCGGAACACGACGTCCATATCGTGCTCGATGATCATGATGGCGATGTCCGCCGGCAGGGCGGCGACGGCGTCGAGGATGATGTGGGATTCAGCGCCGGGCACGCCGGCCGAGGGCTCGTCGAGCAGCAGCACCCGCGGGTCGAGCGCGAGCGCGATGGCGATCTCGACCAGGCGCTGGCGGCCGTAGGGCAGTTCGTCGATGGTCCGGCCGGCGTCGTCCTGCAACTGGACCATCTCGACCAGCCGTTCGGCTTCTGCGACCACCTCGGGCCGGCTGCCGACCGGGCGGAACAGGCCGGCCGCCACGCCCATGCGCTCGGCGACGGTGAGGTAGATGTTCTCCAGCACCGTCAGGCCGTTGAACAGGGTGTTGATCTGGAACGTCCGCACCAGCCCGCGTTTGACCCGCTCGTGCTCGGCCAGCGCAGCGATGTCGCGGCCGTCGAGCAGCACCGAGCCGCTGGTCGGCGGCAAGGCGCCGGTCAGCAGGTTGACAAAGGTCGTCTTGCCGGCGCCGTTCGGCCCGATCACGGCGTGGCGCGCGCCGGCGTCGAGCGCGAAATCGATGTCCCGCGCGACGACCAGGGCGCCGAAATTCTTGCACAGCCCCTTCGTTTCCAGAACCGGCGCTTCCAGAACGGCGGTCCCGAGATCGGCGGTCACCAGATCAGCGGTCCCCAGATCAGCGGTCATGGCGTCCGCTCCCGGAAGCGGCGGATCAGCGGATCGAACACGCCGAGCAGGCCGCGCGGCGCGAACAGGACCGTGACGATGAGCGCGACGCCGACCACCAGCTCCCAGTAGGGCGGATCGGTGCCGAGCACGGTCTCGGTCAGGTTCTCCAGGATGGTGAACACGGTGACGCCGACGAAGGCGCCGTAGAGCCGGCCGGTGCCGCCCAGGATCAGCATGATCAGGATGTTGCCCGACATCTCGAACTCGTAGACGCCGATCGTGATGTTGCCCTGGACCTGGACCCAGATCGCACCGGCGACCCCGGCGATCATGGCTGCGATGACGTAGACATGGCGCATGCGCTGCTGCACCGGCGTGCCGATGGCGTGCATGCGGCGGACATTTTCGCGGATGCCGACCAGCGAGCGACCGAACGGCGCATAGACGACCGTGCGCGCGACCAGGAAGCCGAGCACCAGAAAGGCGAAGGCGTACCAGTAGTTCGTGGTGTAGTAGAGGACGTCGAAGGGGAACAGGCCGAGAATCGCGCTGTTCTCGAAATTGATGCCGTCGAAGCCGCCGGTGATGTCATCCAGGTCCTTGGCCAGTTCGTAGAGGATGATCCCCAGGGCCATGGTCAGCATCAACAGCGTGAGTTCCCGTGTGCGCAGGATGATCCAGCCCGAAACCCAGCCGAGCAGGCCGGCCGTTACCGCACCCAGCGCGAGGGCGGAGATCGGCTCCTGCCAGCCGGCGTCGGCCAGCAGGGCCGCGGTGTAGGCCCCGGTGCCGAAGAAGGCGGCGTGGCCGAGAGAGACGATCCCGGCATAGCCGACGATCAGGTCGAGCGAGATCGCGAACAGGATCAGCACCAGAATCTGGGTCGCCAGCAGCCGGTAGCCGGGGAACAGGAAATAGACTGCGATCGCAAGGATCCACGGGATCAGCTCGATCGCCCGGAAGCGGTGGGCGCGCAACAGGGCGGCGGCGGCGCCATTATTCGTTCGGGGGGGCGAACCGGTCACGTCACGCCTTCCCGAACAGGCCGTGCGGCCGCCACAGCAGCACGATGAAGGTCACACCGTAGATGAAGAAGCCGCCGCCCTCCGGCAGGAAATACTTGCCGGCGAAATCGATGATGCCGAGCAGCAGGGCGGCTACGAAGGTGCCGCGGATGTTGCCCAGCCCCCCGACTGCCACGACAATCAGGAAGATCACCAGATACTCGAACGCGAACACCGGTTTCAGCCCGCCGAGGATCTGGATGCCCAGGCCGCCGCCGAGCGCCGCCATGCCGCTGCCCAGCGCGAAGATGATGGTGAACAGCCGGCCGGTCGGGATACCGCAGGATTCGGCCATGCGCCGGTTGTCCACCGCGGCGCGCACCTGGGCGCCGATCTTCGTCCGCTCCAGGCCGAAGAACAGCGCCGCCACGATGACGCCGCCGGCAACGATCATGAAGGCGCGGTAGATCGGGATGTTCTTGAAGCCGAGGTCGATGTCGCCGAGCAGAATTTCCGGCAGCAGGATATTCTGCGGGTCCGGCCCCCAGACGAAGGAAACGCCGGCGACCGAGGCGAAGACGATGCCAATGGTGAACAGGACCTGGTCGAGTTCCGGCCGGCCGTAGACATGGCGATAGAGCAGCCGGTCCATGACCACGCCGAGCGCGGCGACAAGGAAGAAGGCGATCACCAGGGCGAGCAGGTAGGGCACGCCCATCGGCGCCACCAGCTTCACCGTGATGTAGCCGCCGACCATGGCAAAGGCGCCGTGGGCCAGGTTGACGAAGCCCATCAGCCCCATCGTGATCGACAGGCCGACCGAGATGATGAACAGCAGCATCGCGTAGGCCAGGCCGAACACGAGGATCGTGGTCGCGATATCGAAGGCTGCTGCCATGCGGGGGGAGCCGGTTGGGGATAGGGCCGGGAATAGTCCGTCAGATCGGCCGGAACGGAACAAGCGTCCTTCGATACGCCGCTTCGCGGCTACTCAGGATGAGGTAGGGAAAACCCAGCACTCCCCTCATCCCGAGTAGCCCCGGATACAATCCGGGGCGTATCGAGGGACGGAAAGGCCCGTCGGCCGGGCCGGCCGAACCGACGGATCGGACTGCAGCCGTTACTTGCCGCAGCGGCCGATCTTCAGCTCCTTGCACTTGTCCTTCACGGCCACGAAAGTCTTCAGCTTCTTCTGCCGCAATGTGCCGTTGTCGTCGTAAACCTGCGCGACATAGACATTCTGGACGATTTCGCGGGTTTCCGGATCGATCATGATCGGACCGCGCGGGCTGTTGTGCTTCCAGCCTTTCAGGGCCGCAATCGCGCCGGCTGCCGTGATCTTGCCGCCCTTGGCCGACTTGATGATGTGATAGACCGCGGCCATGCCGTCATAGCCGCCCACGCCGACGAAGTCCGGCGTCGACTTGGCGCCGTAGGCCGCCTTCCAGGCCTTGACGAACGCCTGGTTCACCGGCGTCGCCAGATCGGCATGGTAGTGGTGCGCGGTTATAACGCCGACCGCCGCCTTGCCCATGCCCTGGAGTTGGGTGTCCTGCGTGATGTCGCCAGGGCCGACCAGCTTGACGCCGGCCTTGCGCATGCCGAGCGCTTGATAGGTCTTGGCCACGCCCGCGGCATGGTTGCCCGCCGGCACGAAGACGTAGAAGCAACCGGGCTTCTTGTCCTTCACGCGCTGGAAGAAGGGCGTGAAGTCCGGCGCCTCGCGCGGGCCGCCCATCGGGATCGAGTCGATCACCTTGCCCCCGGCCCCTTCGAAGCCGCGCGCGAAGGCGGCGACGCTGTCCTTGCCGGGAGGATAGTTGGTGTAGCCGGAGATAGCCGTCTTGCAGCCCATTTCCTTCGCGGCGTGCTCGCCCATGATGTAGCCGGCCTGCCACATGGTGAAGGACACGCGCACGATGTTCGGCGACATGTTGGTGATAAACGCGGTGCCGGCGTTCATGATGACGAAGGGCATCTTGCCGGCGGTCGCCAGTGGCGCAATCGACATGGCGTTGGGCGAGAAAATCACGCCGCCGAGGATCTCGACCTTCTCGCGGGCGATCAGCTCCTGCGCCGCCGCCTTGGCGATCGGCCCGCCGGGCCGCTTGGAATCGCGGACGATCAGCTTGATCGTGTCGCCGCCCAGTTCCTTGGCGTGCAGCTTCATGTAGAGCCGCGCGCCCTTTTCCATCTGGTCGCCGAGCTGGGCCGCGCCGCCGGATTTGGGCGCGATGAAGCCGACCTTGATTTCCCGCGCTTCGGCCGCCGCCGCAAAGGCGACCGCGCCGGCGAGGATAAGTCCGGTGGTATGTTTCAGCATGATAATCCTCCCTTCGGATACGGCTGAAGCGACAGACTAGCGGAATCTGCTACTTTCCGCACCGGCCGATCTTCAGCTCCTTGCATTTGTCCTTGACCGCCTCGATGGTCTTCAGAGTCTTGTGGCGCAGGGTGCCGTTATCGTCGACGACCTCGGCGACGTAGATGTTCTGGACGATGTCTCGCGTGACCGGGTCGATCGAAATCTTCCCGCGCGGGCTGTCATGGGTCCAGCCCCGCAGCGCCTTGATCGCACTGTCTGCTGTAATCTTGCCGCCCTTGGCCGACTTGATGATGTGGAAGACCGCGGCCATGCCGTCATAGCCGCCAACGCTCACGAAATCGTTCACCGCATCCTTGCCGTATTCAGCCTTGAACGCCTTGCGGTAGGCCGCGTTGACCGGGTTCTCGAGATCGGCGTGATAGTGGATGGCGATGGTCGTGCCTGCGATGGCCGGGCCGATGCTCTGCAGTTGCAGGTCGTGGGTGAGGTCGCCGGGGCCGATGAATTTGATGCCGGCCTGCTTCATGCCCAGGGCGACAAAGGTCTTGGACGCCCCTGCGGCATGGTTGCCACCCGGCACAAAGACGTAGAAGCAGTTCGGGTTCTTGTCCTTCACGCGCTGGAAGAAGGGCGTGAAGTCCGGCGCCTCGCGCGGGCCGCCCATCGGGATCGAGTCGATCACCTTGCCGCCGGCGCCTTCGAAACCGCGCTTGAAAGCCGCCACGCTGTCCTTGCCCGGCGGGTAGTTGGTGTAGCCGGAAATCGCCGTCTTGCAGCCCAGCGCGTTGGCGGCGTGCTCGCCCATGATGAAGCCAGCCTGCCACATGGTGAAGGAGACCCGCGCGATGTTCGGCGACAGGGTGGTGATCCAGGAGGTGCCGGCGTTCATGACGACGAAGGGCACCTTCGCCGCGGTCGCCAATGGCGCGATCGACATGGCGTTGGGCGAAAAGATCACGCCGCCGAGGATCTCGACCTTCTCGCGCGCGATCAGCTCCTGCGCCGCGGCCTTGGCGATCGGACCGCCGGGCCGCTTGGAATCGCGGACGATCAGCTTGATCGTGTCGCCGCCAAGCTCTTTCGCGTGCAGCTTGATATAGAGCCGTGCGCCCTTTTCGAGCTGATCGCCGAGCTGGGCCGCGCCGCCGGACTTGGGCGCGATGAAGCCGACCTTGATTTCCCGCGCCTCGGCCGCCGCCGCCAGCGCAAGGCTGCCGGCCAGGATCGTTCCTGTCGTGAACCTGAACATGCATTCCTCCCTATAGGTTGCGGCGGGCTCGGCAATGCCGACCCGGCCGCCGCGTCACCCGCCTTTTCTACGGGGCGAACCCGCCGCTCGGCAACCCGCTATCCGGGCCGGGCTTTTACCGGGTTGCCGAGCGGTGCTAAACATCGGGTATCGCAACATGCCGGTCGTTGCGGCCGCGATGCGAGACGCCGCGGCGGTTGCACTGCCGATTGAGGTGCGGAATCGGACGGAATGGAGCGGGCGATGAATGACGCTTCGGAAAGGATTGAACGGGGCCTGAAGGAAGTATTGGCCCAGGCACGGCGCGAAGAGCGCGAAGGCCCTGTCGAAATCGAAAGGATCGACGTGCCGGAACTCGATGTCGTGGCCATCCGGGCCTGCACCGGTCTGTCGCAGGACGCGTTCGCCAGAAGCATCGGTGTCGATACAGCCACGCTGCGCGAGTGGGAACAGGGCCGACGACGGCCAAAAGGGAACGCCCGGGTCCTGCTCGACATGATTGCCGGGGATCCCCGGATCGCGCACCGCGCCCCGGGCGGAGAGTCCGCCGAATAGCTGCGCCGTCCGGGACCCGTAAGGAGAATGCCATGAGCGACCGGAAATCCGCCCTCGTCGTCAGCGCCCATGCGGCAGATTTCGTGTGGCGCTGCGGCGGTGCGATAGCGCTGCATCGGGAGCGCGGCGTCGATGTGACGGTCGTCTGCCTGTCCTTCGGCGAGCGCGGCGAGAGCGCACGGCTGTGGAAGCAGGACGGCGCGACGCTGGACAAAGTGAAGGCCGTTCGGCGCAAGGAGGCGGAGAAGGCCGCCGAAGTGCTGGGCGCCCACGACCTGGTCTGCTTCGACCTCGGCGACTATCCGCTCACTCTGGACGAGGACGCGAAACACCGGCTGGTCGACGTGCTGCGCGCCGTGCAGCCGTCCTTCATCCTGACCCATTCGAAGTACGACCCGTACAACACCGACCATATGGCGACGATGGCCTTCACCATGGAGGCGCGCATGATCGCCCAGGCCTGGGGCCACAATCCGGGCGAGAAGGTGCTCGGCGCGCCGCAGATGTATCTGTTCGAGCCGCACCAGACCGAGCAGATGGGCTGGGTGCCGAACGTGTTCCTCGACATCACGAGCGTGTGGGAAAAGAAGCGCGCCGCCATCGAATGCATGGAGGGCCAGCACCACCTCTGGGCCTACTACACCAACGTCGCGGAGAACCGGGGCAACCATTTCCGGCGCAATTCGGGCGGCATGGCCGGCGGACGGGACTGCAAATTCGCCGAGGGTTTCCAGGCCGTGTTCCCGCGCTGCGTGGACGAACTGTGATGGACAATATTGTCGTCCGGGATATCGAGCGGGCCGATCCAGCGGTCATTGCAGCGCTCGGCGAGTGCGGCGTCGCGACCGTCCACGAAGCCCAGGGGCACACCGGGCTGCTGGCCTCGTATATGCGGCCGATCTATGCCGGCGCGGCGGCGGCGGGCTCCGCCGTCACCATCCTTGCGCCGCCAGGCGACAACTGGATGGTCCATGTCGCCATCGAACAATTGCAGCCGGGCGACATGCTGGTCCTGGCGGTCACTTCGCCGTCGGACGCCGGCTATTTCGGCGATCTGCTGGCGACCTCCTGCCGGGCGCGCGGCGCGGCCGGGCTGGTTGCAGATACCGGCGTGCGCGATGTCAAGGACCTGACGGCGATGTGCTTCCCGGTCTGGTCGAGGGCGGTGTGCGCCCAGGGCACGGTGAAGCGCACGCCCGGATCGGTCAACGTGCCGGTGGTCTGCGCCGGCGCGCCGGTCAGTCCGGGCGATGTCGTGGTCGGCGACGATGACGGGGTGTGTATCGTTCGACACGAGGAGGCCGCCGACGTGCTGGCGAAGGCGCAGGCCCGCATTGCGAACGAGGCGGAAAAGCGCGAGCGCCTCGCCGCCGGCGAGCTGGGACTCGACATGTACGGCATGCGCGGCGACCTCGAAGCCGCCGGGCTGAAATATGTCTGACAATGTTTCGGGCGGCGTGCGCTGCCTGTGGATGCGCGGCGGCACATCCAAGGGCGGCTTTTTCCTGGCCGACGACCTGCCGGCTGACCCGGCGGCGCGCGACGCCTTCCTGCGCCGGGTCATGGGCTCGCCCGATCCGCGCCAGATCGACGGCATGGGGGGCGCCGACCCGCTGACATCGAAGGTCGCCGTGGTCTCGCCTTCGGATCGCGCCGGTGTCGATGTCGACTATCTCTTCCTCCAGGTGAGCGTCGACGCGCCGCTGGTCTCCGATGCCCAGACCTGCGGCAACATCCTGGCCGGGGTCGGCCCGTTCGCCATCGAGCGCGGCCTGGTGCCGGCGCGCGACGGCGAAACGCCGGTGACGATCTATCTGGAGAATACCGGGCAGACGGCGGTGGCGACGGTAAGGACGCCGGGCCGCACGGTCTCCTACGCCGGCGATGCCCGGATCGACGGCGTGCCGGGCGCCGCCGCGCCGGTGCCGCTTACGTTCCGGGACACCGCAGGCGCCACCTGCGGCGCGCTGCTGCCGACCGGGCGGGCGGTCGGCCGGGTCGACGGGATCGAGGTCACGCTGATCGACAACGGCATGCCCTGCGTCGTGCTGCGGGCGGAAGACGCCGGCATCGCCGGAACCGAGAGCCGCGAGACGCTGGATGCCGATGACGCCCTGAAAGTCCGGCTCGAACGCTTGCGCCTTGCCTGCGGCCCGCTGATGAATTTGGGCAATGTGGTGGCGAAGACGGTGCCGAAAATGACCTTGGTGAGCGCGCCGCAGGACGGCGGGGCGATCGCCACCCGGACCTTCATCCCGCACCGCTGCCACGCCACCATCGGCGTGCTTGGCGCCGTCAGCGTCGCGACGGCCTGCCTGCTGCCCGGATCTCCCGCCGCGGCGCTGGCGCAGGTGCCGCCGGGCAATCCCAAGACGCTGGAAATCGAGCATCCGTCGGGTCAGACCTCGGTGATCGCGACCCTGGCCGACGACGGCAGCGTTGCCTCGGCGGCCATCCTGCGCACCGCCAACAAGTTGATGGACGGCACGGTCTTTGCAGGCTAGCACGGGCGCGCCTGACCGCCTGACCGAGCTTGAGAGCCGCCGCCCATGACCCGAATAAACATCCAGTTCAGCCTGTTCTCGGCCTTCTATTCGCCGCTCATCGCGACGATGGCCGGCGGGTTTCTGACCGAGGAGGGGCTGGAGGCCGACTGGTCGGTCTCGCCGCCCGGGGTCTCGGCCATCGCCGCGCTGAAGGACGGTTCGGCCCATGTCGTGCAGTCGGCGCTCAGCCAGGCTTTCGGGCCCTTGTCGAAAGGCGAGGATCCGGGCGTCGTCCATTTCGCCCAGATCAACGAGATGGACGGCTTCTTCCTGACCGGGCGCGACCCGGACCCGGACTTTTCATGGGACAGGCTCGAAGGCGCGGAGGTCGTACTGTTCGGCGGCGGCCAGCCGCTTGCCATGTTCAAATACGCCTGCCACAGGGCCGGTATCGCCTACGACAGGCTGAACGCCATCCATCCCGGCAACGCCGCCGACATCGACCGCGCCTTTCGCGACGGGCAGGGCGCCTTTGTCCAGCAGCAGGGGCCGTTCCCCCAGCAGTTGGAAGCCGACGGCGTCGGCCATGTCGTCGCCCAGGTCGGGCTCCAGGTCGGCCGCTGCGGCTTCTCCAGCCTGTGCGCCCGGCCGGACTGGCTGGACACCGACATGGCCCGGGCCTTCACCCGCGCCTACCGCAAGGCCCGGCGCTGGCTCAACGAAACGCCGGCGGCCGAGGTGGCGCGCGCCGAGGAATCCTATTTCCCGCAGATCGACCTGCCGGTGCTCGAACGCTGTATCGCCACCTATCAGCGGCTCGGCTGCTGGGCGCCCCATATCGAGATCACGCCCGAAGCCTTCGAGGCGACGCTGGATATCTACGAATACAACGGCCTGATCGGCGAGCGCTTCGCCTACGACCGGGTCTGCGCCCGCCCGCCGGCATGACGTCCCTCGATTCGGCGCTTCGCGCCTACTCGGGATGAGGGAGATTGGCTATTGTTCGTTCGTTTCAGCACCACATTCACCCTCACCCTGAGTAGCGGCAAAGCCGCGAATCGAAGGACGGTCAAGCCCTTGGGTGGCGCCGCTGCGTCTCCGGTTCCTTCGAGACCGGAAAGGACCTAGAGCCGATGTCCCGCTATGACGAAATCGACCTCGATAATCTTACCCCGGCCCAGCAGTCTGTCGCCGACGCCATTGCCGGCGGCCCGCGCGGCTCGCTGCGCGGACCGTTCGTGCCCTGGCTGCTCAGCCCGGCGATGGCCGATCCGGCCCAGCGCCTCGGCGCCTTCCTGCGCTTCGGTTCCGTCCTGCCGCAGCGCCTGAAAGAACTCGCGATCGTCTTCACCGCCCGCCGGTGGGACGCCGGTTTCGAATGGAGCGTTCATGCCAAGCTGGCGCTGGAGGCCGGGCTGCCGCGCCCGGTCGTCGCGGCGATCGCGCGGGGCGATACGCCGGAGTTCGCCGACCCGGACGAGGCGCTGATCTATCGCTCCTGCCGGGAGATGTACGAGACGCACCGCTTCTCCGACGAAACCTTCGCCGCGCTGAAGGCGCTGCTCGGTCCGCAGGGCGTCGCCGAACTGGCCGGTCTGCTCGGCTACTACGCCCTTGTCTCGATTACGCTGAACGCCTTCGAGGTGCCGGCGCTGGACGACGACGCCGTCCCGGAACTCGCCGACATCGCCCGATAGCCCGGCTCCGTCCCAGGCCGGCTCAGAACAGCCGGCCGCCGTCGGGAACGTCGCGGTCGACGCCGATCAGCACGACCTCGCCGTCTGCGTCCGGGAAGCCGAGCACCAGGATTTCCGACATGATGTTGGCGATCTGCTTGGGCGGGAAATTGAGCACCGCCGCGACCTTGCGGCCGACCAACTCCTCCGGCGCGTAGTGCGCCGTGATCTGCGCCGAGGACTTGCGCGTGCCGATGCGTTCGCCGAAATCGACGGTCAGGACATAGGCCGGCTTTCGGGCCTTCTCGAAGGGCTCGGCGGTCAAAACGGTGCCGACCCGGATATCGACCTTCTGAAAATCCGCCCAGGCGATGGTGTCTGCTACCGCGCTCATGGCTGCGTTATACCAGCCCCGCCAGCCGGACCGGCGCTGCCTTCGCCGCACCCCTTTCAAGAAAACAGTGCGGGATCAGGTCGCCGGCGCGGCCTCGACGTCGAGATCGCCCGGGTCTTCGTCGCGCCGCCGCCGGCCGAACGGCGAACGCATGGTGGCGAACTGCTCGGCCCGCTTGAGGTTGCGGTCGAGCGCCGCCATGGTCTTCGCCATGTCTTCGCTGTCGTCGCGCAGCCAGACCTGCACGGTCGCGGCAAAGACGACCGCGAGGCCCTTGACCCGAAGGGCGCCGAGCCATCCGGCCGTGCTGATGCCCGCCGCCTCCAGCATCCAGCGCATGGAGCGCAGCAGCCGGCAGCCGCCGCACAGGATTTCGGCAACGCCGCCGCTGCCGGCGTCGCGCACCACGGCGCGGATGCCGTCCTTGTGGGGATTGAGCGCATCGAAGCGCCGCATGAGGATATCGAACAGCCGGTCGCGGTAGGAGGTGTCCTCGTCCGCGGATTTCTGCGCTCCCTCCAGGACGGTCCGGTCGACATGACGGAAAAGGCCGTCGAGCACGGCATCCTTCGACATATAGCGCTCGTGCAGTTCAGCGAGCGTGAGGCCGGCTTCCCCTGCAATATCGGCAAGCCGCGTCCTGCGCCAGCCGATCCCGGCGGCCACGCGCATGGCGGCTGCATGGATGTCGCTGTCGGCAATGGTCTCCTGGGCCATCGGTTTCTCCCTCAAACTGCCGGGGGATATTGCCCAATCTAGCACGGAATTCGGTCGCAGCGGTTCCAATTGTCGTCAGATTGTGCGAATTTCGCCGGGCCGGGCGGTGTACATCGCACCGTTCCGGGCACCGCGAAGGCCTCCCCGCCCGATCGGCCGAAGGCGGGTAATCCGGATCGCCACCATGCCCCGGCCTGGTTCTGGATATCTGTTTCGAAGAGGCGGACCGACGCTCTCCGTGTCGGTCGAGGAAGAACGCGAGTTGACCCGGCGCAGCCAGGCCGGCGACCGCGAGGCGGCGGACCGGCTGCTGCGCGCCCATCTGGCCTTCATCGTCAGCATCGCACGGAAATACCGACGCTACGGCGTGCCGATGAACGACCTGGTGCAGGAAGGCTCGATCGGCCTGCTGCACGCCATCCGGAAGTTCGATCCTTCGGCCGGCGCCCGGCTCTCGACCTACGCCCGCTGGTGGGTGCGCGCGGCGATCCAGGATCATGTCGTGCGCTCCTGGTCCCTGGTGCGCATCGGCACGACGGCCGCGCAAAAGGCCATGTTCTTCCATCTGCGCCGCAAGATGGCCGGACTTCGGGCCGGTGCGGAGCCGATGACCGAGGACAGGCTGCGCCCGGTCGCGCGGAAATTCGGGGTGCCGCTGAAGGAAGCGGTGGCGCTCGCCCGGCGGGCGGCAGAAAAGGACTGGTCCCTCAACCAGCGCATGCGCACCGGCGACCCGGCCGAGTGGGGCGACCGCCTCGCCGACGAGCGGGAAAGCCCGGAGGAGGCCGCGGCGGGCGCCAGTACCGAGCGGTTCCGCCGGGGCCTGATCGCCAAGGCGCTCGCGTCGCTGAGCGGGCGGGAGCGGACGATCATCGCCGGCCGCTTCATGGCCGACACCCGCCGGACGCGCGGCGCCATCGCCGCCGATCTCGGCATCTCGCGCGAACGGGTCCGGCAGCTGGAGATTTCCGCACTGGACAAGCTCCGCCGCCTGATCGGCCGCAAAGGCCTGGAGGCGATTTAGGGCGTATCTGTCACTGAATGTATTTTCGGCGACTCAGTTCGGCGGGCGGGCCAATCCGGTCGGCGGCGGCGTTTCGCGCGGCGCGCCTATCCTGCCCTGCCGGCCCAACCGCCGTTACGGGTTCACGAGCTCCAGCCCGAGGGTGCGGACCAGGTCTGGCACCTCATCGAGGATGAAAGCGCGAAAGGCGAAGGCGACCGGGCTCAGCACGGATTCGCTCCGGCTCAGCAATCCGACGACACGCCAAACATTCTCGTCGGCCAGGTCCAGGGCAACGACGCCCTCCGGCAGATCGACGGCGGCCAGCGCGGGAAGCAAGGTCGTTCCGAAACCGGTCTTCGCAAGCGCGAGCAACGAGGTCACGTTCCGGACATGCATCGATGCCCTTTCCGACAAGACTCTGTAACCGGGCAAGTCGATCGTCTCGGATGCGCCGTTCAGGATCAGGCTTTGGCCTTCGAGGTCGGCCCAACGCACGAGTTCTCCGGCGACCGCCAGATCGCAGTCGGCGTTGCAGATGACCTTGAAGCGATCCCGAAACAGCGGTTCGAAGGCCACCGTTGGGTGAGAAAGGGGCAGGCCTGCAATGCCGAGGTCCGCCTGTCCTGATTCGACGGACCTGAGGACGTTCCGGCTATCGGTGTCCAGAAGCTCGATTTCAACGCCGGGCCGGTCGAGCACGAAGCCGGGCAGCAACGACGGGACGAGATTGGCCGCGACCGAAGGAACGGAGGCGAGGGTAAGGCGGCCGACTCGGTTCCTGGCATAGGCGCGGATGCCGTCGATCGTCCGGTCGTAGTTCTGGATTTGGAGGCGTCCCGTTTCCAACATGAACGTACCGAGAGGCGTCAGGCTGTTCTTGCGATCGGTCTGGAAGAGTTTGCCCCCCACTTCGTGCTCCAGCTGCTTGAGCGTCATCGAAACCGCCGAGGCGGTTCGGCACAGCCTTTCGGCCGCATCCTTGATGTTGCCGGCTTCGGCGACGGCGACGAAGGTCCGTAACGCTTCCAGTTTGATCATGGCGATTGCGGTTCAGAATAATTTAAAATGATGGCGCCAATTTCGATTCGATTGAAGCCTGTTCGCAAGCGCGACGTCGGTCCCACCCGCGGCTGATACCTTGAATATTTCAACTAAATTGAAATAAAAATAAAAAATATCGAATTGCCTGAAAGAACCCGCCCTTTCATGCTGCACAATGAGACCGGGACGCTGGCGCCGATTCACACAGAGAACGAAGCGGAATTTGCTCGTGAATTGAGCTATTCGCGGTTGAGGCGATCCGGCAGAAAATTGGCGGACAGGGACGGTTTATAGCAGGCGGACAATCACTTCGCCGACGGCGGCGCAGCGGGTCGCTGGATGCTCGATTGTTGTGCCGCCAAGTATTCTTTAGGTAGATAGTTCGCGCATCAGAATGGCCGCCGTTTCTATCGCAACGGCGCCACCGGCGATATGCGGGATAGAAACAAAACCAGGGAGTGATCGAAAATGCGAAATCTGAAACTGACCCTCGCAGCAGCGGCCATCGCAGCCATTGCGGCGGCGCCGGGAACCGCCCAGGCGGCGACCGGCTGCGGCACTAAGGACGAGATCACGATCGCCAGCATGACCTGGATGTCGGGCATCGTCCTGGCGCAGACCGCGCACCGCATCCTCACGGCAGGCTATGGCTGCAACGCCAAGCTGGTGCCCGGCGATACGGTGCCGACGGCAACCAGCATGCTGACCAAGAACAAGCCTCACATCGCGCCGGAGCTGTGGATCAGCACGGCGTCCTCGATCTGGGAGAAGATCAAGAAGAAGGGCAACGTCTACAAGGCGAGCGACGTGTTCAGCGAGGGCGGCAAGGAAGGCTGGTGGATTCCGGATTATGTCGCCAAGGCCAACCCCGGCCTCAAGTCCATCGGCGATCTCAAAGACCCGAAATACATGAAGCTCTTCGTCGAGGCGCAGAGCGACGGCAAGGGCCGGCTCTATGCCTGCCCGCCGGGCTGGGCGTGCGAGATCATCAACGGCAACCTGTTCAAGGCGCTGGGTCTCGCCAAGGCGAACTACCAGCTCTTCTCGCCGGGTTCCGGCGCCAACCTGAAGGCGTCGATCGCGCGCAACGTGACGCGCAAGAAGGCGATCCTGGCCTACTATTGGGGTCCGACGGCTGTGATCGGCCGCTACAAGCTCGTGCGCCTGACCATGCCGGCCTACGACGCCAAGAAGTTCCTGTGCCTGACCGACAAGAACTGCACCAATCCGCAGGTTTCGGGCTGGAAAGCCGGTGAGGTCGCGGTCGCGGTCGTGACCAGCCTCAAGAAGAAGGCCCCGAACGTCGCGGCCTTCCTCGGTAAACTGCAGGTGCCGAATGCGGTTATCAACGCGGTGCTGGCCTGGGGCGACGACCGCAAGGCGAGCCCGGAAGATGTCACCGACCATTTCCTGAAGACGCAGCAGGCGGTCTGGACCAAGTGGGTGCCGGCCGACGTTGCGGCGAAGGTAAAAGCAAGCCTCAAGTAAGAAGAGGCGCCATCGCGAAGCGACCGGCGGGCGTCCCTTAGGGGCGCCCGCCTTTTCTTTTTGCGGTCAGAACCTTACCGACCGGACGGGTCGGTAGTAAGGTCCAGTTCTCCGGCTGCCGCCGGTGCGCCCAGTCTTTCCTGGCGTCGCGTGTGCGGCCATCGCCGGAGCCCGCGGGGAGGCGGTATCCGGCATGGCCCAGGAATTTCCCGAACTGTTGAATATGCGGGCGGTCCGCATCGGCATCGACGACTCGTTCAACTGGGTTGTCGAGCACTGGAGCGAAACGCTGGAAGAAATTTTCCTGCCGATCGTCCACCTGCTCCGCGCGATCGAGAATTTCCTTCTCTGGATGCCCTGGTATGTCGTCATCGCGATCATCGTGGCGATGGGCCTGGCGGCGACCCGCAGCAAGTGGGTCGCCCTGGGGCTCGGTGTCATGACCTTCCTGATGGGCTTTTTCGGCCTTTGGGAGCCGGGCATGAAGACGATTGCTCTGATGCTGACGGCAACCTTTCTGGCCATAATCGTCGGCATCCCGATGGGCATCGTGATGTCGCGCTCGGACCGGGTCGAACGCATCGCCCTGCCGGTTCTCGACATCATGCAGACGATGCCGATCTTCGTTTATCTGATCCCCTTCGTCATGCTGTTCGGACCCGGCAAGATTCCCGCCTTGCTTGCAACGATCGTGTTCGCGGTGCCGCCGGTCATCCGCCTGACCAATCTCGGCATCCGCCATGTCGACCGCGAGGTCGTCGAGGCCTTCACCGCCTTCGGGGCGACGCGCCGGCAACTGCTGTTCGGGGTCCAGGTGCCGCTCGCCATGCCGACGATCATGGCGGGCATCAACCAGACGACGATGATGGCTCTCTCCATGGTGGTGATCGCCTCGATGATCGGCGCCGGCGGGCTCGGTTATCAGGTCCTCCAGGGCATCCAGCGGCTGGAAATCAGCCGCGGCCTGCTGGCCGGCCTCGCCATCGTGTTCCTGGCCGTCATCTTCGACCGCATCGCCCAGGCCTATGGCAAGCGCATGCAGCAGCACCTGCATCTGGGGCACTGAGGCCATGACGCAACAGGAAACCAAGATCGGGATCGAAAGCGTCTACAAGATATTCGGTCCCGATCCCTCGAGCGTTCTCGACCGGGTCAAGGACGGCGCCGGCAAGCAGGAGCTGCTCGAAGAGACCGGCCACACCATCGGCATCCGCGACGTCAGCCTCGATATCGGGGTGGGCAATATTTTCGTCGTCATGGGCCTGTCCGGCTCGGGCAAGTCGACCCTGATCCGGCACATCAATCGGCTGATCGAGCCGACCGACGGGCGGATTCTGGTCGACGGCGAGGATGTCCTCCGGCTCGACGCGGAGGCGCTGCGCCATCTGCGGCGCTACAAGATGAGCATGGTGTTCCAGCGCTTCGCCCTGCTGCCGCACAAGACGGTGATCGAAAATGTGATGAGCGGGTTGCAGATCCGCGACGAGGCCGGCGGCGGGCTGATCCCGAAAGGCGGCCCGGTCGGAGGCATCGCCAAGCGGTTGGGCCTGTCATCGGGCACAGCGAACGCCGAAGCGCGGGACCGGGCCCAGGCCCAGGTCGACCTGGTCGGATTGCAGGGCTTCGAGAACCAGTATCCGAGCCAGTTGTCGGGAGGCATGCAGCAGCGTGTCGGCCTCGCCCGCGCACTGGCGACCGACGCCGAGGTCCTGTTGATGGACGAAGCCTTCAGCGCGCTCGATCCGCTGATCCGCAACGACATGCAGGATCAGCTGATCCAGATCCAGAACGAGCTCAGCAAGACCATCGTCTTCATCACCCACGATCTCGACGAGGCGCTGCGCATCGGCGACCACATCGCGATCCTGCGCGACGGCGAGTTGCGCCAGGTCGGCCCGCCGGAGGAGATCCTGATGGCGCCGGCCGACGACTATGTCAGCCGCTTCGTCAAGGATGTGAACCGGGGCCGGGTCATCACGGTCGGCAGCATTGCCGCCGAATATCCGGCCGTCGAGCTTGTCGCGGCCAGCTTCGCCGACGCGCTCGGCAAGCTCGAGGCTAGCGAGCGCAACACCGTCTATGTCTGCGACGGCGACGGTCGGCCGGTCGGAGCGGTAACGACGAAGATGGCGCAGGAGGGCCGGGATCTCAGCGGCCCGATCGCCGACGATTCGAAGCTCGATCCCGTGCAGACGGTGGACAGCGCCGCCGTGATCGAGGACATGCTGCCGCTCGCCATGAAAAGCGAGGTGCCGGTCGCCGTGCTGGACGGGCAGGGCGCACTGGCCGGCGGCGTGCCGCGCCGTACCGTGCTGTCCGCCCTGGTGCGCCGGACGGAGTAAGGCGCGCCGCCAACCACCGCCGGTTCACCGCCGTTCGGCGAAGAATTGCTTCAGCAGCGCGGCGGCTTCGCGTTCGCCCAGGCCGTCGTAGATGTCCGGCCGGTGATGGCAGGTCGGCTGCGCGAACAACCGCCCGCCGTGCAGCACCGCGCCGCCCTTGGGATCGGGCGCGCCGAAAAAGAGCCGGTCGAGGCGGGCATGGGCGATCGCGCCGGCGCACATGGCGCAGGGCTCCAGCGTGACATAGAGGTCGCAGCCGGTGAGCCGGCTCCGCCCGAGCGCGGCGGCGGCGCGCCGGATCGCCAGCATCTCGGCATGGGCGGTCGGGTCCTGCCGCGCCTCGGTCTCGTTGCCGGCGCGGGCCACGATCCTGCGGCTCTCTCGCAACACAATAACCGCCCCGACCGGCACCTCGTTACTCTCGGCAGCCAGGCGTGCTTCTTCCAGCGCCAGGTCCATCGGGCTGGCGCCGTGCAGGAGCGTGTTGTCCGGGTCCGCGCTCATGCGGCTTTCGTGACGCCGGCGGCCGGCCTCGGTCAAGCCCCTTCACGCGGCAGCGGCCCGTGGTTGAGTGCAGCGATGCGCCAAATGATCTGTGGTTCGGATCGCCGGCCGGGTGGTAAAGCGTGAATCGATCAATCGTGGCATGTTGATCGCCGCCCGATCCATGCGTCCCTCGATACGGCCCCTTCGGGGTCTACTCGGGATGAGGGTTTCTCTAACCTCGCCTCCACCCTCACCCTGAGTAGCCCCGGATGCAATCCGGGGCGTATCGAAGGGCGAGTTTTCACAGCAAGCGGAGTGCCGTCATGGCGCTGGATTCCGATACGGTGCGCCGGATTGCGCATCTTGCCCGGGTGCGCGTCCCCGAAGCGGAGCTGGAGCCGCTCGCCGGCGAGCTGTCCAACATCCTGACCTGGGTTGAACAGCTCGGCGAGGTCGACACGGACGATGTGCCGCCGATGACCAGCGCCGTCGCCGTCCGCCTGCCGATGCGCGAGGATCGCGTGGACGATGGCGGCAAGGCGGAGGCGATCCTGTCGAATGCGCCGGAGGGGGCGCCCGGATTCTTCGCGGTGCCCAAGGTGATCGAGTGATGGCCGGCCTGACCGGACTCACTTTGGCCGGCGCGCGCGCCGGGCTGGCGGCCGGCGATTTCACGTCAGAAGAGTTGACCCGCGCGCATCTCGACGCCCTGGAAGAAACCAGGCCGCTCAACGCCTTCATCGCCGAGACGCCGGACCATGCGCTGGAGATGGCGCGGGCCTCGGACGCGCGCCGGGCGGGAGGGCAGACCGGATTGCTCGAAGGCCTGCCGATTGCGGTCAAGGACCTGTTCTGCACCGAAGGCGTGCAGACCACCGCTGGCTCGCGCATTCTCGGCGGCTTCGCGCCGCCCTACGAATCCACGGTGACCGCCAACCTGTGGGCCGAAGGCGCGGTCATGCTCGGCAAGACCAACATGGACGAGTTCGCCATGGGCTCGTCCAACATGACCTCACACTACGGCCGGGTCGAGAATCCGTGGCGCGCCGCGGGCAGCAACCAGGCGCTGGCGCCGGGCGGCTCGTCCGGCGGGTCGGCGGCGGCCGTGGCAGCGCGCGCGGCCCCGGCGGCGACCGGCACCGATACCGGCGGATCGATCCGCCAGCCGGCGGCTTTCTGCGGCATCGTCGGCATGAAGCCGACCTACGGCCGTTGCTCGCGCTGGGGCATCGTCGCCTTCGCCTCGTCGCTCGACCAGGCCGGGCCGATTGCGCGCACGGTCCGGGATTCCGCGATCCTGCTGCGCGCCATGGCCGGACACGACCCGAAGGATTCGACCTCGGTGCCCGCCCCGGTGCCGGACTACGAAGCCGCGCTCACCGGCGACATACGCGGCCTGCGCATCGGCATCCCGGCGGAATACCGGCTGGACGGCACGCCGGAGGCCATCGCCGCCCTGTGGGAACGGGGGATCGACTGGCTGAAGGCGGCAGGCGCCGAGATCGTGGACATCGGCCTGCCGCACACGAAGTACGCCCTGCCGGCATACTATATCGTGGCGCCGGCCGAGGCTTCGTCCAACCTCGCGCGCTACGACGGTGTGCGCTTCGGCCTGCGCGAAGCCGGCGACGACGCCGACCTGACGGAAATGTACGAGGCGACCCGCGGCGCCGGCTTCGGCGCGGAGGTCCGCCGGCGCATCCTGATCGGCGCCTATGTCCTGTCGGCCGGCTACTACGACGCCTATTACATCAAGGCCCAGCGCGTGCGCAGCCTGATCGCGCAGGATTTCGCCGACGCCTTCGGTCGAGTCGATGCGATCCTCACGCCGACCACCCCGACCGCGGCCTTCCCGCTCGGCGAGAAGATGGACGATCCGATCGCCATGTATCTCAACGACGTGTTCACGGTGCCCGCGAGCATGGCCGGCCTGCCGGCTATTTCCGTGCCTGCCGGGCTGGACGGTGACGGCTTGCCGCTCGGCCTGCACCTGATCGCCAACGCGTTCAAGGAAGAGACGCTGTTCCGCGTCGCCGGGGTGCTGGAGGCAGCGGCCGGGTTCACGGCGCGGCCCGGGCCGGCCGCAAGGGCCTAATCCCGGAGCCGGGCCCGCATCCAGGTCACGACATGCAGGCGCAGGGCGCTGGACAGGTTGCCGTCCGCCGCTTCGTCGACCTCGGCGATCAGGCTGCCGAGGGAGCGGCCCTCTGCCGCCGCCTTCTCCTTCAGCGCTTCCCAGAAGGGCGCTTCGAGCGATACGCTGGTCCGGTGCCCGCGGATCGTGACCGAACGCTTCTCGACCCGCGCCGTCATCGGGAACCGACTGCCATGCTGATCCTCAAACCGGGCTGCGAGTGCTGCGACCGGGATTTGCCGCCCGACAGCGCCGAGGCGCGCATCTGCACCTTCGAATGCACCTTCTGCGCGGACTGCGCCGAAATGCGTTTGAACGGCATTTGCCCCAACTGCGGCGGCAACATCGTTCCCCGCCCGATCCGCCCGGCGGACAAGCTGGCGAAGTTTCCGGCCTCGACCGAGCGGGTGTTCAAGCCGGACGGCTGCACCGCCTGACCCATCCGTTCACCGTCCCGGACTGCCGGACTGCGCCTCAACCGGGCCGCGTCATCTTCTCCGGGCGGACCCAGGCGTCGAACTGTTCCCCGGTCAGCAGCCCCAGCTTGACCCCGGCCTCCCTGAGGGTCGAGCCGTCGGCGTGGGCGGTCTTGGCGATCTTCGCGGCATTGTCGTAGCCGATGTGAGGATTGAGCGCAGTCACCAGCATCAGCGAATCGCTCATCAGCCGGTCGATTCGAGCCTCGTTGGCCTCGATGCCGCTGACGCAATTGTCGGCGAAGGACACGCAGGCGTCGGCGATCAGGCGGATCGACTGCAAGAGGTTATGGATAATCACCGGCTTGAACACGTTGAGCTCGAAATGGCCGTTCGAGCCGGCGACGGTGACCGCCGTGTGGTTGCCGATCACCTGGCAGCACACCATGGTGAGCGCCTCGCACTGGGTCGGGTTGACCTTGCCGGGCATGATCGAGGAGCCGGGCTCGTTGGCCGGCAGGATCAGCTCACCGAGGCCGGAGCGCGGGCCGGAGCCGAGGAAGCGGATATCGTTGGCGATTTTCATTAGCGAGGCCGCCAGCACGTTCAGCGCTCCCGACGCCTCGACCGCCGCATCGTTCGCCGCCAGGGCCTCGAACTTGTTGCGCGCCGTGCGGAAGCGGAAACCCGTGATGTCCGACACCCGGGCAGCAAACGCCTTGTCGAACCCCTTGGGCGCGTTCAGGCCGGTGCCGACGGCCGTGCCGCCCTGGGCCAGTTCTGACAGGCGCGGCAGGGTCTGCTTCACCCGGTCGATGCCGTATTTGACCTGCTGGACGTAGCCGGAGAATTCCTGCCCCAGAGTGAGCGGCACGGCATCCTGGGTATGGGTCCGGCCGATCTTGATGACCCGGGCGAAAGCCTTACGCCGGTCGTCCAGCGCGTCGTGCAGGTGCCGGAGCGCCGGCAGCAGCAACGTCTCGATCTGCGCCACCGCCGCGATGTGCATGGCGGTCGGGAAGGTGTCGTTGGAGGACTGGCTGCGGTTGACATGATCGTTCGGGTGGACCGGATCCTTCGAGCCGATCTCGCCGCCCATCAGCTCGATGGCCCGGTTGGAAATCACTTCGTTGGCGTTCATGTTGGTCTGGGTGCCCGAGCCGGTCTGCCACACGACGAGCGGGAAGTGATCGTCCAGCTTGCCTTTCATCGCCTCGGTCGCGGCCCTGACGATCGCCTTGCCGATCTTCCTGTCCAGCGCGCCCTGCGCCATGTTCACTTCCGCCGCTGCCCGCTTGAGCACGCCGTAGGCATGGATAACCTCGCGCGGCATCCGCTCTTCGCCGATACGGAAATTGCCGAGTGAGCGCTGGGTCTGCGCGCCCCAGTAGCGGTCCGCAGGCACCTTGACGGCGCCCATGGTATCGGACTCGGTGCGCATTCGCGGTTTGTCGGCCATCGTCCTTCGCCTGTGCTGAGAAGATGTTGGATAGGACAGGATGTAACCCGCGCCGGACCCGCGGTGAACCGGCAGCGGCGACGCATGACGGGCTTGCCCGGATTGCCGGCTTTCGCCGCTTTGACGCTGCTGCGCCATGGTATAGGCTACCGGCAAAATATTCTCCGGAGGGTAAGCCATGAAAAACATCGCGACGCTGCCGGCCCCGCGCAACGCCTGGTATGTCGGCGCCTGGTCTCACGAGGTCACCGAAAGGCCGCTGGCGCGGACCATCCTGAACGAACCGGTCGTCCTGTTCCGCGGCCCCGACGGTAAGGCGGCGGCGTTGGAAGACCGGTGCAGCCACCGGGCGACCCCGCTCTCGCTCGGCGAAGTCACCGAAAAGGGCCTGCAATGCGGCTATCACGGCCTCACCTTCAACGGCGACGGCGACTGCGTCTTCATCCCGGGCCAGGACAGCATCCCGCCCCAGGCCTGCGTCCGCGCCTATCCGGTGGAGGAGCGCCAAGGCATGGTCTGGGTATGGACCGGCGATCCGGAGCGGATCGACGACACGACCCTGATCGACTGGCCGTGGAACGACGATTACGAGAACTGGCCGGTGCGCTACGGCCGGATGCACATCAAGTGCAACTACATGCTGGTCATGGAAAACCTGATGGACCTGACCCACATCCCCTACATCCACCGCAAGACCATCGGCGGCGGCGACCAGGCGGGCCAGGTCAACGCCGAGATGATAACGAATCGGACGGATACGGGCGTCCACTACATCCGCTGGATGGACGGCATCCAGCCGCCGCCGACCTATGTGAAAGCGGCCGGATTCGCCGAGGGCGCGAAAGTCGACCGCTGGCAGGAATTCGAATATGTCGCGCCGATCACGGTGCTGCAATGGACCGGCGCGCTGGAGAGCGGCCGCGGCGCGCGCGAGAACCGCGACCAGGACGGTGGCTTCCAGCTGCGCATCTATCACGGCGCGACTCCGGAGACCGACACCAGCTGCCACTACTATTTCGCGATCAACAACGGCTGCATGGCGCGCAGCGAGGCCGACAACGACAAGCTGTTCGAGGAGATCTGGGACACCTTCCTGGAAGACATCGACTTCGTCGAACGGCAGCAGGCCTGCCTGGAGGCCGATCCCGAGCGCCCGCTGGTCGACATCAAACACGACAGCGCGCGCATCCAGGCCCGCCGCAAGATCGAGCGGATGGTCGCGGCGGAAAGCGCCATGGCGGTGGCGGCCGAATAGATCGCCGCCGACGCGCCGCTATCGGGCGAGCACTGCCCCCGGGTCGCCGACATCGACGACGCCGATGGCCCGGTGGGCCTTGTAGCCGAGCAGTTCCTGGACCCGGCGCGGGAGGCCCCGCACCTGCTCCAGCGGCACGGTGAGGAACATGTTTTCCTCGGTGCGCAGCCAGCCGACGACATAGCCGGCGAACATGCCGCGCCGGGCCTCGGCCGCCGTCCGGTTCGCGCCGCCGCCGTGGATGGTGGAGCCGAGATAGATCAGCGCCGAGCCCGCCGGCATCTCCGCCTGCTGGATTTCCGCCGGTTCCGGTTCGCGGTCGGCCGGCCACAGATGGCTGCCGGGCACGACCTGCGTGGCGCCGTTCACGGCGGTGAAGTCCGAGAGCGCGACCATTGCCTCGACTTCGAGCTGGGCGCGCGGGCCCTCGGCGACCAGCGGCCCGAAGCGCCAGGCGTCCTCGTCCCGGTGCAGGCGCTGGGCGGTCTCGCCGGGCCGGATCTCGATGAACTGGCCGGTGTTGAACAGGTAATCGAGGCAATGGGGCAGCAGGTAGTGGTCCGCCAGGCCGGTCAGCACCGGCGACTGCATGACTTCCACGAAGGCCGCCGACTTGCCCGGCAGACCGTCGAAGCGCACGGTCGACCCGCCGTAGAATTCCTCCATGGCAGGCATGGTCGGATTGCGCACGCCGGGCGCCAGCATTTCGACAATTCGGTCGAAATCGGCATTCAGCGCTGCGAGCTGCTCCGGCGCGAGAAAGCCCTCGACAATCGCCGCACCGTTCGCTTCGAGCGCGGCGACGTAATCGTCGATCTGCGCCGTGGCGGGCAGTCGGACGAGGCTGGCGGACATGGCGGCGGTTGCTCCCGGCAATGGATCGGTCGACATAGTCCCACGAGTCGGCGGCGCAGCAAACGATCACGCCGGCCCGAAGGCGGATATTGTCGGAACAGTCGCCGATTTTCCCCTATCCGCCTCGGGCGGGTTGAGCCAATCTGGGCTCCGTAGAACGCGTTTCCGCCGGAATGAAGAACATGCCCACCCTGCCGCACTACCGCGTTTTTGCGATCAAGTATGCCGAGCGCATCGGGCGTCGGGCCGAAGTGTTTCTCGGCGGCGATCCGCACGATGCACCGATGGCAATGGACTATTTCATCTGGGCCGTGGTCGATCCGGCCGGCGAGCGGGCCTGGGCGGTCGATACCGGCTTCAGTGCGGCCGATGCCGCCAAGCGGCAGCGCACTTATCTGCGCGGCGCGGCCGAGGGGCTGGCGCTGATCGGGCTGAATGCGGCGGCGCTGCGCGATGTCGTCATCACCCATCTGCATTACGACCATGCCGGCGGCTTTGCCGATTTTCCCGCCGCGCGCTTCCATCTCCAGGACGACGAGATGGCCTTCGCCACCGGCCGCTGCATGACCGAGCCGGCGATCGCCCACGCCTTTGAGGCCGATCATGTCGCCGCCATGGTGCATCGGGTGTTCGAGCGTCGGGTTGCGTTCCACGACGGCGACGCGGAGCTGGCGCCGGGCCTGACGATCCACCGGGTCGGCGGGCATACCAAAGGACTGCAGATCGTGCGGGTGCACACCGAAAATGGCTGGATGGTGCTGGCCTCCGACGCAGCCCACTACTACGAGAATCTGACCGACCGGCGGCCCTTCTGGATTATCTACAATGTCGAGGCGTATCTGGCGGCGCTCGATACCGCCCTGGCGCTGGCGAGCGCGCCGGACATGGTGATTCCCGGCCACGACCCGCTGGTGTTCGAGCGCTTCCCTCCGGCCACCGACGCGCTGAAGGGCGTCGTCCACCGGCTGGCCTAGCGCCCAATCCCGGCAGGCGGCACTCAAATTTCGCGCCCGCGCTATGCCTCTTGACTCACGATAGTCAAACGATTGACTATCGGAGCCGATACCAGAACAAACAGGGGAAAACCGTCGTGCGCGTCATTTGTCTTGGGTTGGCCCTGTTGGCGGCTGCGCTCGCCGGCTGCGCAACGCCCCATCTCGATATCGCCGAACCCGACGAGCGCCAGAGGGCCGAGGCGGAAGCGACGCTCAAACACGCGCAGGTCGACCCGGCGCGCAAGACCGCCGCCGGGCAAATGGTGCCGACGGTCAACCGCGTCCTGCGGCGCGTCAGGCTCGCCTCCCATGCCGTCTGCACCGAGCTCAAACTGCCCGAAGAGCGGTGCAAGCCGATGCTGGAGGCCAAGGTCCTGGTTCATACGAAAAAGAAGGACATCAACGCCTTCGCCGACGATGACGACAATGTCGGCGTTTACGGCGGTCTCGTGCACCATATGGGAACTGACGCCGAGATCGCCGGCGTGCTGGCGCACGAATTCGCCCACGTCATGTACGGCCATGTCGAGAGCAAGAAGATCAACGCGATCATCGGCGGCCTGCTTCTCGGCGGTCTCGCAGCGGTTGCATCCGCCGGGTCGGGGGGAGACGGCCGGCAGCTCGTTCGCGATTCGACGCGCTTGGGCTGGGAATTCGGCGCTGCCGCCTACAGCCCCGAAATGGAGATCGAGGCCGACCGGACGGCCGTCTACATCCTGCACAAGGCCGGATTGCCGCTGACCGCGATGCAAAGCGCCCTTCTGCGCATGAGCCGCGCCAAGGCGCAACGATCGTCGGGAACGTTCGCGGGCACCGTCGGGTTTCTCGAAACCCATCCGAGCGACAACCGCCGCATCGCGCACCTGATTTCCGCGATGGAAGACGTCCGGGCCGGCAAACCGCTGAAGCCGGTCGATGCGAAATAGGGGCAGCCTGGTCCGGTCCGGTCGGAATGACGGCTAGGACTGGCAACGGCGTGCGGATAGCAATGCTGGAAGCGCCGCGCCAAACCCGCGGAAAAGCTCTGAACTCTCAGGCGCGCCGTTCAACCGGTATTCGCCCGGCCACCTCCTGGAGGAATGCGAGGAGATCGTCCGTCGCGTGATGAATATAGTCGGCGTCGTGGCCATTCATCGCCCACTCGCTCTCCGTGCGGACATGAACGGTCGTCATGCCACGCTCATGGGCCGGCTTCAGGTTGATCGCGATGTCTTCGACCAGCACCGCGGTTTTCGGGTCCATGCCGTGGCGCGTCAGGAACAGGTCGTAGAACGGGTCGAGCGGCTTGGGGTCGAATCCGGCGGCGGCGATATCGAAAATGTCGACGAACTGCGCCGCGACGCCAAGCCGGTCGAGGACGGCCTCGGCATGTTTCACCGAGCCGTTGGTGAAGATGTATTTCGGGCCGTCGAGCCGGTCGAGCGCCGCGGCGAGGTCTGCCGACGGCGGAACCGGGCTGTAGTCGATATCGTGGACGTAATCGAGGAAATGGTGCGGGTCGATGCCGTTTTCCTGCATCAGGCCCTTCATCGTCGTGCCGTAGCGGCGGAAGTAGCCCTTTTGCATCCGGCGCGCCTCGTCGCGCGGCAGGTCCAGCGTATCGGCGATGTAGGCGCCGATCCGCACATCGACCTGGGCGAACAGGTTGCACTCGGCCGGGTAGATCGTGTTGTCGAGGTCGAAGACCCAATGGCCGATATGGGAAAGGTCGGGCACGGCGCGCGGGCTCCGGCCTAGTCCGCGCGGATCAGGGTGCCGGTGCCGCTCTCGGTGAATATTTCCAGCAGCATGGAATGGGGCACCCTTCCGTCCAGGATCACGGCGGCCTCGACGCCGCCTTCGATTGCTCGGATGCAGGTCTCGGCCTTGGGGATCATACCGCCTGCGATGGTGCCGTCCTCCATCAGGGCCCGCGCGGCGCTGACGCTCAGTTCCGGAACCAGCTCACCCTGCTTGTCGAGCACGCCGCTCACGTCGGTCAGCAGGAACATGCGGATCGCCTCGCTGGCGGCGGCGACGGCACCGGCAACCGTATCGGCGTTGATATTGTAGGTCTCGCCCTTGGCGCCGACGCCGATCGGCGCGATCACCGGGATCAGGCCGCTGTCCAGCAGATCCTCGATGATATCGGGGTCGACGAACTCCGGTTCGCCGACAAAGCCGAGATCGAGGATGCGCTCGATGTTGGAATCCGGATCGCGTCTGCTGCGCGTCAGCTTCTTCGCACGGATCAGGCCGCCGTCCTTGCCGCTCAGGCCGATCGCCTTGCCGCCGGCCTTGTAGATCGACTGCACGACCTGTTTGTTGATCGAGCCGGAGAGGACCATCTCAACGATGTTCACCGTCTCGGCGTCGGTCACCCGCAGGCCGTCGACGAACTCGCTTCGGATATTCAGCCGCTCTAGCATCCGGCCGATCTGCGGCCCGCCGCCATGAACGATGATCGGGTTCACGCCGGCATGCTTCAGCAGCACGATATCGTTGGCGAAATTGTCGGACAGGCGCTGGTCTCCCATCGCGTGGCCGCCGTATTTGATGACGAAGGTCTGGCCATCGTAGCGCCGCAGATAAGGCAGCGCCTCGGTCAGCGTCCGCGCCGTGCGCAGCCACTGTTTGGCTTCGGTCAGATTGAAATTCCGGTCAGCCATCGGGCGGCCGTTCCTGTCTGGTCGTCTGGAGCCGATTGTAGCGGATGATGTCGCCGCCGTTTAGGCCCGGACGGCGACCGTGGCAAGGGCAGCACGCAAGTGAGCGATGCCCCGGCCCATTTCGGCACTGGTCGCGGCGATGTCCGGATGGCAGGCCGGATGGCGCGCGGCGGCCCGCGCCGTTTCGTCGAGACAGGCCACGAGGCCGCTGTCGTGCAGCTTGTCCGTCTTGGTCAGCACGATCTGGTAGGAGACGGCGGCCGTATCCAGCAGCGCCATAATCTCCGTGTCGCTCGGCTTCAGTCCGTGGCGCGCGTCGATCAGCAGGCAGACCCGGCGCAGGCTCGCCCGGCCGCGCAGGTAATCTCGGATCAGCGCGTTCCAGCGCCGCACCGTCACCTTCGACGCCCGGGCATAGCCGTAGCCGGGCAGGTCGACCAGATACAGCCGGGCTCCAAGGTCGAAGAAATTGATCTGCTGTGTCCGGCCCGGCGTGTTGGAGGTCCGCGCCAGGGTCCTGCGGTTGGTCAGCGCGTTGATCAGGCTCGACTTGCCGACGTTGGACCGACCGGCGAAGGCGACCTCCGGCAGCGCCTCCGGCGGCAGGCCGGCGACGCGCACGACTCCGGCGATAAAGGTGCATTCCTGCGCAAAGAGCAGCCGGCCGGCTTCGAGATCGCCCGCTTCAGGATCGTCGGCTTCGAATTCCGGTGCGGCGTCTTCCATGGGCGCACATTGCAATCCGGCTATGCCCGGGTCATTTGCGCCGGCCGCGTCCGCTGCCGCGGCGACCCCGCCCGCCTTTGGAGCGGCCCTTGCCGGACCTGTCGGCCGGCGGCTTGTTGCGGCTCTGCTTGCTGCGGCCCGGATTGGCGCCGGCGCCGGCAGGAGCGGCGGCCCGATTCTTCGCGGGGCGTTTCGGCGCGGGCCCGGCCACGCCCTCTTCCTCTTCGCCGTCGTCCTCTGCCGCCTCCGATTCCGCACCGCCGGCGCCCGCTTCGGCGGGCACGAGATCCCGGATGTTGCCGGCAGCCTGCTTCTTTTCCCAGACGCCCATGCGCTTCATGATCACCCACTGCTGGCCGATCGAGAGCGTGTTGTTCCAGGCCCAGTAGATAATCAGCCCGGCCGGGAAGATTGCCAGCATGATGGTGAACACGAAGGGCAGCGCCATGAAGATCTTCTGCTGCATCGGATCGGCCGGCGGCGGATTGATCTTCTGCTGCAGGAACATCGTGACGCCCATGATGATCGGCCAGATGCCGATATCGACATAGGGAATTCCCGACGGCCCCCAGGGCAGGAGGCCGAACAGGTTCACGATGGTCGTCGGGTCCGGCGCCGAGAGATCCTGGATCCACCAGAAGAACGGCGCGTGGCGCATGTCCACGGCGATGAACAGAGTCTTGTAGAGCGCAAAGAACACCGGGATCTGGAGCAGGATGGGCAGGCAACCGGAAGCCGGGTTGATCTTCTTCTCCTTGTAGAGCGCCATCAACTCCCGGTTCATCGCCTGCTTGTCGTCGGCATAGCGCTCGCGCAGCTTCATCATCTCCGGCTGCAGCTTCTTCATCCGGCTCATGCTGCGGTAGGAGCGGTTGGCGAGCGGGAAGAAGACGATCTTGACCAGGATCGTCGCGATCAGGATGGCGACGCCGAAATTGCCGACATAGCCGAACAGAATCTGGAGCAGCAGATAGAAGGGCTGGGTGAGAAAGAAGAACCAGCCCCAGTCGACCAGCCAGTTGAACCGCGGGATGCCGAATTTCTCTTCATAGGATTTGAGGGCTTTGGATTCCTTGGGTCCGGCCAGAATCCGCAGCGTCCGGGCGGTTTCCCCGCCGGGTGCGATCCGGATGTCGGTCTCGGTCTTGAAATAGGTCCGGAAGACGTCTTCGAAGCCTTCGAACCTGTCCCGGTGATCGAAGGTGAATTCGTATTTTTCCTTCTGGTCCGGCGCCAGGGCGACGGCCCAGTACTGGTCGCTGAAGGCGATCCAGCCACCGGTCGACCGGTAGGTCTGGGGCTCGTCCTTGAGGTCGGAATAGTCCAGGGGGCTGTCGAAGATTTCCTGTCCGACCGTGACGTAGTTTTCTTCGCCCGGCTCCTTGATGGTCGCATGGCCGCTTTCGCTGAGAATGAAGAAACCGAAAGTCTTCGGCTCGCCGTGCCGGTGGACGAAGCCGGTCGGCCGCAGCACGAAAGGCTTGCCGCTTCGGTTGACGACCTTGCGCTCGACCGTCACCAGATATTTCCGGTCGATGGAATAGGTGCGGCGGAATTCCACGCCGTCGGCGTTCTTCCAGGTCAGCGTCACCGGCTTGCCGACCTCCAGCGTATTGCGATCGGCCTGCCAGACCGTATCCGGCCCCGGCACGATGCCCTCGCTCTTGCCCGGGACCTCCCAGGTCATGCCGACATAGTAGGCGCCCTTCGTGCGGCCGGGCCGCAGCAGGTGAATCCGCTCCTGCTTCTTGATAGTCTCCCAATGCGTCTCCAGGGTCAGATCGTCGAACACGGCGCCGATCCGGCAGATCGAACCGGTAACGACTTCGGTCCTGATCGCGATCCTCAGGGACTGCCCGTCGCTGCCGCTGCACACGGCCAGCGCCTCCTTGCGCGGCAGGACGGGCTTATCGTCAACGATACGGACCGGAGCTTTCGAACGGGATTTCCCGGCGCTGTCCTGCCCCTGCTGCGTGCCGGACTGCTGGTCGCCGTCCCGCTGGCCGAGCTTCTCCTGCGGGGCGAAGATCAACTGGAACCCGAAGATGATGGCGATCGAAAACAGGATCGCCATGATCAGGTTGTGGCTGTCCGTCCGTTCAGGTCCCACGCGTCGGCTCCATCGGGCGGCGCGGCGGCACGGGGTCGTAGCCCGATCCGCCCCAGGGATGGCAGCGGCCGATCCGCTTCAGGCCGAGCCAGCCGCCGCGCAGGGCGCCATGGCTGCGGACCGCGTCGGCGGCATATTCCGAACAGGTCGGCGCAAAGCGGCATTGGCGGCCGAGCAGGGCCGACAGGGTGAGCCGGTAGGCCTGGATCGCGATCAGGATCAGGCGCGCAGCAGGACTCGGCGGCGGGGCGGCGGCGGACGGCATCGGGTCAGGCGGCCTCCCCCCCAACCCTGGATCTAGCCTCGGCTTGGGCCCCGGCAGTCCGGCGGCGCAGTTTATTCAACCGTCTCAGGGCCTCGTACAGGTCGCGTTGCAGGTCCGGCCAGGCGCGGGTGAGCGTGGCCCGGCGCGCGATCAGCACATAATCGGTGCCGGGCTTGGCGAGGCGTTTCAGATCGTCGGCTGCGAGCGCGCGGAGGCGCCGGCGCGTCCGGTTGCGCTGGACGGCGTTGCCGACCTTCTTGCTGGCGGTAAGCCCGATGCCGATATCGGCCCGCTCCTCTCCTTCAGCCTTGGCGACCGGGCAGGCTTGCAGGACCAGCCCGGGCGCGATCCAGCGGCGCCCCTTGTGCTGGACCCGCAGGAATTCCGGGCGGCGTTCGAGACGCCGAAGGATCGGTTCTGCTGACATCCTCACGGGCGTTCCGCTGGCCGGACGGCGGGCGATCTGTCGGGGGTGCTGCGTCCGGGGCGCTGCGTTCTTACGATGGGCCCTCATCGGGCACGGCGATGCGTTGAAGAGTCAGGCCGAAAGGCGTTTGCGGCCCTTGGCGCGGCGGCGGGCCAGAACCTGGCGGCCGCCCTTGGTCGCCATCCGCGCGCGAAAACCGTGACGCCGTTTGCGCACCAGCACGCTGGGCTGGTAGGTGCGTTTCACCGGACATTCTCCATTGATTTGCGCCGCCGCACCGGATAGCCCGCCGACACCGAATGCCGGAAGACCGCCACCGGGGCGGACCGTTCCATCGGGGCTACGCCGGCGCCGGCGGCGCCCGAAAGCCTTTGAGCGGGATATACGGATCGAGCGCCGGTCCGGTCAACAAGGCCGGGGGCCGGCAGGCGGCGACGAATCCGCACGTTCGCGGGTTCCGAGCGCGCTCGCGCATTATCACAGCGATTTGCACTGTGCGACCGCCGCCCGCCGCGCTATGGATCGCTACTCTCCGACCGTCCGCACCGCGCCGTCCCGTGACCGACCCGCAGACAAACCCCGAAGCGACCTCCCGCAACGCCCGGTCCCGCTGGATGCGGATGGCGCCATTGGCAGTCCTGCTGTGCGGCCTGGCCCTGTTCCTGGCGATGGGCTGGCACCGCTATATCAGCTTCGAGCAGCTGCGCGAGCATCGCGAGGCGCTGGAGCAGTGGATCGCGGCCCGCGGCATCTGGGCGCCGGTTATCTACGGTCTGGCCTATGCCGTCATGATCGCCTTCTCGATCCCGGGCGGTGCGGTTGCGACGCTCGTTGGCGGATTTTTCTTCGGTCTCGTGACCGGCTCGATCGCCGTTGTCGTATCCGCAACGGTCGGCGCGACGATCCTGTTTCTCGCCGCCCGCTCTGCCCTGGGCGCCATCCTGCGCCGGAAATCCGAAGGCTGGCTGCACCGGATGGAGGAAGGGTTCCGGGAGAACGCCTTTTCCTACCTGATGGTATTGCGCCTGATTCCGCTTTTCCCGTTCTGGCTGGTCAATCTCGTCCCGGCGTTCCTCGGCGTCAAACTGCGAACCTATGTGATCGCCACCTTTTTCGGCATCATTCCCGGCTCCGTGGTCTATGTCAGCCTCGGCAACGGGATCGGCGCCCTGCTGGAAAGCGGCGGATCGCCGGATCTCGGTATCGTCTTCAAGGCAGAAATCCTGCTGCCGCTGATCGGCCTCGCGATTCTGTCGATGCTGCCGGTCGTCTACAAGCGCTATCAGCGCCGCAAGGCCGGCGGCCCGCCGGATGCCGCCTCCGGCCATTGACGGTTCCCATGTCAGGCCGCGACGCCTCTGCCGGCAGCGGGTCCGATAGCAGCCGTTACAGCGCGCGGCGCCGGTTCGCATGGGGCACCGGCCTGTCGACCAAGCTGCTGGTCCTGACGGCGATCTTCGTGATGCTGGCGGAAATTTTCATCTATCTGCCGTCGATTGCGCGTTACCGGCAGGTCTTTCTGGAGAATGTCCTGTCGGACGCCCATCTGGCGACGCTGGCGCTGGAAGCGGCGCCAGACGGTATGGTGAGCCGGAAGCTGAGCCGAAGCCTGCTGTCCCACGCCCGGGCTCTGGCGATCGTGCACCGTCACGCCGACGGATCGCGCCATGCAATGACCGCCGGCATGCCGCCCAAGGTGTCGAAGCGCGTGAGCCTGGGGAATCCGGATTTCCTGCGGCTGATCTGGGAAGCAATCGACACCCTGATCAACGGCGGAGATCAGGTATTGCGCGTCGTGGGCCCGTCGCCGCGCGACCCGGCGACCGCCCTCGAAGTGCTGATATCCGACGCGGCGCTGCACCGGGGCATGCTGCAATATTCCCAGCGTATCCTGATCCTCTCGCTGATTATCTCTTTTTTCACGGCGCTGCTGGTGTTTCTCACCCTTCATTGGCTGATCGTGAGGCCGGTCCAGCGCCTGACCGACAACATGGTCCGGTTCAGCGACGACCCGACCGACGAGACGAGCATGTTGCCGCCCACCGGCCGCCTCGACGAGATCGGGCTGGCGCAGGACGAATATGCCCATCTGCAGCAAAACCTGTTGACCACCCTGCGCCAGAACGAGCGCCTGGCGGCCCTGGGCGCAGCGATCACCCGGATCAATCACGATCTGCGCAACATGCTTGCTGCGGCGCAGCTGGTGTCCGACCGGCTGGCCGGCAGCGAGGATCCGGGCGTCCAGCGGATCGCGCCGACGCTCGTGCGGTCGATCGACCGGGCGGTCCGGCTGTGCACCCAGACCCTGGACTTCGCGCGCGACGCGAAGGCAACGCGCAAGGCCGAGTATTTCTTCCTGAACGAACTGGTGCTCGAACTGGCGTCGCTTCACGGGGCCGAGCATCCGGGGACATCCTTCGTCAGCGATATGCCGGGCGACCTTACGATCTTCGCGGATCGGGGGCAGATATTCCGCGCCCTGTCCAATCTCCTGCGCAACGCGGCCCAGGCCGGTGCTCAGACAGTGACCGTCGGCGCCGAGGCCGCCGCCGGCCTGGCGACCATCGATATCGCAGACGACGGGCCGGGGCTTCCGGACGATATCCGCCAGTCCCTGTTCAAACCGTTCATCACCCGGCCCGGCGCCGGCGGCACCGGCCTCGGCATGGCGATCGCACACGAGATCATATCGGCCCATGGCGGCGTGATCGAACTGGTGGCGACCGGCACGACGGACACCCATTTCCGCATCACCCTGCCGCAAGGCGCCGGAACGGCGGGCGGGGAGCGGCCGGGACCGGCAGGCCGCCCGTGACCCCGCCGCAAACCTGAACGGCATTTGTGTCGGAATCGGGCGGACGGCGCGGCCCGGCAGGACCGTCAACCCGGCGGCGCGTCGAGGAACGCCAGGAAAGACACGAACCCGATCAGGCTCACGAGGATGGCCCCGGCGAAATTCATCGTGTGCCGAAACAGATCGCCGCGCCCGGCCCCGCCCGATCCGTTCACCAGGCGCGTCGCGGTCTGCCGCGCCAGAATTGCACCGACGCCGACCGCACAGATGCTCATGCCGATTCCCAGAGACATGGCGCCGACCAGCAGGATGCCCGGATAGATCATATCGTTGGCGACCGCGTACAACATGATCAGCACGGCGCCGGGGCAGGGAACCATGCCTGCCGCCAGGGCGACGAGACCGCCTTCGACAGCGCCGCCGTGAGAGTGGCTGTGCCCACCGTGATGCCGATGGCCATGACTGTGCTCGTGTTCGTGTTCGTGCCCGTGTTCGTGAGCAGGACGATTTCCGGCTTCGCCGCTGCCCGCCCGCCGCTTCAAGGCGCGCACGGCCTGCCAGAGCATGTACAGGCCGATGCCGAAGATGATGAGGAAACTCGCTGCGCGCACGCCCGGCACTTCGGACAGCCCGACTCCGAAACCGGCGCGAAACACGAGATCCGCGAGCCAGACGATGGCGACGGCGGCAATGACGTGGACGACTGCAATCTGTGCCGCCATGGCCACGCCGCGCGCGACCCGGACCTCGCGTCCGAGAAAATACGAGACGATCACCAGCTTGCCGTGTCCGGGCCCGAAGGCGTGAACGGCGCCGTACGCGAAAGCAAACGCAAGAGCGAGCAGGAAAGCGGACAGACTGCCGCCCTGACCGATCGCCCGCATGCCGTTGGCAATTTCGGCGTTCAGGCGGCGCTGAAACTCGACGATGGGGCCGACGCCGCCTTCGGACGCATGGCCGAAGTCGGCGACGAGTTCGATTTCAGTCGTCGCACCGCCCATCGATTGCGCCGACGCCGGGGGCGTAGCCGACAGTTCCACCGACAATGCGATGATTGCGAGCACGAGCAGCGCAATGGCGCAGATCGGGCGGTTGCGGGCGGCCCGGCGGGGAATCACGGTCCAAACCAAGCGGTGCAGCGTTGCAGGCAAGCGACGCGATTTCAAAGGCATGGACGATCAGCTCCCCGGCCGGGCATTCGCCCCTTGCAGATGCTCCATTCAATCACTTTCTTCCAGACGCCGCAAAATGCTCTACTGTGGCCGAGACAGCGATCCGGGGCAGGAGCAGGACCGGTGACATGAGCGTTCAGGGCGAAGCGCCGGTTGCCGGCCGGCGAGTGAGCGTACCCGATATCGGCGCGCGCAAGGGCGGTACGCCGGTCGTCTGCCTGACCGCCTATACGGCCCCGGTCGCCCGCCTGCTCGACCCCCATGTCGACCTGCTGCTGGTCGGCGACAGCCTGGGCATGGTGCTCTACGGGCTCGACAGCACGCTGGGCGTTGCCCTCGACACGATGATCGCCCACGGCCAGGCCGTGATGCGCGGTTCCCAGCGGGCCTGCGTCATCGTCGACATGCCGTTCGGGACCTACCAGGAATCGAGGGAACAGGCGTTCCGGAACTGTGCGCGGGTCATGACGGAGGTGCGCTGCCAGGGCATCAAGCTGGAAGGCGGCGCGGAAATGGCGGAAACCGTGAACCAACTGGTCCGGTGCGGCATCCCGGTCATGGGCCATGTCGGCCTTACGCCCCAGTCGGTGAACGCGTTCGGCGGATTCAAGGCGCAGGGACGAGACGAGGCGGCAGCCGACCGGATTTGCGGCGACGCGATCGCCATTACCGAAGCCGGCGCTTTCGCCATCGTCGTCGAAGGCGTGCCCGAGCCGCTGGGCCGGCGGATCACCGAAGAAATATCCGTTCCGACCATTGGGATCGGCGCCTCGCCGGCCTGCGACGGCCAGGTTCTGGTAACCGAGGACATCCTCGGCCTGTTCGGCGAATTTCAACCGAAATTCGTCAAGCGCTATGCCGACCTCGCCCCGACGGTGGAAGATGCCGCAAGACGCTATTCAGCGGAGGTCCGGGCCCGGGAGTTTCCGTCCGCCGAATTCTGTTTCGGCGCAGCGAAACCGGCATAGCGCGACCGGGGCCGGAACAGCCAGGGCAATGGCGGCATTCCGCACCCGGGTGGTCCGGTCCATTCCTGCGCTGCGCGATACGGTGGCGCGCTGGCGGCGCAACGGCGAATCGGTCGGCCTGGTGCCGACGATGGGCGCGCTGCACGCCGGACATATCGAGCTGGTCCGGCAGTCGCGGGCCCAGTGCGACCGAACCGTCGTCTCGATTTTCGTCAACCCGACCCAGTTCAATCCCGACGAAGATCTGGACCGCTATCCGCGCCAGGAAGAGAAAGACCTCAAGGTGCTTTCCGACGTGCGCGCCGATCTCGCCTTCATCCCGGTGGTCGAAGAAATTTATCCGGAAGGTTTCGCGACCGCGGTCCATGTCGGCCGGGTCACGACCGGGATGGAGGGCACTGTGCGCGTCGGTCATTTCGACGGTGTCGCCACGGTGGTCTGCAAGCTGTTTATGCAAGCCACGCCGGACAAGGCCTTCTTCGGCGAAAAGGACTACCAGCAACTCACCACGATCCGGCACATGGCGCGCGATCTGGATATGCCGGTAACGGTCGTGCCGGTGCCGACGGTGCGGGAGGCCGACGGCCTCGCCCTGTCATCGCGCAATGCGTATCTCTCGCCGGAGCAGCGCCGGATTGCGGCATCGCTGAACCGCATTCTGCGCGAAACCGCCCGGTCCATCGCGAAGGGCCGCGCCATCGACGCCGCGACGGCGGCGGCCCGGCAGGCGCTGCTGGACGCCGGGTTCGACGCCGTCGACTATGTCGAATGCCGGGCCGAAGCAGACCTCGCCGTGCTGGAAACCCTCGACCGGCCGGCCCGCGTGCTGGCGACCGCGCGCCTCGGCCCGACGCGCCTGCTCGACAACGTTTCCGTATAAACCGATCGGGGTCAGCCGGCCCGCTCAACCCCGCCGCTGCTCCGTCGCGCGGGAACGAACAGTACCAGGGCAATGGCGCTCAGCACCAGCGCCAGCGCAGTTGTCTCGCGCCAGCCGAACGGCTCGCCCAGAAGCAGGGCGCCGCTGGCGAGGCCGATCACCGGGATCATCAGCGTACCGATGGAGGCGATCGTTGCGGGCAACGACTGGACCGTGCGGAACCACAGGGCGTATCCCATCACCATCGCGATTAGGACCACATAGAAGCCGGACAGCGTCGCCTCCAGGCTGGCCCGGTGCAGCACGAACGGCTCGCTGGCAAGGGCGATCAGCGCGATCGGGACCAGTCCGATCAACAGCTGCCAGCCGGCCAGCGCGTTCATCGACACGCCCCAATCGCAGTGTTTGATCACCAGCGTGCCGGCAGCCCAGGTGATCGCCGCCAGAAACACGAAAGCGAAGCCCAGCGGCTGATCGCCCCGGAGCCATTCGCCGGGCGCATCGAAACCCGCAGACAGCAGAACGGCGACTCCGGCGATCCCGAGGACGAGGGCGACCAGCACCCGCGCCGTAATTCTTTCACCGCAGAACAGGCCGCCCAGCAATGCCGTCCACACCGGCAGGGTATAGCAGACGATGACGGCATGGCCGGCGCCGACGATCTGCAGGCCGAAGCCGGTCAGAATGTGCCAGCAGGTCATGTTCAGGAAAGCAGCCGCGATCAGGCGCGGCCAGATCCGGCGCGGCGCCTTCCACCGGCTGCGGTCCTGCAGGTAGCCCAGCGCGAGCAGGATTGTCCCGGCGACGGCACAGGACACCGCCCGGAACTGCCAGACCGGCAACTCGAGGAACACGGTGCGCATGGCCGGCCAGCTCGTGCCCCAGACCAGCCACAGCACGACCAGCGCGATCAGGCCGCCGACCGATGCCATCGCTCAGCGGGGGCCGGGCGCGCGGCGGCCGGCCACCGGCTCGCCCGGCGGAACCAGCAGGACGAGCGCCACGGCGCCGACGATCAGGGTCAGCGCGATCAGGTCGCGCAGGCCGAAGGGTTCGCCAAGCACGACGACGCCGCTGGCGACGCCGACGATGGGGACCAGCAGCGTACCGACGGCCGAGATGCTGGCCGGAAATATTTTCACCACGCTGAACCACGCGAAATAGCAGAACACCAGGGCGACCAGGACCAGATAGGCGCTCGACCACCAGACCTCGGCGCCGGCCCGGCCATAGGAGAATTCGCCGAGAGCAAGCCACACCGCAACGATCGGCATGCTACCGAGCAGGATCTGCCAGCCGCTGAGCGCGAGTACGCCGACCTGCCATGGCGTGTGTTTCTGGATGAGCACGCCGATCGCCCACATGGCAGCGCCGATCAGCGTCAGGGCAAAGCCGAGCGGTTCGGCGCCGATCGCCGCAAAGTCGTGCGACATCAGGACGGCGATGCCCGCCGCCCCGAGGCTGAGCGCCAACAGCCGGCGGCGCGTCATCGCTTCGCGCAGGTAAATCACGCCGAAGACCGCGGCGAACAGCGGCATGGTAAAAGCCATGATTACGGCGTGGCCCGCGCCCATCATCGACACGCCGTAGCCGATGAAGATGAACCAGCTCGTGACGTTGAACAGGGCGGCCAGCCCGAGAGGCAGCCACTGATCGCGCGGCGCCCTCCAGGCCTCGCCGGATCTCCCGCCCACGGCAACCGCCAGACCGAGCAGCAGCAGGCCCGCCGCGATTCCGCTGAGCGCCCGGAACTCCCAGACCGAGACCTCCGACACGATGATCTTCATCAGCGGCCAGTTGAAGCCCCAGCCGAACGCGACACCGATCAGCAGCACATAGCCGCGCACAGGGTAGGAGGAAGAGGCGATGCCGGCCCCCTACGCCATCGTCGCGGTCTGTTCGGCGTTGGCGGGAATTCCGCGTTAATCCCGGCCGCCGCGGATCGGCGCCACATATTGCGCCTCGGTATCCCAGGGGAAGTGGATCCAGGTGTCCTGACTGACCTCGGTGACGTAGGAATCGACCATCGGCCGGCCGGCCGGCTTGGCGTAGACCGTCGCAAAATGCGCCTTGGGCAGCCTTTCCCGAACGACTTTGGCTGTGGCACCGGTATCGACCAGATCGTCGACGATCAGCAGGCCGTCGCCGTCGCCTTCCACGGCCTTGAGAACCCTTACCTCGCCCCTGACCTCGTCGTCGTAGGTCGAGACGCAGAAGGTGTCGATCAGGCGGATGTCCAGTTCGCGGGCGACGATGGCGGCGGGCACCAGGCCGCCGCGGGTAACCGCCACCACGCCCCGGACGTGGTTCAGGCTGCTCAGGCGCCAGGCCAGCGCCTTGGCGTCGCGGTGCAATTCCTGCCACGAGACCGGGAAATGGCGGGTGTAAACCTGCTCAGATTCGGAATCCCTGTCGGCGTTGGACATACCTGCACACACTCCCCCGGTTTCGCGCTTCGTGCGGGTATAGGCGAAGGCGCGCGAGCGAAGCAAGGATGCGGCCGCGCGGACTGGAGGATGCTGCGGGAAGGCTAGGCCGCCAGGACGACCCGGCCGACGATCTGCCCGTCCTTCATGTCGTCCAGTGTCTTCTGCGCCTCGCCGAGCGGGCGCTGTTCGACCGGCAGGGCGGGAATCTTGCCGGCGCGCGCCAGTTCCATCAGTTCCGCCATCTCCGCCAGGCTGCCGACATAGCTGCCGGTCAGTGTCATCGCGGTCAGCGGCAGCAGGGGAACCGAAAGCGGCAGCGACCCGCCCATCAGGCCGACGACGACGATGGTGCCGCGCCGGGCAACGGCTTTCATGGCGAAGCCGACCGAGGCCGCCGCGCCGACGAAATCGACGACGGCCGGCGCGCCGCCGCCGGTCAGCTTGCGGATCTGCCTGGCGGCGTCTGCCGCACCGCTGTTGACGACATGGTCCGCGCCCATCGCGCGCGCCGCCTCGAGCTTCGCGTCGTCGATATCGCAGACGGTGATCGTCGCGTCCGTGACGTTGCGGGCGATCGCCAGCCCGGCGAGGCCGACCCCGCCGGCGCCGATCAGCACGATATGGCCCGCGCCGGTCTTCGCGGCCTTGCGGATTGCCGAAAACGCCGTGAGGCCGGAACAGGCATAGGTGCAGGCGAGCGCGCCCGGCACACCGCCATGATCGAACAGGTATTTCGCATGGGGCACGATCAACCGGTCGGCGAAACCGCCGTTCTTGGTCACGCCCAGCGAGCGATGCTTCGGGCAGAAATGCTCGTCGCCGGCCGCGCAGACCGGACAGTCGCCGCAACCGATCCAGGGATAGACGACAACGCTGTCGCCGATTGCCACGCCGGCCGCCGTCTCGCCAGTCGCGACGACCGTGCCGACGATCTCGTGGCCGAGGCAAAACGGCAGGTCGCAGTTGCCGGTCAGGTCCGCCTTTCTGCCGCCGCCCAGGTCGAAATAGCCTTCGTGGATGTGCAGGTCGCTGTGGCACACCCCGCAGCCGGTTACCTGCAGCAGCACCTCGTCGCCGGATGGCTTCGGCGTCGGCAACTCCATCTCGACCAGGGGCTTGCCGAATTCGACGATGGCGCAACAGCGCATGGCGGACTCCGTTAGTGACAAAGGGGGATCGGGAATGTCGTGCCCCTGTTAGCGCATCGGCGCGGGGTTGCGAAGAGAGCGCGGCATATTCCCCCTCCGGCTCGACATCGGGAAGACCATCGGCGCAGGTGTCCCTGAAGCGATTGCCCGGTACAGGACGGCACGCCGCGGCGCGCCGACAGCGAGGGGAAACCGGTCATGGCCGCGCAAGATACCAGGAAAGACTCGGGGGACGGCGGCACCGTCGAGGGCCTCTGGCGCTACCCGGTCAAATCCATGGCCGGCGCCAGGCTGGATGAAGCGCCGGTCGGCGAGGGCGGCATACTGGGCGACCGCGCCTATGCCGTGATCGACCGGACCAGCGGCAGGGTGGGAAGCGCCAAACTTCCGAAGAAGTGGGCCGGACTGATCGCGCTCACGGCCGATTTCGTTGCGCCGCCGCAGACCGGCGCGCCGCTTCCGCCGGTGCGTATCGTCTGGCCGGATGGAACGGCGGTCGCCAGCAACGAGGCAGACGCCGATGCCCGCCTCTCCGAAACCGTGGGGCGGCCGGTCGCGCTGACGGCGGAGCGCCCCGAAAATGTCAGCGTCGAGCGCCTCGACCCGCTCGCCGACGAGGAGACCGTCGTCGATATCGGCGGACTGATGATGGCGGGCCGGTTCTCCGACTACGCCGCCCTTCATCTCGTGACCACGGCGACGCTGGCGTGCCTTGCCGAGCTGCGCCCGGAATCGACGTTCGATGTCCGCCGCTTCCGCCCCAACGCGATTGTCGCGTCGCCCGAAAGAGACCGGGGCTTCGTCGAGAACGACTGGGTCGGGCGGGAACTCGCTATCGGCGACGAAGTGCGTCTGCGTATTTCCGACCCGGCGCCACGCTGCTCGATCCCGACGCTTGCGCAGGCCGGCCTCCCGAAGGATCCGCACCTCCTGCGCACGATCGTCGAGCACAACACAGTCCCCGTCCCCGCTCTCGAAGACGAGCCGCTCCCGTGCGTGGGCGTCTACGCCTTCGTCATCCGGGGCGGCACGGTGAAGAAAGGCGACGCGGTGCGGGTCGAGTGAAGCGGTGGAGCCGACCCTAGCGCCCGACCAGCAGCCTGAGGCCGAGCGCGCCGAGGATAACGGCGGCCGTCCGGTCGATCCATTTTCGCAGGCCGAGATAGCGGCGGCTGACCGCCGGGCTGCCGAGACCGCAGGCCAGGGCGCTGTAGAACAGCAGTTCGACCGCCAGATGGTTCGTCACGATGGCGGCCTTGTCGAGCGCCGAAAGGCCGGCCGGGAAGACAACGACCAGCACGGCGGCGGCGAACAGGACGGATTTCGGGTTCAGCAGGTTGACCAGGATGCCGCGCCGGAAGGCGCGTCCTGCCAGCGATGACGGAGCGTCCGGCGCTACAGGTGCGCCCGTCCACATCTTCCATGCGAGATAGAGCAGGTAGAGCGCACCCGCGACTTTGAGAGCGATGTAGGCCGGCGGCACCAGCCGGAAGACCGCCTCCAGCCCGAACAGCGCCCTCAGGGTCCAGCCCGCCGCGATCAGCCCGAGACCTGCGCCCGTCGCCATTCCGGCGCGGCGGCCCGAATGGACCGAGGACTGAATGGCCACGAGCAGCGCCGGGCCGGGGCTGGCAATCGCGGCTAGCAAGGCGAGATTGAAGGCCAGAAAATGTTCGATCGTCATCGTCCAGGCAATGCGAAGGCGCCGGTTGCCGGGCGCCCGAACCTGTTTGGCGCTGGCCGATTCGGAGCTACCAACTCGCCACCACCTCGTCCATCGCCTCGTTGACCTCGATGGCGTGCAGACGGCCGGTCTTGTCGGTCGGGGCGAGCGGTTCTTTCAGGAAGAATTCCGGCAATTCGTCGTCATCGACCGTAAAGCCGGCCTCGCGGTTGAATTCCCGTTCCAACCTGAGGGTTTCGATGCCGATCTCGTCGATGAACTCCGGCGGCACGTCAACATTGTAGGAATCGTTGATGGCATCGGCGATCAGCTTGCGGTTGACGTCCGTCACCGTGCGGCCGAACACGCACAGACCGAGCGAATCGGCGACCGCGCTGTTGATCTGGACCCCGTAGCTGGCCTCGGCCAGATCCTTCATCGTCTTGCCGTTGCAATCGTAGGCCGGCAGGTTGCCCGCCGTGTGGTCGGCGCCTTGGGCGGTGAGCATCATGGAAACCCCGGTCACCTCGATGACCCGCGGATCGTAGGCGCTGATCGCCTGTTTCTTGATCACCGGCACCCGCTCGATGCCGTAATGCTCGCCGACGCGGGCGGTGCCCTGGGCCAGGATCCGGCCGCGCTCGTTGCCGACGCGGATATCCTCCAGCGCCCGTTCCATGAAGGCGACGTCGCCGTATTCGGCCTCGCCATGGTCCATCAGGATCGCCAGCATGGCGCCGACCTCGATCGTGTCGATGCCGAGATCGTTGGCGATGAAGTTGAGGTGGGCGATGTCGTCGGGATCCTTCAGGCCGCAATTAGTGCCGAGCAGGCCGATGGTCTCGTATTCCAGCGGCGAGACGACCTCCTCGCCCTTCTCGTCGACATAGATGTTTGAGCACTTGATCAGGCAGCCGGGCATGCAGGCGTGGGAAGGATCGCCGCCGCGCTCGGTATTCTGGTTGTAGATGAAGTCGCCGCCGGCCTCGAAGGTTTCCTCCTTGGGATCGACGATGCTGCCGGCGCTGAAATTGCGCACCGGCAGGGCGCCGACCGTGTTGGTGTAGTCGGCCATCATGGCGGTGCCGTAGGTCGACATGTTCTGGACCGCCGGCTGCTCGCGCAGCTTGGCGCCGTATTCCTTGATCGCGCCCATCACTTTCGGGCGGTCGTGCAACGGCGGCATCTTGGTCTTGTCGATGACGATCGCCTTGATCTTCTTCATGCCCATGACCGCGCCGACGCCGCCGCGCGCCGCGATGCGCACCGGGCGGTTCTCGGCGTCGCTCACCGCGATGCCGGCGAGCAGGCCGAGATATTCGCCGACCGGGCTGCACAGGGCGACGCTGGTCTTCCTGCCGTATTTCTCGTGCAGCAGCGCCGCGGCCTCGATATTGCCCTTGCCCATGTAGGGCTCGGCCGTGTCCCAGCTGAACGCGCCTTCCTTGTCGATATGGATGACGACCCAGTCGTCCGCGGCGTTGTGCAGGGTGAAGCCGGCGATCTGCAGATGGCCCATCGCCAGCGCAAAGGTGCCGCCGGCGTTGGATTCCTTGATCCCGCCGGTCAGCGGGCTCTTGCAGCCGACCGAGAGCCGGTTCGCGTTGGAGAAGTTGGTACCGGCGAAGGGGCCCGCGGAGAAGATCAGCGGATTGTCCGGCGACAGCGGATCGACCTTGGCGACGCCGTCCCTCAGCAGGGTCTTGGCGATGAAATAGCGGCCGGCCTCGGCGAATTCCCGCCCTTTCAGTTCGCGGGATTCGACGGTTCGGGTCGCAAGATCGATGTCGAGATAGTGGCGCATGACAGCCCCGGTGGTTTCGGTCCTATTGGCGCGATATTAGCGGCTCGGGGCGGCGGTGTGTGGGAAAATTATGCCGCTTCCGGCCGCTTCGCCGTACCGGATTCCGTCACGACGCAAAGCGCGCTAAACAGGGCCGCCCAGACCGACCGAGGAGCGACGCCCCATGCCCGTCATCAACCGCATCGCCGATTTCCACGACGACATGACCGCCTGGCGCCGGGACATCCATGCCCATCCGGAAACCGCCTTCGAGGAAAACCGGACGGCCGACATCGTGGCCGGCAA
>MPMX01000023.1 GCA_002238725.1 Rhodospirillaceae bacterium bin65
GCTGGGCGAAGCTGCCCGGCGCCGAGGCGTTCGGCCAGACCATGTCGGCGACCGCGCCGCGCCCGCGCTGGGGCAGGCCGCCATAGCCGGTGTCCTTGAGCTTCTCGACGCCGACGGCGAGCGCGATGTCGGCTGCGCCCGATGCCACCGCATAGCAGGCGCCGCGGAAGGATTCGGTGCCCGAGGCGCAGTAGTTCTCGACCCGGGTGACCGGGATGTAGGGCAGGCGCAGGCTGACCGCGAGCGGCACGCCGGACTTGCCGACATGCTGCTCCTCGATCGCCGTCGAGAACCAGGCGGCGTCGATCTGGCTACGCTCGACCCCGGCGTCGTCCAGGCATTCCTCGACCGCCTCGACGATCAGGTCCTCGCCGTTCATGTCCCAGCGCTCGCCAAATTTGGAGCAGCCCATGCCCAGGATGGCCACCTTGTCCTTGATGCCGCGTGCCATGTCCTCTGTCCTCGCTGTGCCGCTGTTCCTGCCGAACGACCCTAACCTACGCCGCGTCGTGCGCCGGGTGAAGCCGGTTCATACGGTTGCCGCACTCTCGTACCATTGCTGCGGAATATCCGCGTAGTCCGGGTTCTCGCGCTCGATCAGCCGCGCTTTCTTGTCCCGCCGCCAGCTTTTCAACTGCTTTTCCCGTGAGATCGCGTCTTCGATCCGGTCGTAGCGCTCGTACCGGAGCAGGCGGTTGACGCGGTATTTCTTCGTAAAGCCTTCGACAGATCCGGATTTGTGCTCGGACAGACGGCGTTCGAAATCGTTGGTCACGCCGATGTACAGCACCCCCGACTGGCTCCCGAGCATATAGACGAACCCGCCCTTCTCCATCGTGTAGTCCTATCCCGTCATTCCGAACGACTTCAGGACCGCAACCCCCTGTCCGTCATTCCGACCGGAGCGCCCCGTAAGGGGTGCGGAGCGGAGGAATCTCGTCGCCGGACTCCGGGGTCCTGTTGTCGAGATCGAGCCGAGATTCCTCCACTCGCTTCGCTCGGTCGGAATGACGGCAAGGGTGTGGTCGGTCGGGATGACGGTAAGGGAATCGCGCTCGGTCGGCATGACGATGAGGGAAAGTGCAACTCAAACCTTCACCCCCAGCGCCGCCGCCAGGTCCGGAAAGCTGTCGACGGCGATGTCGCAGGCGGGGTTGGGGTCCGGGTCGGGCGGGCCGTCCGGGCCCCATTCGTCGGGCCGGCGCACGAAGGCGGTTTTGAATCCGACGGCCCGGGCGGCGTCCAGGTCGAAATTGTGGCAGGCGACCATCAGGCATTCGCCCGGTTCGAGCTGCAGGCGGCGGGCGACAGTGAGATAGGCCTCCGGCAGCAGCTTATATTTGCCGATGCCTTCGCAACTGAACACGGCGTCCCAGGACAGGCCGTTCCGCTTCGCCGTATCCAGGATCAGCCGGTAGGACAGGATGGTGAAGGAGCAGACCAGGTAGCATTCGCGCAGCTTGGGCTGCACCGCCGGAAAATCCGGCCAGCATGTGAAGTTGTGCGCCGCGTCCCAGGCGATGGCGTGAAAATCCTCTCCGGTGAAGGCGTCCAGCCCGTTTTCCTTCGCGATGGCCTCCAGCGAAAAGCGGTGGGCGTCGTCGAAATTGTAGCCGGGCGGCTCGTGCTCGCCGAGATTGAGCATGGCCTTGAGGCCGCGGCGGCGCAGCTCGTTGGCGAGCGCCGGCCAGTCCCGCTCGATGCCGTGGCGCGCGCCGGCGGCGGCCATCGCGTCGCGGAAACCGCCGTGCCAGTCCAGGATCGTGCCGCCGGTGTCGAATGTCAGGGCCTTGACGTCGTTCAGGCTCATGTTCCGCTTCCTTTCGCATCTCCCGCCGTGTGGTCCGGCGTCGCTTTCCAAAAGTATTTTATGAAGCCGCGCTTGTCGTCGACCGCGCGGCGGCGGAACACCATGCGCACCGGCATGCCGACCGCGACCTCGCCGGGCGCAACGTCGGTCATGTCGGCCATCAGGCGGCCGCCCTCGTCGAACACCACCATGCCGAAATGGGCCGGCGGGTCGGGCGAATAGGTCAGGTTGTCGGCGGTCCAGCTCTGCACCTTCGCCGGAATTTCGGCGAAGGGGTGCGGATCCTGGCTGTTGAAGGCGCCGCAGTTCGGGCTGACGCAGGCGCGGGTCCTGGGATACTGCACCGTGCCGCAGATCCGGCATTTGCCGCCGACGAAGCCCAGCACCATGTCGCGGTTGCGGTATAGCGCGCTCAGCGCGGTCGGCGCGTCGAGCTCGGCCCGGATGCCGCGGTCCTGCTCCAGCAGGTTGTTGAAGCTGAGATAGCGGTTGTAGTTGGTCTCTTCCCGGCGTCGGGCGAGCCAGCCCTTCACCCCCTGGCGTGGCGGCAGCGATGCGAGCGCTCCGGTGGTGCGGAACAGCAGCACGTCGCAGCCCTGGCCCCAGCCCACGACCATGACGGTCTCGCCCGGTCCGGCGTCCTGCAGGCAATCGACCAGCATGACCAGCGGATGCGCCGTTCCGGCCTCGCCGACCTGCGCCTGGAGGGTGTCGCGCACGGCCCCCGCCCCGATACCGGCCAGCGCCGCCACCTTCTGCGGCACGCCGCGGATCAGCGCCGGCATGATGAAATGGTCGACGGCGCCGGCGTCGAGGCCGGTTTCCGCCAGCGCCGCGGCGATGGCGCGCGGGGCGATCTTGAAATAGCCCTCGTCGCGGATCCAGCGCTCCTCCCAGTTGTAGTCGTATTTCGAATCGCCGCCGCGATAGTGGTCGATGAAGTCGATGGAGAGTTGGTGCCCGCCGAGATAGTCCGCGATGAGGTCATCGGTGCCGACCGTGAAGGCCGCGGCGGCGTCGCCGAACTGCAGTTCCTGCGGGCCCGAGGCCTGGGTCCGGCGCTTGTCGGCGGCGACGAACAGGGTGTCGCCGGCCGCCGCGCCGCCGATTTCCCGCTGCAGGGCGTTCAACAGGCCGGAGGTGCCGGCGCGCTGGGAGGCGGCGAAATCCATCGTGGCGACGGTCTCGCCGAAATTCAGGGCCGTGGCGAGGATTCCGGCATTCTGCCGGTCGCTGAAGGGCAGGGTGGTCGAGGCGAAGGTCACCGCGGCAACCGGCGGCGCTGCGCCGGTATCCAGCCGCGCCGGGGTCAGGCAGTCGCGCGCGGCCTCGACGGCCATGGTCAGGCTGTCCTCGTCCCAGTTGCAGATCGCGCGTTCGCCCTTCGCGAGGCCCTTGATCGCCGGGTTGAACCAGGCGTTGGCGTCGGCGATCGCCTTGCGGCTCAGCCGCAGCCGCGGAACGTAGGCGCCGTAGGCCTTCAGGCCGACTATATCGGTGCCGGGCATCCTCTCTGTTTCCCTTCCTGAATCTCGGTCCGGGCGTGGCGCCCCTTATGGCGCATCTTTCCGCCGCCCGTCACCGGATTGCGACAATGGGGATGCCGGGTTGCCGATATCGAGGCGCATATCTTCGAACGGCGTCTGCGCTGAGTCACCGCCCCACGGTGTCCAGGCCAAACCCCGCGATATCCTTGTAGCGATCCGATATCGCCGCCAGTTCGGCGGGATCGATGACATCTTCGATCCGCTCGAACGGCTCACCGCCGGTCAGTTCGTCCACCTTCTCGATGATGTGGTCCGGCGGTGTCGCGCGGTTGGTCAGCACGATCTTGCCGGTCGCTTCGAGGCGTTTTTCCTCGTAGGCCTTCAACGCCGCCCGGGGATCGTCCATTTCGCAGAGCAGCCCGGCCAAGACCTCCGCATCGAGAATCGCCTGAGCGCCGCCGTTGCCGCCGCGCGGATACATCGGGTGCGCCGCGTCGCCCAACAGCGTAACGCCGCCGAAGGTCCACCGGTCGACAGGGTCGCGGTCAACCATCGGATATTCGAAAATGTAGTCCGCGCCTCCGATCAGTGCTGGAATGTCCAGCCAGTCGAAATGCCAGTCCGCGTAGGGCGCGATGAAATCCTCGATCCGCCCCGGCGTCGCCCAGTCATTGATCCCGCGATCCTCGCGCGGTTGTTCGGTGACCCAGTTGATGAGCTGGGTGCCGTCGTCGAACCGGCGGATAGGGTAGATCGTCATCTTGCCGGTCGAAACGGTGCCGATACGGGTGACGCTGGCGCCGCTCAGGAACGGCTTTCGCCGGGTGACGCCGCGCCACATGTTGATGCCGCCGAATTGCTGGCCCTCCGACGGATAGAACTGCCGCCGGATAGCGGAATGAAAGCCGTCGGCGCCGATGACGACGGCGCCGGTTACGGGCGCCGCGTTGTCGAACAGCACCCGCACACCCGTATCGTCCTGCTCGACGCCGACGCAGCGGAGGTCGAGATGCACCGCGCCGGACCCGAGCCGGCCGGCGACCGCTTCGTAGAGGACTTCGTGAAGATCGCCCCGGTGAATCGAGAAATGCCGGTGGCCGTAGCCGGCGAACCGGCCGCAGGGCTCCGCAAAAATGGCCTGGCCATGCCTGTTGAAATAGGCGAATTCGCGGGCCTCGACGCCGCGGGCCATCAGTTCCGGCTCAAGCCCGAGTTTTGTCAGGACGCGGATCGCGTGCGGCATCATGTTAATGCCGACGCCGAGGGGCCTGAACGTCTGTACCGCCTCATAAATCTGGCAGGGCAGGCCCCGGGCATGGAGCGAGAGCGCCAAGGTCAGGCCGCCGATCCCGCCGCCGACGATCAGGATTTCGGGCTTCTTTTCTGCCGCCATGAGACGGTGTTTCCTTTCCTCGCACCCGCCGGTGCCGGCACGGTGGCGGGCTCAGGTGTTCACGGATCCGCCGTCGACGGCGATGGTCTGTCCGGTCACGAAGTCACTTTCTGAAGACGCCAGAAAAATCAGCGCGCCGATCAGATCGTCGGGATAGGCATCCCGCTTCAGGGCCCGGCTGTTGCGGACAGGCACGCGCGCAATCTCGACATGCTCCGGATTCGCCAGGATGCTGTCGCTCAGGACAAAGCCGGGCGACAGCGTGTTGACGCAAATGCCGTGCTCGCCCAGTTCCCGCGACAGGGAGCGCGTCATGGCGACGATCGCCCCCTTCGAGGTCACATAATGCAGGAAGTTTGGCGCGCCGCGGTTGAAGGTGACCGAACCGATATTGATGATCTTGCCGGAACGGCGGGCGATCATGACCGGGGCGACATGCTTGGCGACCAGGAACGGGCCTTGGACGTTCACCGCCATCACCCGGGCCCACAGTTCGACATCGATATCGGTGAATGGACCCATCGGCAGGTTGGAAAAGACGGCGGCATTGTTGACGACGATATCGATCCGGCCGGCAGCTGAAACGACGCTGTCGACCAGATGGCGCACGGCCTCTTCGTCGCTGACGTCCGTCTCTACGAACATGATCGCGCCGCGACCGTCGTCCGCGGCCGTCGCCAGCGCACTGCCGTCGGCGATGTCCGCGATAATGACGGTCGCCCCTTCGGCCGCCAGCGCCCTGACGTATGCCTGCCCGATGCCGACGGCGCCGCCGGTGACGATCGCAACCTTGTCTGTCAGCCGTTTCATTGCGGCCATATCCGATCCTGTCTTGACCGGGCCGGGCGCCGACGGCCCGACCTGCCCGAGAGTGACCTCACCTTGAGTCCGCCCTGCGGAAATCCGGCTGTTGTTTGTTGAGGAATGCCTCGAAACCGATCCGGGATTCCTCGTCCCTGAACGAATCCGAGATGAAGCCGGCTTCCATGTCGAGCTGCTCGCCGAAGCCGTTGCCGGGTGCGGCGTCGATCAGCTTCTTGATCCGGCCGATGGCGTTCTGCGGGCCGTCGGCGAGGCGGCGGGCCAGCGCCATCGCCTCTTCCAACGCCGCGCCGGGATCGGTCAGCCGGTTGACGACGCCGCGGCGGTGCAGGGTTTCGGCGTCGACCGGATCGCCGAACAGGCACATCTCCGTCACCAGTTGCCGGGGCAAGAGGCGCATCAGCGACGCGGTCGCGCCGCCGTCGGGAGTGAGCCCGATCTTGACATAGGCGACGACATAGCGCGCCTCGCGCGACGACACGATCAGATCGCAGGCCAGCGCGAGCGAGACGCCGGCCCCGGCGGCGACCTTCTCGACCGCCGCGATCACCGGCTTGGGACACGCGCGGATCGCCTCGATCCAGCCGTGCAGTTGCGCGATCGAGCCCATGCTCACCGAGCGCGGCTGCCGCCGCCGCTCCGGGAAGTTGCCGATATTGCCGCCGGAACAGAACACGCCGTTCGCCCCGGTCAGCACGACGGCGCGCACGGACGGATCGCTGCCGGCGTCGATCACCGCCGGCGTCGCCTTCTCGTATATATCGCGGGCGATGGCGTTGCGGGTCTCCGGGTCGTCCAGGGTCAGGACCAGGATCTCGCCCCGGCGCTCGATATGGATGTCGGCAGGCATGGCGGCTTCACGTCTGGAGAAGGGGATGGTGCGGTATGTCAGGAAATGTCACGGAATGTAAGGCGATGTCCGTCGCACGGGCCGGCACGCGTCGGTATATTTCGGGACGAGGGATAGACAGCGTCGAACCGGCGCGCCGGACCGGACATGAGGCCGCGTCGTGCTTCGTTACGGAAACCTTGCCTTCCCGGCCGGTGCGCGCCTAGGTTCGCCCCGGGCCGGCCCCCGGTTTTCGGGGGCGCCGGTAATCGGAGACAACAGCGCCCCGCAACCGGGCGCTCCGCAACAGGGAGACCGTTATGAAATATGTCATGCTCGGCAAACAGAGCGACGAGTGGCTGACCAGGCACGACGAGCGGAAAAGGCTGGCCCTGGCGAAGGCCGACGAGCTTGGCATCACTTTCCAATCGATCCTCTATACCCAGGGAAGCTACGATTTTGTCGACGTTGCGGATGCGCCGACGCCGGAGGCCATGCTCAATTTCTCGGTCTGGTATGTGAAGCAGGGTTTCGGCTCTTTCCAGAGTCTGCCGGCGTTCGACGATGCGGCCATGGCGGCGGCGTCGAAGCAGGAATAGCGAACGCGCCCAATTCGGGATCGAATCCCGAATATAGCAAGTATCAGGAATTGAACTCGGGCCTCGCCCCGGCCGATCCGCCGGTTCGCGGCGGCCGGGGCGGTGCGGCGTCAGAACTTGCCGGCTGTCGACGGAAAGTCGCCGATGCCCAGCGCGTCGCGGAAATCGGCCGACATTTCGGCCTTCTGATCCTCCAGCGGGATGCCGGTCGCGTCGGCGATTCGCACCACGGCGTTGAAAATGGCGAGCACCCCGGCGGCGTCGACCAGCGCCTCGGCGCCGATTTCGGCGTGCAGCCGGTCCCGCGCCGCGGCGAAGCCGGCTTCATCGTTGAAGAAGGCGTCGGCGTAGCCGGTCAGCGCCGCCGCCGCGGCGACCCCGCCGCCGCTCCCCTTGTCATCGACAATGGCGCTCAGGTCGTAATCGTCGCCGGTATGCTCGCCGCTCCCACGGAGCAGCACTGCGTGGCTGGTGGTTCAGTAGACGCACTGGTTGATCGCCGAGACCCGCGCCGCCAGAAACTCGATCTGGGCATGGGTGAGCGCGCGGTGTTCGGTGCCGAAATCGCGCAGCAGCGCATCGGGCAGGTAATGCTCGGTGTCCAGATCGAAGAAGCCGACGACCTCCGCCGGCACCAGCGAGAGCGCCCGGTGGATGTTCACCGCGGCCAGGCCCTCATACATGCCGGCTTCCGCGTCGGTCATGTCTTCCGGCGCCACCGTCGGCGGCCAGGCAAGGCCGTCCTTCGCACCGGCCGGGCGGCGCCGGCGCGGTTCGCCGGCAACCGGCGCGGGCAGGGCATGGCGCGGCAGCCCCATGGCGTCGCAGAATGTGTCGATGGCGACGACCGTGGCCACGATGGCGACAGTCTCGACAAATTCGGCGTCGCTCAGGCCGTCGGCGAGCGCTGTATCGTAGAATTGGCGGGTCAGACGTTCCGGATCGGTGCGGATGCGGTGGACGACCTCGACCAGCGCCTCCGGCAGCCCGGTCGCCGCGGTATGCGCGCCGGTGACGGCATAGGGCGAGAGCGCCGCCTTGCGCTCGATGCAGAAGGCACAGTCCGGCGCCGCGCGGGTTTCCTCCGCGATGGCGATGCGGACCGCGGCCGGCCACCATTCGCCCGGTTCGGCCAGCCGGGCCCAGGCGCGCCGCTGGGACGCCGCCAGGCCCCCGCGCACCGGCAGGGGGCTGTGGCGGTAATTGAAGGTCTCGGCCGTTGCGGTTTGGGCGGTCATCGGCAGGCTCCCGTTCGCGGCAGGCTGCGCCGCGGGCCTTGCGGCGCGCCACTGCACAGGGATTATCGGCTGGCGGCGGCTTTGGGAAGGGTCTGCCATACACGGCCCTCGATAAAGCCCGGATCATGGTCGGCGTCAGCAACGAAAAGCTGCGGTTTTGCCCCTGTCCTCATTGGAATACCGCGTCAGTATGTTTCTGGAGGGCGAGCCGGGCGAAGTAGTGGAAGGTTACGGCCATGGCTTCCGGCGCATGGCGCCAGTCGTGGGCCTCCTTGCCCAGTTTTGGTTCGATATCCCTGATTTCTCCTGCTGCCATGGCGAGGAGCTGGAGCCGCGCCGCGTGTTCGATAAAGACCGCCATGACGCAGGCCGCCTCGATCGACGGTGCGGCGCACATTTGGCCGTGGTGGGCCAGGAGTATGGCGTTCTTGTCGCCGATCGCGTTGGAGATGATCTCGCCCTCCTCGTCCCCGAAGGGAACCCCCGGCCAGGTCGGCAGATAGGCCACGTCGTCGTAGAACATCGCCGTATCCATATGTGAGACGTGCAGCGGCTCGCCGATCATCGAGAGCGCCGAACTGTATGGCGGGTGCGTATGAACGAGCGCCATGGCATCCGGGCGTTCGCGGTAGACATGAAGGTGAAAGCGGTTCGCCATGTTCGGTGTACCCGATCCTTCCAGGACTTTTAGATCGCGGTCGACCAGCAAGTAGGCCGATGCCGTCGCTTCCTCGAATCCCATTCCGTAGGGCAGGGTCCACATGGTGTCCGGTTCCTCCCCGCGAGCCGTGAATTGGCCGGCAAGACCGGATCCGTGTCCGTTGTCCGCGAGAATTCGGCAACCGATAGCCAGGCGCTGGCGCGCCGTCCATTGGGGAAATTCCATTTTTCCCAATATCTTGACCATTTTTTCGATTTCTGCCTGAGTCGATTTTGTCTTTGCAACCATCGGTCGGGATTCCTTCGAACCAATTTTCGTCCGCCTCCGAAACGGCCGGTGGATGCGGCCAGCGCTGGGAACAGGCGCGGGCCGCATCCTTCCCTTTATTGGGCCATTTTTTTCACGAAAGCATCGAGCCCGGGTACACCGACTTCCCGGAAGTATTTTTCAGCTCCGGGATGGATCGGAATGGACAGGCCTTCGAGTACGTTAATCTTCGAAAGTTTCTTGAAGACCGGATGGATCGCACCCAGCTCGTCAAGATTTTCAAAGACCGCCTTGGTCATCTTGTAGGCGACTTCGTCCGGTATCGAGCTCAACATGGCCGCGCTGATCTTCGTGAAGACCGTCGGCGTTTTTTGTGCGGTGCCCTTATAGATACCGGCTGCAATGGCTCCTGCGCTGAACCAGGAATATTTCCCCGTAAGCTGCGTGACAGTTGCCGGGCTCAATCCGACGAGGCGGGTATTCAGGGAGACGGACGCATCGGTAAACGCCGATGCCGGGGTCGCCGCCCACCACCAGACGGCGTCCAGTTGGCGGTTTTTCAGCCGATTGACGGCAGGCCCAAGGGCGATATCGAACGCCTTGACATCCTTCACGCCAATGCCCTGCTCGTTCAGAACCATCCTGAGGATGGGCCGGTTGAAGGTTCCCGGCGCGCCCATATTGACCCGCTTTCCGCGCAGGTCGTTCACGGATTTGATAGCGCTGTCCGCCGGGACCATGATCGTCAGATAATTCGGCGCAAAGCCGAGCCAGCCCGACACCTTCACCGGGAAGCCCTTCTTGCTCTTATAAGCTCCGGCGCCCTTTCTGGCGTCTGCGATGGCCCAAGGCGGGACGAAGGCTATATCCACCTGCTTTTTGGCCAGAAGATGGACGTTCGCCATGCCGCCTTTGGTCGATTCCACTTTCGCAGTAACACCTGCTGCATGCTTGCTCACGACTGTCGAGAGTGCGGCGCCCAGCGGATACCAGCTACCGGTCGCTTTTGCCGTTCCGATAGATACATAGGTCTCCGCAAGGGCGGGCGCAGATGCAGCCAGAGCGACCGCGCCGGCAAGGACCGACGCTGACACAGTCTCGTTTAAGGTCTTCATTTGACATCTCCTCTTTGGTTTCCCGGGTTTTTCACCCGATTTGTTGGGAGCCGGCATTTCTCTCCGGCTCGGGAAGGACGTTACTTTCGGGCGGAATGATCGGCGGTACGTTCGGTGGTCCGCCCGACGGAACGCCGCAAGAACAGGACGGAAATAACGGCAAAGGCGGCGGCGGGAAGGTAGATCCAGACATTGGCAATCAGCAGACAGACCGCTAAGCACCCAAGGCCCAAGCGGTGTACGATGTTGAGGGGAACGAAGAGGTAGCCTTGGATTGCCGCCACAAAGACGTAGAGGGATCCGAATGCAAGGAGGATCCGAATCACGACGTTGTGCCACTCTCCAATCAGGAGAAGTTCAGGCACATACACGAAGGCGTAAGGCAGAATGTAGATGGCAATCCCGAGCCGGCAGGCCGTCCAGGACGTCTTGATCGCGTCCGTATTGGCCACACCCGCGGCGGCATACGAAACCAGGGCGACCGGTGGCGTTATCCCTGAAACAATGCCGAAATAGAAGATGAACAGATGGGAGGCCAGCAACGACAGTCCCATCTGCTCCAGCGCGGGTCCCACGAGCACGGCAAGAAGGATGTAGCAGGCTACCGTCGGGAGGCCCATTCCCAGGATGATGGAGACGACCATGGTCAGCAGGAGCAGGTTGAATAGGCTGCCGCCCGCCAGCTCGATCATCAGGTTCGACAGATCGACCGCCAGTCCCGTGAGTGTCGCCACCCCGACGATGATCCCTGAGCAGGCGCAGGCGACGGCGATCTTGGTGACGGCGAGTCCGCCCTTCCGCAAGGCTTCGAGGAACTGCGGGAAAGACAGGCGCGTAGATCGCTTCACCGCTGCCACGAGGATGACAGTCGGAATCGACCAGAAGGCCGACATGAACGTCGAATAACCGAGGTAGAGCAGCGTGAAGAGCGTGACGAGCGGGACGAACAGCATCCACCCTTCGTTGAGGGTCTTGCGGACGCTCGGTAGCTCCGATTTCGGCAAGCCGCTGAGATTGTTGCGCGCGGCTTCCAGGTCCACTATGACAAAGACGGAGAAGAAAAACAGAAGACCGGGAAAGAGCGCCGCCGCGGCGATGTCGAGATAGGCAATCTGGGTAAACTCGACCATTACGAACGCGGCCGACCCCATGATAGGCGGCATCAATTGTCCGCCGAGGGAAGCCAGGCTTTCGAACGAGGCCGCGATATGCGGCTTGTATCCGACTCGGCGCATCAAGGGGATTGTGAATGTGCCGGTAGCCGATGCATTTGCAATCGCACTGCCGGACATCGTCCCGAAGAATGCGCTCGACACAACCGCGATCTTCGCCGGCCCGCCCCGGCTCCTCCCCGTGGTCGCGATGGCCAGATTGATCAAAAATTCTCCGGCGCCCGATACCTGAAGAAAGGCGCCGAACAAGACGAACATGAAGATGAAAGTCGCCGACACGCCGAGGGGCGTACCGTATATCCCATCGGTGCTCATGAACAGATGAGAGGCGAGCCTTTCTATATCGTAGCCTCGATGCCCCAATCCGAACGGGAGGAACGGTCCGAAGTAGGCGTAGGCGACGAAAAGCAACGAGACAAGCGGCAACGTCAAACCGATGGACCGGCGCGAAGCCTCCAGAATCAGCGGAAACAGAATGACTCCAAGCGTAATCTCGTGTGTTGTAAGCTCACCTTCCCGAGCCATTATGTTGTTGTATTCGAAGACTATATAAGCGGCGCTATACAGCAAAACCAACGCCGCAAGAAGTGAAGGAACGCGCTTCCACCAAGCGCTATCTTTTCCGGTAATAAAATAAATCAGCGCAACAGAGAATCCGAGGTGGACACCGCGTTGTATAAGTTCCACTTCCTCACCGAATAGTCCTGTATACAGGGCGAAAATCGAGGAGAAAATGGCGAGATTACTTGTAACGAGCTCGAGCCATTTACCATCGCCGAAAAACACTTCCCGCAACGTTATCCGGTTCCGCTCGACAGTTTCACTTTCTTCAATTCCGTTCGTCATTCTTCGAACCCCAGCCGAAACGAACATAGACGGAAACGGAGGATTGGTAAACCCACTTTACCTATCCACTGTAGCCGCCCGTCCGATCGTCCTCAGGGCGTATCGGTCCAAGCCCCAATTCTACGGGCTTGTCGCAGCGCAGTGGCGCCATCGCGCAGCAGGCGCCATCAGGGGCGGAACCGGGAGCGGAATTGGGGCGCTGGGTCGGATCCGCCCGATGCGGCAAGGAACGAGCGCTCCGAAACGTCGAAGCGGACGAAGCGCACCTGGCAGCCCGAGGCATCTTTCCGGCCGACCGCATGACGGCGTGTCTCCGATTTAGGGAGGGACCGCGCCGACGACTTGCTGCCATAAAGCGGTGCGCCGGCCGAGGATTGCGAAGCTGCTTCCCGCCTGCCGAATGGGCGGCCAGCCCGAACACTTAAGCCCAGCCTGAACAATGAATTTGTCTGCACAGGAAATTTCCCCCATTCTCATCCGGCCGTCCTCACCGGCACGGCATAGTAGGGGAGAGACGAGCATGGCGAAGGAAGACGGTGGATCGGCGCTGGACAGTGCCAAGTTTTCGCCCATCAAGGCGATTCTTCGGTACCAGTCCATCGTCGATCAGATCATGGGCCTGATCGGTTCGGGAGATTTGCAGGTCGGCGACCGGTTTCCTGCCGAACGCGATCTTGCAAAACGTTGGAAGGTCAGCCGTCCCATTCTCCGCGAGGCGTTCCGCGTCCTCGAATCGCAAGGCATCGTCGAGAGCCGCCACGGCGCGGGCCGGTTCGTGCGCTCCGACCGGCCAATCGACATCGGCGAAATTCGCCGCAGCCACCTGCGCGATCGCCGCAAGGCCTTACTTCAAATTTGGGAAGTCCGGTCCCTCCTGGAAATCCGCGCTGCGGAGCTGGCGGCAGTGAACGCCAACGACAATCAGATTCACGCAATTGAGTTTCCGATTGCAGAGATTGAAGCCTTGCCCGCCGAAGAATCCCACAAGAAAGATCTCAACTTGGAAATTCACACGGCAATCGCAAACGCTTCCTGCAATCCCTATCTGGCGGAACTTATCATTAAGGCTCTGGATGAATACCGATTTCTCAATTTTAAGGAGGCCGTTCCCCTGAAAGAGTGGAAAAGGCTTCAGGACGAACACCGGCCCATTGCTGAAGCCATTCGCGCAAGGTCGCCGGGCCGGGCGCGAAAAGAAATGGAAAACCACTTTGAGGGATTGAGATCTGCTCTGAGAAAATGGTCGGGCGACGAAAAATGATAAAGCTCTATACGCGGTACCGGAATTCAGCGGGCCAGCGTGTCCGCACGACCCTTAACTTGAAAGACATTCCTTACGATTACATTGCTGTCGATGACATGCGCACAGAGACCTACCGGCGCAAAAATCCACAAGGCTTATTGCCTGCGATCGAAATAGACGGGACCATTATCGGCCAATCTACAGCCATAGTGGAGTGGATCGAGGAAGCCTATCCAACGCCCTCAATTTTTCCCGCAGACCCGATGGAAAGATTGGCAGCGCGGTCGTTTTCCCAGTTCATCGCCTGCGAGATACATCCCATCCACAACCACCGTGTGCGCAATTACCTGACCAGCCGCGAGCAGTGGTCCGAGAGCAAGTCAATGGCCTGGTATACGCACTGGATTACCGAGGGTCTTTTGACACTCGAAGAAATTCTTAAAAGGCGTTCGCCGGAAACCACCTTTTGTTTCGGTGATGAGCCCAGCATTGCAGACATCTATCTTGTGCCCGTCGTCGGTAATGCACGCTGGTTTGGGATCCCGATCGGTCGATTCAGGAGAATTCTGAATATTGTCAGATCCTGCGAGAAAGTCGAAGCGTTTCGCAAAGCAATGCCCGACGCTCAACCCGATTATCTTGGAAGAGAATACGGCCATAAAGAAATTATCTCTTGAGCCGAGTGAATGCATGCACACTTCTGCGCTCTCCTCTTCATCTCTGACCGTATCGATGTCTGCATTGATTGCGAGGCGCGCAACCGCTCAGGCCAGCCAGCGGTCGAAATCGGCGAGCGCGCGGCGCGCAAGGGCCTGTTTGCGCATCCGGCCTTTCAGGCGCTTGTCCCCGGTCGGCGCCGGTGGCGGCATCAGGCCGAAATTCACGTTCATGGGCTGGAATGTGTCGGCCGCCGCGCCGCCGGTGATATGGCGCAGCAAGGCGCCCAGCGCAGTGGTGCCGGGCGGCGGCGCGAAGGACAGGCCGAACCGTTCGGCCGCCGCCATGCGCCCGGCGAGCAGGCCGATGGCGGCGCTTTCGACATAGCCTTCGACGCCGGTGATCTGCCCGGCGAAGCGCAGCCGCGGATCGACCTTCAGGCGCAGTTCGGCGTCCAGCAGCTTCGGGCTGTTCAGGAAGGTGTTGCGGTGGATGCCGCCGAGCCGGGCGAATTGTGCGTTCTCCAGCCCGGGAATGGTCCGGAAGATCCCTGTCTGGGCGCCGTGTTTCAGCTTTGTCTGGAAGCCGACCATGTTGAACAGGGTGCCGAGCGCATTGTCCTGGCGCAATTGCACAACGGCATGGGCGCGCCGGCCGGTGCGCGGGTCAGTCAGGCCGACCGGTTTCATCGGACCGAAGCGCAGCGTCTCCCGCCCGCGCTCCGCCATGACCTCGATCGGCAAGCAGCCCTCGAAATAGGGCGTGTCCTTTTCCCAGTCCTTGAATTCCGTCTTGTCGCCGGCGATCAGGGCGTCGATGAAAGCATTGTATTGCGCCTCGTCCAGCGGGCAGTTGATGTACGCCTTGGCGTCGCCGCCGGGACCCGGCTTGTCGTAGCGCGACTGGCGCCAGGCGACGCTGTCGTCGATCGAGTCGGCATGGACGATGGGCGCGATGGCGTCGAAGAAGGCCAGCGACTCCTCGCCGGTCAGGTCGAGGATGGCCTGGGCCAGCGCCGGCGAGGTCAGCGGCCCGGTCGCGACGATCACCATGTCCCAGTCCGGAGGCGGCAGGCCGGAGACTTCCTTACGTCGGACCGAGACCAGCGGGTGCGCTTCCAGCCGCGACTGCACCGCAGCGGCGAAGCCGTCCCTATCGACCGCCAGCGCGCCGCCCGCCGGCACCTTGTGTTCGTCGGCCGCCGCAAGGATCAGCGAGCCGCAGCGCCGCATCTCCGCGTGCAGCACGCCGACCGCGTTGGCTTCGGCATCGTCGGACCGGAAAGAATTGGAGCACACCAGTTCGGCGAGCGTATCGGTCTGGTGCGCGTCGGTGCCGCGCTCAGGCCGCATCTCGTACAGGATCGCCGGCACGCCGGCCTGCGCTGCCTGCCACGCCGCCTCGCAGCCCGCCAGCCCGCCGCCGACGATGTGGATGGGGGAAGGGGAGGATGGAGAGGTCATTTGAGTACGGCGATCAGAGCGATTTGCTTTGGTTCCGGGAGATTTCAGCCGCGCTTCAAGCCGTCCCTCGATACGGCGCTGACGCGCCTACTCGGGATGAGGGAAAGTACATCCATTTGCAACACCCTCCCGCACACTGAGTAGCCCCGGATTCGATCCGGGGCGTATCGAAGGGCGCACCGCCGCTCTATTCCACCTCCCGAATATCCAGCCCCTCGTCGACCATCCGGCGCATCAGGGCGTTGCCGTCGTCGGACACGGCGAGGTCGAGAAACAGGCGGCTTTCCAGCTGCAGGGTGTCCGGGTCGATGGGCGGCAGGGCGGCGCGCACCAGGCGCTTGATATGGGCCAGCGCCTTCGCCGGCCGGGCCGCCAGTTCGCGGGCGATTTTCGCAGCGCGTGCGGCGGCGTCGGGAGCGACCTCGTGGACCATGCCGAGCGCGAGCGCTTCCTCCGGGCCGACGGTGCGGCCGCGCAGGGTCATTTCAAGCGCCCGCGCTTCGCGGACCAGCCGGGCCAGCCGCTGGGTGCCGCCGGCGCCGGACAGGATGCCGAGCCGCGCCTCCGGCAGGCCGTAGGCATGGTCGCCGGCCTCGGCGATGCGCAGGTCGCAGGCCATCGCCAGTTCCCAGCCGCCGCCCATCGCCGTGCCGTTGAGCGCCGCGATCGCCGGTTTGGGCAGCGCCTCCAGCCCTTCGGCGATCCGGTTCATCGCGTGGTGGTCGACCGGCGTCGTCTCGTCGAAGGTCCGGCCCTTCGCGCGCAGGGCGTCGGACAGCGCCGCCAGTTCGGCGACCGAGTAATGCCGGATGAACGCCCCCGGCACGCCGCCCTGCAATATGACGGCCAGCACATCGTCCGCCGCCATCGCCGGCAGCAGCGCAAGCAGATCCTCCGCCATCGCGCCGGTAAAGACTCCCTCCGGCGGGTTGGCAAAGGTGACGGTGAAGATGCCGCCTTCGAGGGCGTGGGTTACGGCGGTCATGGTTTTCGGGCAGGGGGGGCGGAGCGGCCAACGCTACTGCAAAGCTTTTGACCTGCAAAGGGCCGCCCGTTAGGGTCGCGCCAGCCTTTCCGATATCGCCGTGCCGGAACCTCCGGCCGCAGCAAAGGACCGCCGAACCGGCATGACCAGCCCGCGCATGACCCACCCGCTGGCCGGGATCGATTACGCCCGCCAGTGCCGCGACTGGGAGGAGACGCCCTACACCAAGGCGCTGGGCGATGCGCTCGAGAGCTTGTTCGACCGCGAGATCCACGACCTCGACGGCATCGTCGCCGGCCTGAACGACGCCGGCGTGGCGCTGCCCGACGGCGGGCGCTGGACCGCCGGGCGCTTCATGGCCGAAATGGCCCGCCTCGGCGGCTGATCCGCCGGCAGACCCGCTTCGGGCGCCCATGCTCCGGCTCAGCTTCAAGGATGTCTCGCGCTTTTTCCCGCCAGTGCGCGGCCGGACCGGCAGCGAAGGCGTGCTTGCGGTCGAGGGCGTGAGCATCGACATCGAAGACGGCGAGGTCGTCGCCCTGATCGGGCCGAGCGGCTGCGGCAAGAGCACCCTGCTCAACCTGGCGTCCGGCCTCGACCGGCCCTCGAAAGGCGAGATCTTCGTCGACGGCGAGCCGGTCAGCGGCCCGAACGAGCATGTCGCCTTCATGCTCCAGAAAGACCTGCTGCTGCCCTGGCGCACGATCCGCAGGAACGTCGAGTTCGGCCAGGAAATCCGCCGCATGGACGCGGCCCAGCGCGAAGAGCGGGCGCAGAAATTCCTGCACCGCTACCATCTGGACGGCTTCGCCAACCATTATCCGCACGAGCTCTCCGGCGGCATGCGCCAGCGCGCGGCGCTGGCCCGGACCATGATGATGGACCCGGACGTATTGCTGCTCGACGAGCCCTTCTCGGCGCTCGACGCCCAGACCAAGATGGTACTCCAGCAGGATCTGGCCCAGACGGTGGCGGAGGAAGGGAAGACCGCCTTCCTGATCACCCACGACTTGGTCGAGGCGCTGGCGCTGAGCGACCGGGTGCTGGTGATGTCGCGCCGGCCCGGCCGGATCATCGAGGAAATCCCGGTCGACATCCCCGGCCGCGCCGAGCCGATGAAGCGGCGCCAGCACGAGAAGATCGGCCCCATGACCGCCCGGCTGATGTCATTGCTCGACATCGGCAAGGTCGAGCAGACGGTCTGATGGCGCCCGACGGCCAACTCGCTGTGACGCCGGACCGGACGCCGGCGGAATCCGCCTGGCAAAGCCTGGCTTCCGCCGTCCAGCGCCGCGAAGTCTGGCTGAGCGCTTTGGCGCTGGTTGTTTTCGTGGCCGGCTGGGAATGGGGGCCGCCCTTGCTCGGCATCGCGCCCTACAACATTCCGCGCCTGTCCGCCGTGTTCGAGGAAGGTATCCATATGTGGGTGAACGGCGACCTGCTGCGCCACACCCTCATCACCTGCTTCGAGGTCATCGTCGGCTTCGGGCTCGGCTGCCTGATGGGCGCGGTGATGGGCTATGTGCTCGGCATGTCGCGCCTCATGGAGGTCGTCGCCTCGCCCTACATCCTGGCCTTGCAGATTGCGCCCAAGGTGGCCTTCGCGCCGCTGTTCGTCATGTGGTTCGGCTACAACATCACGCCGCGCATCCTCACCGCCATCCTGATCGTCTTCTTCCCGGTCCTGATCAACGTGCTGACGGCGGTCCGCAGCGTCGATCCGTCGATGATCGACCTCGCCCGCCTGTTCAAGGCGACCCGGGCGCAGATTTTCTGGAAGATCGAGTTCCCCTGGTCGCTGCCGGCCCTGTTCAGCGGCCTCAGGATCGGCGCGACGCTGGCGGTGATCGGCGTGACCGTGGCCGAGCTGGTCGGCGGCAGCGTCGGCCTCGGCGCCGAACTGGCCAAGGCCGAGGGCGGCGCCAATACCGCCGGGGTCTTCGTCACCATCATTCTGCTTACGGTGATCGGCATCCTGGCGTATGTTCTGGTGATTCTGGCCGAGCGGGCGGTGCTGCGCTACGCCCCGCAACGGCCCGACGGCGAAATCGCCGCCTGACGAAGCCGATTTGCATGGGAGACAGGCATGGCCCCCGATTCCGGTCCCGCCCCCGTTGAGGCCGCTGCGGAGTCCCTGGACGAGCGGATGCAGGGCCGTATCGCCCGCTACGCGACGCGCACCTATGACTGGGACGCGCTGAAATTCCAGGCCGATTTCGATCCGAAATACCGGCGCGCCCAGATGCGCTACATGGGCACCGGCGGCACCGGCGTGGGCAGCGACGCCAACACCGTACCGTCCGAGCATTTCACCTTTTCGACCATGGTGCTGCCGCCGGGCTGCGAAGGCCCGCTGCACGTCCATGACGATGTCGAGGAGGTCTTTTTCATGCTGCGCGGCCGGGTGCGCCTGTTCTTCGAGGACAAGGGCGAGACCTGGGAAACCGAGCTGGGCGAGCGCGACCTGATTTCCGTGCCTCCGGGCGTCTACCGCGGCCTGCTGAACGACTGGGACGAGGAAGCCCTGATGTGCGTGATGCTCGGCGCGACCAAGCCGCAGACGCCGACCTATCCGCCCGATCACCCGCTGGCCTCGGTCAAGCGCGGTTGAGCCCCGGCACGGCTGTTCGGCAAAGGGGGAAGAGTTATGGCAACCAGCGCGGAGACCGACGCGGTCCTCGAGACCGGTTTGCCGGAACAGTGGTACGCCCTGCTGCCGGCCAGTTGGGTGAAGGACGAGCCGGTCGGCATCACCCGGCTCGGCAGGCGGCTCGTGCTGTGGCGCGACGGCGACGGCGTCGCCCATGTCCAGACGGACCGCTGCCCACACCGCGGCGCCCGGCTGAGCCAGGGCCACGTCATCGACGGCCTGCTGACCTGCACCTATCACGGCATGCAGTTCGACGGCGACGGCACGATCGCGAAGGTTTCGGCCTATCCCGGCTGCACGCTGGAGGGCATGCGCGGCGTGCGCAGCTATCCGGCGGCCGAAAAGGCCAACTGCATCTTTGCCTGGATGGGGGAAGGGGAGCCGGCGCCGCTGACCTTCCCGGAGGAGTTCGACGATCCTGAATGGTCGCATTTCCTGTGCACCGGCACCTGGAAGGGCAGTTACCTCTACGCCCTGGAGAATGTCGTCGACCCGATGCACGGCTCCTACCTGCACGCCAAGAGCTACACGCTGGCCTACGGCTCCGGCTTCGACGAAATGGAAGTCGTGAAATCGGAGGACGGTTTCACAGTTCGGCGCACCCAGCAGGTCGGCAAGAACTTCGACTGGACGGAATTTCATTCCACCGGAGCCGACTGGGTGCGGCTCGATCTGCCCTATCCGCCGGGCGCCGGGCCAGGCGGCATGTTCCGCATTCTGGGCTATGTGACGCCGGTCGATGCGAACGCATGCCAGGTCTTCTTCTGGCGCCTGCGCAAGGTGAGCGGCTGGGAGCGCGATCTGTGGCGCTTCATGTACAAGAGCCGGCTCGAGGAACGGCACTGGAATGTGCTGGAGCAGGACCGGGTGGTGATCGAGCAGATGGAGCAGCCCGAAGCCGAGATGCTCTACCAGCACGATATCGGCGTTACCCATCTGCGCCGCCTGCTGCAGCGCCGGGCGCGCGACTATCTGAAGAGCCGCACCGCGCCTCAGCTTGCCGCCGAATAGGGCGATTTCTGCCTTGCTTCCCAATTCCTATCTTGTCACCCCGGCCGTCCTCAGGGCGAGCCGGGGTCCAGGGACACCCGTTAAACCTCAGACTGTCGCTCTGGACCCCGGATCTCCGCTGCGCTCCGTCCGGGGTGGCACGGAGAAGGCGTTCCAGACAGATCTTCGCGCCTTCGTTTCGGGACGCTGCGGGTCGACGGCGGACCGTAGGGGAGGGTTTGAAACCCTCCCCTACAAATCCGGCTGCGCACGTCAGTTACCAGCAGGCTGACCTGCCGATGGGGCTGCTCGAAGGAAAAATCGTGGCGGTCACCGGCGCCGGGCGCGGGCTCGGCCGGGCCTTTGCCGAAGCCGCCGTAGCGGAAGGGGCCGCCGCGGTCATCGTCGCGGAACTTGTCGAGGCGTGGGGACGGGAAACGGCCGCCGCCCTGGCCGAACGCGGAGCCGATGCGCCCTTCATTCCGGTCGATCTGGGCGATTCGGAGAGCGTCGCCGCTCTCGGGCGCGAAATCGCCGGGCGTTACGGCAGGCTCGACGGGCTGGTCAACAACGGCGCTATCGCGACCGGGGTCGGCGGCAGAACGTTCGAGGAGATCGACGTCGAGGCCTGGGACCGGGTGATGGCCGTCAACGTCCGCGGCACCTGGCTTGCCGTAAAGGAACTGGCGCCGCTGTTGCGCAAGGCCGAAGGCGGGGCACGCATCGTCAACATGGTCTCCGACACCGCGCTCTGGGGGGCGCCGAAGCTGCTGCATTATGTGGCGAGCAAGGGCGCGGTCATAGCCATGACCCGCTCGCTGGCGCGCGAACTGGGCCCGGACGGGATCGCCGTCAACGCCGTCGCACCGGGTCTCACCCTGGTCGAGGCGACCGAAGATGTGGCGCAGGAGCGCAAGGACCTCTACGTCTCGGGCCGCGCGATGCCGCGGGCGCAACATCCGGACGATGTCGTCGGTGCGGTGATGTATCTGTTGTCCGAAGGCGCGGCCTTCGTCACCGGGCAGGTGCTGCCCGTCAACGGGGGGTTTGTGTTCAATTGACGATGTCTCTTCCCGAAATCGAAATCGTCCGGATCGGAAGCCGCCAGGTGGAGATCCGTCAGGCCGGCGAGGGGCCTGTGCTGTTCCTGCTGCACGGCATCGGCTCGGCTTCGCGCGGCTGGATCCACCAGTTCCCCACCTTCGTCGGCCGCTACCGGGTCATAGCCTGGGGCGCGCCCGGATACGGGCGATCGAGCGACGTGGATAGCGAAACGCCGCTGCCGCGCGACTATGCGCTTGTCCTGCGCGACCTGTTCGACGCGCTGGGGATCGGCCGGGCCATCCTGTGCGGCAATTCCCTGGGCGCGCTGTTTTCCGGGGCTTTCGCCAACATCGCGCCGGAGCGGGTCGCCGGCCTGTTCCTGTCCGACGCCGCCCAGGGCCACGGCCGGCTTTCCGCGGAGGAGCGGCAGGCCAAATTGCGGGCGCGGCTGGAGCCCCTGGAGCGGCTGGGCGTTGACGGCATGGCGCAGGCGCGCGCCGGCAACCTGCTGGCGCCCGGCGTGCCGGAAGAGCTGCGCGACACCGTCGCCGGGATCACCGCGGAGATCCGGCCGGTCGGCTACCGGCGGGCGGCTTGGGCGCTTTCCATGGGCGACCTGATGGCCGAGATCGCCGGCTATGGCGGGCCGATGGCGGTGGTCTGCGGCGCGGAGGACCGGGTGACGCCGCCCGACACCAACCGCGAAATCGCCGCCAGCCGGCCCCAGGCCAGCTTCACCCTGATCCCGGGCGCTGGGCATCTGCCCTATATCGAGACTCCGGACGCGTTCAATCGCCTGCTGGCGGAATTTGCCGACCCATTGACGGGAGCCGCCTGATGGATCTCGGGCTGGCGGGCAAGCGGGCGCTGGTGACCGGCGGCTCGTCCGGCATCGGCCTCGCGGCGGTCAGGCTGCTGCTCGAAGACGGTGCGCAGGTCGCCCTGTGCGGCCGCGATGCGGACCGGCTGGAAACCGCCGGAGCGCCATTGCAGGATCGCTTCGGCGACGCCGTTCTGCCCATCGCCTGCGACGTCCGGGAAGAAACGGCGGTCGCCGCGATGCGGGAGCGGGTGCTGGACGCCTTCGGCGGGCTGGACATTCTGGTCAACAATGCCGGGCAGGGCCGGGTCAGCACGTTCGCCGATACCGACGACGCCGCCTGGCGCGACGAGTTTGACCTAAAATTCTTTTCGGTCATCCGGCCGACCCGGGCTTTCCTGCCGGCGTTGCAGGAGAGCGGCGCCGGCAGCATCGTCGTCGTCAATTCCCTGCTGGCGCGCCAGCCGGAGCCCCACATGGTCTGCACCGCGGCCCTGCGCGCCGGCGTCCAGAACCTCGTCAAGTCGATGAGCGCAGAGTTCGCGCCGGACGGGGTGCGGGTCAACGCCATCCTGCTCGGGCTGATCTATTCCGGGCAGTGGCAGCGCCGTTACGATTCGCGGACCGACCGGGAGCAGAGCCTGGAAGACTGGATGGCAGCGCTGGCTGAGGAGAAGCAGCTTCCGTTGGGCCGCCTGGGCACACCGGAGGAGGCAGCCTCGGCGGTCGTCTATCTGGCTTCGCCCGCCGCCGCCTACATCACCGGTGCGTCGCTCGAAGTCTCCGGCGGGATTTCCCGCTTTGCCTGACGGCTCCTCGACCGTCGGCGACCTGGCCGCCGCCTTTCTCGACGCCTGCGGGGTGCAAACGGCCTTCGGCGTCATCTCGATCCACAACATGCCGATCCTCGACGCGTTCGCGCGCGGCAACCGGATGCGCTTCGTGCCGGCGCGCGGCGAGGCCGGCGCGCTCAACATGGCGGACGCATTCGCCCGGGTTTCCGGGGGCCTCGGCGTCGGCGTCACCTCGACCGGCGTGGCGGCGGGTAACGCGGCGGGCAGCCTGGTCGAGGCGCTGACCGCGGGTTCGCCCGTGCTCCATCTGACCGGCCAGATCGAGCGCGGCTGGCTCGACCGCGGCTGGGGCTATATCCACGAGGCGCCCGACCAGCCGACCATGCTGAAGGGCGTGTCGAAGGCGTTTTTCCGGGTCGGCGCGCCGGAAGAGGCGCTCGATGTCCTGCGCGAGGCTGCGAAGACCGCCCTGACGCCGCCGTGCGGCCCGGTCAGCGTGGAAATTCCCATAGACGTGCAGGCGGCGGCTGAAACTCCGGAGACCCTGGCTCCGGCGAGAATCGTCCGCACGCGGCCGGCGCCGGCCGGTCTCGATGCGCTGGCGGAAGCGGTCGCCAGGGCGCGCCGGCCGGTCCTGTGGCTCGGCGGCGGCGCGCGCGGCGCGGACTCGGCGGCCTTGCGCCTGGCCGACATGGGCGTCGGCATCGTCACCAGCACAAACGGACGGGGCGTCGTGCCGGAGACCCATCCGATGACGCTCGGCGCGTTCAACGCGGCGCCGCCGGTCGAGGCCTTCTACGGGTCTTGCGATCTCATGGCCGTCGTCGGGTCGCGCCTGCGCGGCAACGAGACCCTGAAATGGAAGCTCGGCCTGCCGGACAATCGCTGGCGCGTCGACTGCGATCCGTCGATGGACGGCCGGGGCTATGCCGCGGCGCGCTTCGTCCGGGGCGATGCCGTGGCGGCGCTCGGCGGGCTGGCCGACCGGCTGACCGGCCGGCTGCGCCTCGACCCGGCTTTCGCGGGCGATCTCGCCGCTGCAAGGCAGGCGGCGGAAGCCGGGCTGAGGGCCAATCTCGGCGAGGCATGGAGCGCAGTGCTCGACATTGTGAAAGAACACTTCCCCGCCGGCTCGCCCTGGGTGCGCGACATCACCCTCTCCAACAGCATCTGGGGCAACCGGGCGGTGCCATTGACCGGCTCGCGCCAGGGCGTCCATTCGCTCGGCGGAGCGATCGGGCAGGGGCTGCCGATGGCGCTCGGCGCGGCAATCGCCGAACCGGGCCGGCGCACGGTTGCGCTGGTCGGCGACGGCGGCTTCGCCCTCAATGTCGGCGAACTGGCGACGCTGGCGCAGGAACAGGCGCCGGTTACGATCCTGCTGATGAACGATGGCGGCTACGGCGTGATCCGCAACATCCAGGATGCGCACTACGGCGGCCGGCGGCACTATGCCGACCTGCTGACGCCGGATTTCGCCGCCCTGTGCGCGAGCATGGGCGTGCGCCACCTGAAAGCCGCCAGTGTTGAAGCGTTCAGCCAGACGTTGCCCAAGGCCCTGGAAGGCGGCGGCCCGGCGGTGCTGGAGGTCGACATGGCCGGCATCGGCCCGTTCGCCCGGCCCTTCGCCGGCCCGCCGGTGCGGGAAAAGAAGGGGAGCGCAGCGCAATGACCTCTTCGGCACAGTCCAGCATCGCCATCGTCGGCTATGGCGCCATCGGGCGCTATACGGTCGGAGCAATGACCGGGGATGCGGGTTGCCGGATCGTCGCGGTGATCGTCCGGCCGGCCCGGGTGGCGGAGACGCAGGCGGCGCTCGGCCCAGCGATACAGGTCACCGACCGCATCGCCTCGCTGGCCGAATCGCCGGGCCTGATTGTCGAGGCGGCCGGCCACGGCGCGCTCGGCGAACATGGCGTGCCGGCCCTGCGCGCCGGCCGTCGCCTGCTCGTCGTCTCGGTCGGCGCGCTGGCGGATTGGGCCTTGCTGGCGGAACTGGAGCGGGCGGCGAACGAAGGCGGCGGCACGGCCGAGATCGCGCCCGGCGCAATCGGCGGAATCGACGCGCTGGCTGCGGCGCGCCAGGGCGGGCTGGAGCGCGTCGCCTACACCTCGCGCAAGCCGCCGGCGGCCTGGAAAGGCACGCCCGGCGAGGCCCTGTGCGACCTCGACCGGCTCGACGCGCCCTTCACCCTGTTCGAGGGTCCGGCAGACGAAGCGGCGCGGACCTATCCGAAGAACGCCAACGTCGCGGCGACGGTGGCGCTCGCCGGCGCCGGCTTCGACAAAACGGAGGTGCGCATCGTCGCCGACCCGGACGCGCCCGGAAATGTCCACGAGATCGAGGCAATCGGCGCGTTCGGCCGGATGGCGCTGCGCATGGAAGGCAAGCCGCTGCCGGACAATCCAAAGACCTCCAGCCTCACCGCCTTCTCCGTCCTCCGCGCCATCCGCAACGAGGCGGCGGCGATCCGGATCTGACTCCTGCAATTTCGTCATGGGCGACAGCGCGGAAGCGCCGGATGACGCGCCGGCCATCCTCGCCTATAAGGCCGCGTCCCCCTCGAAATTTTCCGTGAAGAGCCGCTTTTTGCTGCCACGCGACACCGACGAAAACGAATTCCGGCTGACCCGCGAGGTTATCCGCAGCGGCGCGCTGCGCGACTATATCCGGGCGAACAACCCCGGTCAGCCGGTCTGGTCGGACGAGCAGCTCGAGGCGTCGTGGCGGGAAACGCTGGCTGCCCATCCCGATCCGGGCGGCGAAGTCTGGGTGTTTGGCTACGGCTCGCTGATCTGGAACCCGGCGATCCACTATGTCGAGCAGCGCATCGCGCGGCTGCACGGCTATCACCGGCGCTTCTGCCTGTGGACCCATCTCGGGCGCGGTACGCCCGAGCGGCCGGGCATGATGCTGGGCCTGGAGCCGGGCGGTTCCTGCGTCGGCATGGCCTTCCGGATCGCCGCCGGTTCGGTCGCCGAGGAAATCGGGATCGTCTGGCGGCGCGAGATGTTCGGCGGCGCCTACCGGGCGCGCTGGGTCCGCCTTGCGACCGGCGACGGACCAGTGGATGGGATCACCTTCCTGATCGAACCGGCCCATCCGCGCTATGCCGGCCGGCCGCCGGAAGCAGAGGTCGTGGCGGCGCTGGCCCATGCCGAAGGGCCGCTCGGCACGACCCGGGCCTATCTCGACAACACGCTCGCCCATTTGGCGGAATACGGCATCCGCGACCGGCCGCTCACCCGCCTGCAACGGCTGGCGGCGCGAGAGGCGGGAGAGGCATAGTCGATCCTGATTTCCGGGTGCGAGGCGCCGCCGGTCTGCGGATCAGTCGTCAACTTTTCCGCGCAGCCTGTCGATCGATTCATTAGTGACGAGGCGGCCGCCGCGCTTCCGAAAGGGAAGAAAGCCGAATTCAGCGGTAGGCTACTGCACGCTTTCTTCCGCGCCGCTCCGGTCGGCGGCGGTCAGCGACCGCCTGAGCAGGTCGGAGACCACGGCGCCTGCCGGCCTCGATTCGCGTTTGGCGATTTCCCGGATCGCCAGCAATATATCGTCGTCGAAATTTAGGGTCATACGCATGGTCAGGTGTTTGCCTTGCCGGTCACCAAACGGCGAAGCTCGTTCTCCTGGTTCCGGCCTTCAAGGGATCGATGTTGAAAGAATAATTCCAAGATGTCGCGCCGGACTTGATCCGGCGCCCAGAGGCCGTCCGAATGGCGGTAGCCTGTGGCTCTGGGCCCCGGATCTCCGCTCCGCTCCGTCCGGGGCGACAGGATTTCTGGATTCGGAATACTCTCCAGAGACCTTACGCGCGTGGTTCGGAGACGGAGTTGAGCCCGCCCGCAGCCATTGAGCTACTGGGCCGGGCCTGTCACACTGGCCGCCAGACTGGAATGAATCGGAGTTCCGCCATGTCGGATATTCTTCTCGCCAATGTCGACCAACTCGCTGCCGAGGTGCCGGACGGCGCCAGGCTCGCCGTGTTCAAGGCCGAAGGCGGTTGCGCGGCGATGGCGGCGACTGCCGCGCTGATCCGGCGCGGCGCGCGGGATCTGCATCTGGTGACCGTGCCGACCAGCGGGCTCCAGGCCGACATGCTGATCGGCGCCGGCTGCGTGGCGACGGTCGAGACCAGCGGCGTGACCTTGAGCGAGTACGGCCAGGCGCCGTGCTTCGGCCGCGCCGTAAAGGCCGGGACGATCCGGGTGATCGACAGCACATGCCCGGCCGTCTATGCCGGGTTGCAGGCGGGCGAGAAGGGCATTCCCTTCATGCTGCTGCGCGGTCTGATCGGCTCCGACATCGTCCGGCACCGCGACGATTACCGGGTCATCGACAACCCCTTCGCCGCGGACGATCCCATCGTCGCGCTACCGGCGATCGTGCCCGATATCGCGCTGTTCCACGCGCCGCTCGCCGACCGGTTCGGCAATGTCTGGATCGGCCGTCATGCCGAGCTGAAGGTCATGGCCCATGCTGCGCGCAAGACGCTGGTGACTTGCGAACGGCTTTATGACGGCAACCTGCAGCAGGACGAGACCCTGGCGCCGGCGACCATCCCGGAGATGTATATCGGCGGCGTGGCGGTCGCCGAGCGCGGCGCCGCGCCCTACGGCGTGACCGGCCTGTACGACGACGATGCCGACCGGTTCGCCGCCTATGCGGGCATGGCGAAGACCGGGGAAGGCTTCGCGGCCTGGCTCGACGAGGCCGTCTATGGCAGAGCGCCGGCCGTCGCGGCCGAATAGCCGCCGATGCCGGATTACCCGATGGCCGGGGACTACACTCTCGAGGAACTGCTGATCGCGACCGTCGCCGACCTGCTGCAGGGCTGCGGCCATATCGCGGTCGGCGTGTCCTCGCCGATCCCCGGTTCGGCCGCCCTGCTGCGCCGGCACCGGGACCGGGAGGCCGGCGGGCGCACCCGCGTCTCGATCATCGGCACCACGATCCCTGAATTCCGGACCGACGGCGGCGTCGACCTGTTCGACAGCGCCGGCCAGGGCCGGGTCGACGCCTTTTTCCTGTCCGGCGGCCAGATCGACGGCCGGGCCAACATCAACCTGGTCGGCGTCGGAGACGGCTATCCGCAGCAGAAGGTGCGCTGGTCCGGCTCGTTCGGCAGCGCCTATCTCTATTTCATGGTGCCGAAGGTCATCCTGTTCCGGCTCGAGCATTCCCGGCGCACCATGGTCGAATCGGTCGATTTCATCAGCGCGCCGGGCGTTAGCCCGCCCAACGTCCACCGGCCCGGAGGACCTTACGCCCTGGTGACGGACCTGTGCCTGTTCCGCTTCGACCGGGAACGGGCGCGGTTCGCGCTGGCCAGCGTCCATCCCGGCCATACGCTCGAGGAAGTGCGCGATAACACCGGCTTCGATTTCGACGTCCCCGAAGCGGTGACGGAAACAGCCGCGCCGGACGGGCAGACGCTATCAATCCTGCGCGAGACCGTGGCGCCCGTTATCGCCGATCCCTATCCCAAATTTGCCCGGCGCGTGTGGGGCGTTTCCGCAGCGGCGTAGCGCTTCGGGGCGCACTATCCGACATTCAGTTTCCCGGGCTGGGTTCCAGGGCTGGGCTCCCGCTGCAACGGGAGACCGACGCGCCGCGATAAGGCGGACGCAACCGGGAGGACGGTTTGGCGGCGTTGAGGCTCGGCCTTCTGAGCACGCGGATCGGGCGGGCGCTGGCGCTGCTGCTGGCGGCGTTGACCCTCTATGTCGTCGTCCTGGCACTGATCGACGAGAACCTTCTCCGGCTCGGCGCGATCGCGATTTCCTGCCTGATCGTGCTGTTCATCGAACCGCTGGCGGTGAAATACCCGGCCGCGTCCGCAACCCGCCGCGCGCTGTACTGGACGATCGACGGTGTCCTTCTGGTCGGGTTCCTGATTACCGTCTACTGGTTCTGGATCACGGCGGACGAGCTGTGGGACGGCGTGTTCGATTTCGAGACGTCCCACATCGTAACCGGCTATTTCGGCCTGCTGGTCATCCTCGAGCTGACGCGGCGCACCTTCGGCGTTCCGCTGATGCTCGTGACGGTGCTGTTCGTCCTCTATGCCGTGCTGGGCCGCGACCTGCCCTCGATCCTCCAGCATGCCGGGATCGATCCGGTCGAGATCATCCGCACGATCTGGTACAGCCAGGACGGGGTGTTCGGGCGCTCGGCCAGCATCGTCGCCAACCTCGTGCTGATCTTCATCGTCTTCGGCGCGATCCTCGGAGCGACCGGCGCAGGCGCCATCCTGCTGAAGATGTCCTTCGCAGCGACGGGCGCCATCCGGGGCGGGCCAGCCCACGCCGCGATCATGGCGAGCGCCCTGTTCGGCACCATGTCCGGCAGCGCCATGGCCAATGTGGTCGGCACCGGCGTGTTTACCATCCCGATAATCAGGAAACGTGGCTTCAGCCCGCCCTTTGCCGGCGCGGTCGAGGCGGCGGCGAGTTGCTCCGGCCTGGTAACGCCGCCGATCATGGCGGCTGCAGCCTTTTTCGTCGCCGATTTTACCGGCACGCCCTACCTGACCCTGATCGTCGCCGCACTGCTGCCGGCGCTGTTCAAATACATCAGCATCTTCGCCCAGGTGTATGCCGAGGCGATCCGCCTGAATATCGAGCCGGTCCCGAAGGCCGAGCGGGAGAGGCTGACCGGAGACGACTGGCTACAGTCCCTGCGATTCTTCATCCCGATCCTGGCGCTGATCGCCGTCCTGGTCGAGGGCCGCTCGCCGGCGCTCGCCGGCGCGGTCGCAATGGGCGTGGCGTTCGCCGTTTCGATCGCGCTCGACCTTCTGGCCCGCGCGCGCGGCGGGGCGGTCCTCGGCGGAGAGCTGCGCGACTATATCCGGGCGTTCGCCGAATCCGGCTATCAATGCGCCCGGATCATGGTGGCTGTCGGCGCCATCGGCATCATCATCGGCGTGGTCAACGAAACCGGCGTCGGCATCCGCTTTGCCCAGCTTCTCTCGGCCAGCGAGGGCAGCCTGTTCCTCACCTTCGTCTTCGCCATGCTGGGCTCGCTGGTGCTCGGCATGGGCCTGCCAACCCTGCCGGCCTATCTGATCATCGTGCTGATCCTCGGGCCCGCGATCGTCCAGCTCGGCGAGGACGCCGGGGTCACTTTGCTCGCCGTCCACCTGTTCGTCTTCTACTTCGCCGCCCTGTCGTCGCTGACCCCGCCGGTCGCGCTGGCCGCCTACGCCGCCGCGCCTATCGCCGGCGCCAGACCGTTCGAAACCGCGATCCAGTCGGTCCGGATATCGCTGGTCAGCTTCGTCATCCCGTTCGTTTTCGTCTTCAATCCGTCGCTGCTGCTGATCGACAGGTTCGATTTCTTCGAACTGGTCTGGGTAACAGCACGGCTGTTGCTGGCGATCTGGCTGATCGCCACCGGCTTTGCCGGCTACGATACGACCGGCCGGCTGGCGGCGGTCTTCCGGGCGCTGCGCCTCGGCGCCGGCTTCGCCATGCTCTATCCCCTGTTCGCCCTCGAAGCCGCGGCTTTCGCCCTCGGTGCGCTGCTGTATATTGCCGGCAGGATCGTCCGTCCGCGGACGCCGGCCGGGCCCCCTGCCGCCTGAAACCTGGGGCGGCGCCACTCGGAGACCGGTTACGCACGATGGGAGTAAAGCGATGAGAACCGGAATCGCACTTGCGGCCGGTCTGGCCCTCGTCCTTGGCGCCAGCGCGGCGCACGCCAAGGATTTCTACAGGATGGGCAGCCTGGCGCCGGGCATGTCGCCGTTCACGATCAACACGGCGTTCGCCACCATTGTGAACAAGTATGTAAAGGACGTGGAAATCCAGGTTTCGGCGACGGGCACCGGCATGCGCCACCAGCTTTTGACCGCCAAGGGCAAGATGGATTTCTTCATGCCGGGGCCGGTCGGCCAGTGGCTGATGGAAAAGCAGATCGGCCCGTTCAGGAAGCTGAAAAACGGCAAGGAGCTGTCCTCGAAGCTCCGCCACATCTTCACCTATGAGATCGGCCCGTATCACTATGTGACCTATGCCGATTCCGGCATCGAAAAGATGGAACAGCTGAAGGGCAGAAAGGTCTTTATCGGCCCGCCCGGCGGCGCGGCCACGCGCAATGTCGCGCTCATGATCAAGAGCCAGACCGGCATGGTGGCCGGCAAGGACTATACCAAGGTCAACATGGGCTGGAGCGCCGCCATCCAGGCGTTCCAGGACAAGAAGTTCGATGTCCTCGTCTTCCCGGCCAATGCGCCGAGCCCGGCGATTCAACAGATCGTGCTGAGCAACAAGCTGCGCCTGCTGTCGGTCGACGTATCCAGGCAGGGTCCGCTGCTCAAGGTGCCCGGGCGCACCATCCGCACCATCGACCCGACGCTCTACGGCGGGAACATGGTGAACACCAAGCCGGTGACGACGCTCGGCGCATTGGTCGGCATCGGCGTGCGCGCCAGCATGCCGGAAGACGTCGTCTACCGGATCACCAGGGCGTTCTGGCAGAATATCAAAGAGGCCCACGCCACCGCGATCTGGATGAAGAACGCCGTCAATCTCGATGTTGCCCTCGTCGTGGTGCCCCACGGCCTGCATCCGGGCGCGGCGCGCTATTACCGGGAAAAGGGCCTCAAGATTCCGCCGCCCTACCGCTCCGACCAGGCCTGGGACGCCCGGGCGGCCTCCGCGTTGATCAAACGCTAGGGATTGACCGAACGCCGGGGCCGCACGGGCGGCTGTCTCCGGATGGCCGGGGAATTCGACTATATCGTCGTCGGTGCGGGCAGCGCCGGATGCGTGCTCGGCGCGCGCCTCTCCGAAGACCCGTCGGTCCGCGTGCTGGTGCTGGAGGCCGGCGGCCGGGACTGGATGCCGCTCTACCGGGTGCCGATGTTCGCCGGCATCCTGTTCCGCAAGCGCTACAACAACTGGAATTACCGGACCGAGCCGGAACCGGGCCTGGACGGCCGCCGGCTGAACTGGCCGCGCGGCAAGGTGCTGGGCGGATCGAACCAGATCAACGGTATGGTCTACACCCGCGGCCATCGGCTCGACTACGACACCTGGCGCCAGATGGGCTGCGAGGGCTGGTCGTATGAGGATGTGCTGCCCTTCTTCAGGAAGTCCGAGGATTTTCGAGGGCCGGAGGCCGACCATCATGGCAGGGGCGGGCCGCTCACCGTCCGGCGTGGCCAGGCGACCGCGCCGCTCTACGATGCGCTGGTCGAAGCGGGCGCCCAGGCCGGCTTTCCGACGACGGAGGACTTCAACGAACCGGAGCGCGAGGGCTTCGGCCGCTACCATTTCACGATCCGCGACGGCCGGCGCTGGACGACGGCGCAGGCGTTCCTGAAACCGGCGACGAGCCGACCGAACCTGACGGTACGCACCGGCTGCCACGCGACCGGGATCGTGGTGGAGCGGGGCAGGGCGGTCGGCCTGCGCTATCGCCGCAAGGGCCGGACACATGACATTCGGGCACGGCGCGAGATCGTGCTGTCCGGCGGCGCGATCAACTCGCCGCAACTGCTGCTGCTGTCGGGCATCGGCCCGGCCGATCATTTGAACGGGATCGGAGTACCGGCGGTGCACGATCTGCCGGGTGTCGGCGAAAACCTGCACGATCACCTGGTCGCCCGGATGCAATATGCCTGCAACGCGCCGGTCGGCATCTACGACGAGATGCGGCTGGACCGGGCGGCCTGGCACACTCTCAACGCCCTGCTGCGCGGGCGCGGCTTCGGCGCGGATTTCGCCTTGCAGGGCGGTTGCTTCCTCCGCACGAAGCCGGAACTGGCGGCGCCGGATATCCAGCTCAACTTCGTCGCCGCGATGAAGCCGGTAACCCATCTGCCCTTTGCCCGGCCCGGCCCGGACAGCGGCCACGGCTTTTACGCCGGTGTGCACCAGACCGTGCCGGAAAGCCGCGGGCGGCTGTGGCTGGCGTCGGACGATCCCTTCGCGCCGCCACGGATGCGCGCCAACTATCTGGCGACCGAGGGCGACCGCCGGACCATGCGCGCCGGCGTCAGGATCATGCGCGAGGTGTTCCGCCAGCCGGCAATCGCGCGTTATGTCGAGAAGGAACGGTCGCCGGGCCCGGACGTCGAGAGCGATGCGGAACTGGACGCCTGGATCCGCAGCGTCGGCGACACCGTGTTCCATCCGGTCGGCACCTGCAGAATGGGAACCGACGACATGGCGGTGGTAGATCCGCGCCTGCGCGTTCGCGGGGTCGACGGCCTGCGCGTCGCCGACGCCAGCATCATGCCGGCCATCAACGGCTCCAACACCAACGCCCCGACCATCATGATTGCCGAGAAGGCGGCGGCGATGATCGCCGAGGACCGGGAGAAGGGATCGGCAAAGGTTTCCCGGGTGTCGGCATCTTGAGCAGGTCAATGGCACCGGATGTAGCAGACGCCAATTCCTGCGGCGCAACCTTCCCTTGCCAAGCCGATCCGTCGCCGCTACATCCTCGCCGGTCAGCGCCGATTTGAGCACCAGCTTGCGGGCGCGTAACAAATGCAGCTAAAGCGGCGGTGGACAATCGGCACCCCGCTGGCAGGATCGCTCAAGCGGGGTTTGTATTGCCCGCTTCCCGCCTCTATCCTGCCCGCGCCGGTCGTCCGACGCTGCCCGCCGGGTTTGCCGGCATCGGTAACCGTGCGCCAGGTTTGCCGCCGGGGCGCGCAACAGGCCAGGAAAAGGATTGATGAGCAAACATCCCGAAACCATTGCCCTCCATCACGGCTGGCGCGCCGACCCGAACACGGGGTCCGTCGCCGTGCCGATCCACCAGACGACGTCCTACCAGTTCAACGATACCGACCACGCGTCGAACCTGTTCGCGCTGGCCGAACTCGGCAACATCTATACGCGGATCATGAATCCGACCAACGATGTGCTGGAGCAGCGCGTTGCGGCACTCGAAGGCGGTGTGGCGGCGCTCGCCCTGTCGTCCGGCCAGGCGGCCTCGGCCTTCGCGCTGCAGAATCTGGCGCGGGTGGGCGACAACGTCATCAGTTCGACCGACCTGTACGGCGGCACCTGGAACCTGTTCTCCAACACGCTGAAGGACCAGGGCATCGAGGTCCGCTTCGTCGATCCGGCCGATCCGGAGGCCTTCCGCGCCGCCATCGACGACCGCACAAGGGCGATCTACGCCGAGACCCTGCCGAATCCGAAGCTGCATGTCTTCCCGATCGCCGAAGTCGCCGCGATCGGCCGCGAATACGGCATCCCGCTGGTCATGGACAACACGGCCTGCCCGATCCTGTGCAAGCCCATCGAACACGGCGCCGCGGTCGTCGTCCACTCGACGACAAAGTATATCGGCGGCCACGGCAACTCCATCGGCGGCCTGCTCGTCGATGGCGGCAACTTCCCGTGGGCGGAGCACGCGGAGCGCCAGCCCGCCCTCAACACCCCGGACCCGAGCTATCACGGCGCGGTCTGGGTCGAGGCGACGGCCCCACTCGGCCCGGTCGCCTACATCATCAAGGCGCGCACGACCCTGCTGCGCGATCTCGGCTCTTGTATGAGTCCGTTCAACGCCTTCCTGTTCATCAACGGCCTCGAGACGCTGGCGCTGCGCATGCAGAAGCACAGCGAGAACGCGGCGCAGGTCGCCGACTGGCTGGCGACGCGCAGCGACGTGAGCAAGGTCATCTTTCCGGGCCATCAGTCCGGCGAATTCCGGGCCCGCGCCGACAAGTATATGAACGGCGGCTATGGCAGCCTGGTCGGTTTCGAGTTGAAGGGCGGCCGCGCGGCCGGCCGCAAGTTCATCGATTCGCTGGAGATGCTCTATCACGTCGCCAACATCGGCGACTCCCGCTCGCTGGCCATCCATCCGGCAAGCACGACCCACAGTCAGCTCTCGCCGGAAGAGCAGCTTCAGACCGGCGTGACGGACGGCTATGTCCGCCTGTCGGTCGGCATCGAGCATATCGACGACATCATCGCCGATCTCGAGCAGGCCCTCGACAAGGCGGCCTGACCCGGCGCTCCATACGGCGGCTTGCAGGGTAGCTTCCCCCGGGCCGGCCTTCGGTACTGCGATTCCGGCGTGCCCGGAATGAGGGTATGCTTCGGCTTCCCTCATTCCGGGTCGCGGCTATGCAGGGGTCGCGCCGTCCGGCCTGCCGCATGCCCGGCGGACAGGTGCAGCCGGGAGGAGAGGGCTGAACGTGTATATGCCTCCCAAATTCTCCGAACCGGACGCTGCGGTTCTCAGGGATTTCATCGACCGGCACCCGTTTGCCGTCCTGCTGATGCAGGCGGCGGCCGGGGACACCGCCGTCAGCCACGTCCCCGCGATTTTTCCGGACGGGCGCACGGATGTGCTGCACGCGCATCTTGCAGCCGCCAACCCGCAGGCCCGGACCGCCGACGGTGCGATGGCGACGGCGATCTTCAGCGGGCCGCACGGCTATGTTTCGCCGACCTGGTACGAGACCGGACCGGCCGTGCCGACCTGGAACTACGCCGCGGTCCATGTCGTCGGCACGGTTCGCGTGCTGAAAGCGGAGGCCGATCGCCGTGCGGTCCTGCGAGGGCTGGTGCAGCGGTTCGAATCGGCGGGTCCGGATGCTTGGGATTTCGACGCGCTCCCGCCCGAATTCCGCGACAGCCAGATGAAAGCCATCGTCGTGCTGGAGATTGGTGTCGAACGGATGACCGGCAAATTCAAGCTGTCGCAGAACCGGCCGGCCGAAGACCGCGCCGGTGTCGTGCGGAACCTGGAGCGATCGGACCGGCCGGACGACCGGGCGCTCGCGGCGCTGATGCGCGGCCGGCCCGGTATCGTCTGACGGACCGCCGCTCGCCGAAGCAGGCGATGGACCTCAACCGGAGGAAATGACACCGCCATGGACCTGAAACTCTACCAGGTCGACGCCTTCACCGACCGGACCTTCGGCGGCAATCCGGCCGCGGTCGTGCCGCTGGACGGCTGGCTGCCCGACTCGACGATGCAGGCCATCGCGCTGGAGAACAATCTCTCGGAAACCGCCTTCTTCGTGCCGCGCGACCACAATAATCCGGGCGGCGGGTTCGACCTGCGCTGGTTCACGCCGCTCATCGAGGCCGACCTGTGCGGCCACGCCACGCTGGGCACCGCCTGGGTTCTGTTCAACCGGCTGGGTCATGCCGGCGAGGCGGCAACCTTCCATACCCGGAGCGGACCGCTGACCGTGACGCGCGATGGCGACCGTCTGGTTATGGATTTTCCGGCCCAGCCGCCGGCGCCGGAACCGGTCGATATCGGCGATGTCGCCGGCGCGATCGGGGTTCGGCCGGAGGCGGTGCTCGCCGCATCCTACGCCCTGGCAGTGCTGGACAGCGAGGAAACCGTGCGCGCCGTCCGGCCGGATTTCCGCCGGGTTGCCGGCCTCGATATTCCCGAGTTGATTGTCACCGCGCCGGGCGCAGAGGGCGGGGATTGCGATTTCGTCTCGCGCTTCTTTGCACCGACAGGCGGCATCGATGAAGACCCGGTCACCGGTTCGGCCCACTGCATCCTGATCCCGTATTGGGCCGAACGGCTCGGCAAGACCGAAATGTTCGCCCGCCAGGTCTCCGCCCGCGGCGGCGCGCTCTGGTGCGCGCTGAAGGGCGAGAGGGTGTCGATCGCAGGCTACGCCGCGCCTTACCTCGAAGGAACCATATCGGTTTGACCGCCCCGGCCGCGACCGACGCGGCGACCGGCGGCGCCGGCCGGGGCCTGCCCCCGGTCGCGGTGGCGGCGGCGCTGGTCACGCTCATTTTCTGGGGCGGCACGGTGGTGGCCAACCGGGTCGCGGTCGAAAGTATCGACGGGCTGACCGTCGGCGCCCTGCGTTCGATGCTGGCCGGCTTCATCGGCCTCGGCATCGCCATGGCCTTCCGGCTGCCCCTGCCGAAACGGGCGCGGCACCGTTGGCTGCTGGTCATTTCCGGCTGGGTCAACTTCGCGATCTGGCCGACCGTGCTGAGCCTCGGGGTCGCGCTCGCCAACGCCAGCCATGCTGCGCTGATCATGGCGCTGCTGCCGGTCACGACGGGACTGATCGCCGCCATCGTCAACCGGGTCAGGCCGCGGCCGGGCTGGTGGCTGGGCGCGACGGTCGCGATTGCCGGTACGATCCTGCTTATCGCCTTTACCCGGCCGGCCGGAGACCTCACCCTGTCACCGACCTGGCTGGTCGGCGACCTGGTCGTCTTCGCCGGCGTGTGTCTGTGCTCGGCGGGCTATGTCGCCGGCGCCAAGCTGGGCCCGGTAGTCGGAAGCTGGAGCGCGACTTTCTACGGCCTCGGTTCTGCCCTGATGCTGACCGTGCCGGCGATCGTGATCCTTTATCCCTACACGGACTGGTCGCAGGTAACGGCCGACAGCTGGCTCGGGGTCGGCTGGCTCACCCTGTTCTCGTCGCTCGCCGGCTATGCCCTGTGGTTCCTGGCGATGAACCGGGGCGGCATTGCAAGGATCGCGGTCTTCCAGTTCCTGCAACCGGTCTTGTCGGTCGTCGCCGCTGCCATCATTCTGGGCGAACGGATCACCTGGACCATCCTCGCCGCCGGCCTGCTCATCCTGCTCGGCACCTGGATCGCCCAGAAATACGCCCATTAATGAATTTGCCGGTTCAACGAGATCGGCGACGACCCTTCGATACGCCGCGGAGCGTGTCCCGAGCGGCGTCGAGGGGCGGCACTCAGGGTGAGGGAAGTTGATAAATCCCCTCATCCCGAGTAGGTCCGACGGACCGTATCGACGGACAAGCCGGCCGGGAATTTGACCAACAGCCGAACCGTCGGCGGATGTTGCGATGCTTTTGCCCAGCAGGAGACAGCGATGAAACTCCCCGACCTTGCGGCCATCGAGGCGGCGGCCGAGACCGTCCACGCCGTCATGCCGCCGACGCCGGCCCATTGCTGGCCCCTCCTGTGCGCGCGGACCGGCGCCGAGGTCTGGGTGAAGCACGAGAACCACACGCCGATCGGCGCCTTCAAGATCCGCGGCGGACTGGTCTATATGAGCTGGCTGCGCCGCTCGGAGCCGGCGGTGCAGGGCGCTATTGCGGCGACCCGCGGCAACCACGGCCAGGCCATTTCGGTGGCTGCCCGGCGCAACGGGCTGCATCCGGTCATCGTCGTGCCCGAGGGCAACAGCCGCGAGAAGAACGCCGCGATGCAGGCCCAGGGCTGCGAGCTGATCGTCCGTGGCAGCGATTTCCAGGAATCGCTGGAATACGCCGAGGCCCTGGCCGGGGAGCGCGGCCTGCACATGGTCGGCTCCTTCGCCGAACCGCTGGTCCACGGCACGGCGACCTACGCCCTGGAATTCTTCCGCGCCGTGCCGGACCTCGACACCGTATACGTACCCATCGGCCTCGGCTCCGGCATCTGCGGCGTGATCGCCGCGCGCAACGCGTTGGACCTCGCCACTGAAATCGTCGGGGTCTGCGCCGAGAACGCCGCCGCCTATGCGCTGTCCTTCGCGGCCGGCGAGCCGGTCTCGACCAACTCGGCCGATACCATGGCCGACGGCATGGCCTGCCGCGTGCCGGCGCCGGACGCGGTCGCCATCGTCAACCGCGGTGCGGCGCGTATCGTCACGGTGAGCGAGGCGGAGATCGAGGCCGCGATGCGGGCCTACTATACCTACACCCACAATATAGCCGAGGGCGCCGGCGCGGCGGCGCTGGCCGCGCTGACCAGGGAGCGCGAGACGATGGCGGGCCGCAAGGCCGGCCTCGTGCTCAGCGGCGGCAACATCGACCGCGAGGTCTATCTCCGCGTGCTGGCCGGCGGCGCGGCTTGAAGAGGACGCCATGACCGAAGAACTGTTCCGCAGCGACGCCTATCTGAGATCCTGCGATGCAACGGTCCTGCGCGCCGGGCCGGAGGGGATCGTGCTCGATCGCACTGTGTTCTATCCGGTGGGCGGCGGCCAGCCCGGCGACAGTGGTGCGCTCGCGCTGCCCGATGGGGGCGAAACCGCAATTGCCGACACCCGCAACGACCGGGCGACCGGCGAACATCGGCACATCCCCACAGAAGGCGCCGCCTTGCCGGCCGCGGGCGACACCGTAACCTGCACCATCGACTGGGACCGTCGCCACCGCCACATGCGTGTCCACACGGCCATGCACCTGATGTGCGCGGTGATCGACGGCGACGTCACCGGCGGCCAGGTCGGCGACGGCAAGGGAAGGCTGGATTTCGACCTGCCGGACACCTCCCTCGACAAGGCCGCCATCGAAGCTGCGCTCAATGAATTGATCGCGGCCGATCTGCCGGTCGGCGCCGAATGGATTGCCGACGCGGAATTGGTCGCCCGGCCGGACCTGGTCCGCACCCTCTCGGTCAAGCCGCCGATGGGCGCCGGCACGGTCCGCCTGCTGCGGATCGGCGACCCTGCGAACACCGTCGATCTCCAGCCCTGCGGCGGCACCCATGTCGCGCGCACCGGCGAGATCGGCCCCGTCGCAATCGGCAAGATCGAAAATAAGGGCCGCCGCAACCGAAGGGTGAACCTGCGCCTGGCGGGGTAGGGCAGGACACGTCCCGCCGCGCCTCGCCGCGGCGTTACCCGGCCGCTGCCTCCAGCAGGCAGCCGTCGCCGAGCGGCGCGACCGGGGCGAGATCGCGGTGGTGTTGGTGATCCGGCCGCCGGTGGCGGGTGAGCGCGTTGGAGACCGGGTTGAGGATCAGCGAGAAGATGGTGCGCGGCCACGGCGTCATGTTGATCGACGAGCCGTGGACCAGCGTGTCGCCGAAGATCAGCACCGTGCCTGGCGGCCCCTTGGCTGCGACCAGCCCGCCCTCGGCCACCAGGCCGCTCACCGTCCCGCTGTCGACCACCCAGAGCGGATAGCTCGTCGTCTCGGTATCCAGCGTCGCCGGCGCTGCGCCGCGCCTGTGCGAGCCACGGATGAAGACGATCGGCCCGTTGAACTCGTTCACTTCGTCGAGCAGCACGTGAAGGTTGAGCGCCAGCGGCGCCGGCACGCCGTCCTCGCCGTGATGGGTCGCGAAATCGTAGTGCCATTGCCAGACGTCGCCGGAGAAGGCCTCCTTGGCGTTGACCTTGACCTGCTGGACGTAGAGCGCGTCGCCGAGGATCTGCCGGGCCGGCCCGACGAGGCGCGGATGGCGGACGAGGCGGGCATAGACTTCGCTGCGCAGGTGCAGGGCCATCGCTGTGCGCACGGCGTCGCTGCCCTTCTCGCGGAAATTCTCCGGCCGGCGCTCGGCGAACAGGCGCGGCAGCTCTGCCTTCAGGACCGCGACCTCCTCCGCCGAGAACAGCGACGGCAGGATCAGGAACCCGTCATCCCGGAACTGCGCAATCTGCGTATCCGTCAGCTTCATCGAACTTTCCGCGGTGGCCCGCGACCGGTATGCGCCACGGCCGGAAACGTTAGAGCACAATCCATCCGCCTGTCACCCTCGACAGGCGTTTTGCACGTCCCTCGATACGCCCCGGATCAAATCCGGGGCTACTCGGGATGAGGAATTCTGGTGAAAATTATTCCCTCAAATATCGTACCTCGCCCTGAGTAGCCGCCGAAGGCGGCGTATCGAAGGGCGCTCTACGCCGCCAGCGCTTCCACGTCTTCCGGCGGGGCGAAGCGGGGGCCGTGCATTTCGGCGAGGGCGTGGCACTGGTCGGTGAAGTCCGCGGCGCCGGTCTGGCCGACCCAGGAGAGGACGCCGCCGGTATACATCGGGAAGCCCCAGCCGAGGATCGAGCCGACATCGGCGTCGGCCCGCGAGGTCACGACATTCTCGGCCCGGCAGCGCAGCGCCTCGACCGACTGGATGTGGAGCAGCCGGCGCGTGGCCTCCTCGACGTCCGGCTGTTCGGCGGCGCGCGGGAAATGGCGGCCCAGCTCCGGCCACAGGCGTTTGGTCTTGCTGCCGGAGCCGTCCGCCGGCCAGTCGTAGAAGCCCCGGCCCGCCTTGCGGCCCGGCCGGTCCAGCGTCTCGACGAACAGCTCGAACACGTCGTCCGCCGGATGGCCGGTGTAGGCGTCGCCCAGATCCGTCTTCCACTGGCGCCGGATGGCGAGCGACAGGCCGAGACTGGTGTTGTCGACGACCTCGAGCGGGCCGACCGGGAAGCCGGCGATCTTGCCGGCATTCTCGATCAGGGCCGGCGCGACGCCTTCCTTGAGCATCGCGACGCCTTCCATGACGTAGGTTGCGAAAACCCGGCTGGTGAAGAAGCCGCGGCCGTCGTTGACCACGATCGGCGTCTTGCCGATGGCCTGGACATAGTCGAGGGCGAGCGCGACTGCGGCGTCGCCGGTCGCCGCGCCGCGAATGACCTCGACCAATGGCATTTTCTCGACCGGCGAGAAGAAGTGGATGCCGATGAAATTGGCCGGCCGGAAGCTCGCAGCGGCAAGGCTGGTGATCGGCAGGGTCGAGGTGTTGGAGGCAAAGACCGCATTCGGCCCGATCCGGGCTTCGGCGGCCCGCGTGACCGCCGCCTTGATCTCCCGGTCTTCGAACACGGCCTCGATCACCAGGTCGCTGCCCTCCAGGGCGGTATAGTCGTCGGTCGGCGCGATGCGGCCGAGCAGGTCGGCCATCTGTTCCTCGCGCATCCGCCCCTGTTTCACGCGCTTTTCCAGCGGCGCGGCGGCGCGCGCCTTGCCGCGCTCAGCGGCCTCCCGGTCGACGTCCATCAGCACGCAGTCCATACCCCGGCCGGCGCTGACCGAGGCGATGCCGGCGCCCATCATGCCGGCGCCCAGAATGCCGAACTTGCCGATCTTCGCCTTCGGCACGCCTTCGGGCCGCGCCTTCAGCTTGCGCGCCCTGGCCATCTCGAAGAAGCCGGTGCGCACCATCGCCTTGGTCACCGGATGGCGGATCATGTTGACCAGATACTTGCTCTCGATCCGGAGGCCGACATCGATGTGCCGCTGGCAGCCCTCGTAGACGCAGGACAGGATCGCCTGGACCGCCGGATAGTTGCCGAAGCTGCGTTCGCGCCCCATGGCGTTGGCCGCCGGGAACAGTTGCAGGCCGGTCGGGCTCTGCACGTTGCCGCCAGGCAGCCGGAAGCCCTTGCGGTCCCAGGGCTGGGTTGCGTCCGGGTTGTCGCGCGCCCAGCGTTTCGCCCGGTCGAGCAGGTCTTCCGGCGGGACGACCTCGTCCACGATGCCCATCTTCGCTGCCTCGGCGACCGTGTGCTTGCGGCCGTCGAGCAGCATCTTGAGGCCCGCCTGGAGGCCGAGCATGCGCGGGATGCGCTGGGTGCCGCCGCCGCCGGGCAAGACGCCGAGGCCGATCTCCGGCAGGCCGATGCGCGCCTTCGGATTGTCTGCCGCGATCCGGTAATGGCAGCACAGCGCGGTCTCGAACCCGCCGCCCAGCGCATGGCCGTTGATCGCCGCGACGAAGGGCTTGCCGCAGGTCTCCATCGCCCGGCCGACCTTGTCGAACATCAGGAACTGCGGAAGCAGGGCCTCGACGCTCAGGTCCTCGAGAAAGCCGTCGATATCGGCGCCTGCGATGAAGTCGTCCTTGGCCGAGGCGATGACGACGCCCTTCACCGCCTCGTCGGCGATCGCCTTCTCCACCTCGTCGCGGAAGGCGGCCATCGTGGTCTCGTTCATCACGTTGACCGGACGGTCCGGGATGTTCCACGCGATGACCGCGATGCCGTCGCTGTCGATGCCGGTCTCGAACATGGGGGGAGTCCTTTTGGCGGGCTGGCGCAAGCTGGCCGGACTATAGGGAAGGGGGGTTGAAAGACGAAGGGTCCGGGTGTCACATTCGGCGCGCCCGAACCGAAGCCGCCCGAACTGAAGCTGCCCGAACTGAAGCTGCTTGGACCGCCGCCCGATGAACGATATCGCCGCCACGCACAGGACACAGCCGGACGCGGATGCGGAATCGGGCAGGATCGCCACCGAACGGCGCGGGCATCTGTTCCTGATCGGCATCGACCGGCCGGCGAAATATAACGGCTTCACGCCGAAGATGTGCAGGGAACTGGCGCGGGCGTATGCGGACTACGAGGCTGACGACGGCCTCCGTTGCGCCGTGCTGCACGCCGAAGGCGACCATTTCACCGCCGGGCTGGAGCTGAGCGCGTTCGACATTACGGAGCCCGACTTCTTTCCCCGCGACTTGGTCGATCCGTTCGACCTGCGCCCGCCCTTCCGTCGCAAGCCGGTGGTCGCGGCGGTCAAGGGCATCTGCTTCACCATCGGCATCGAGCTGATGCTGGCGGCGGATGTCGTCGTCGCCGAAGAGGATACCCGCTTCAGCCAACTGGAAGTAAAGCGCGGCTTGATGGCCTTCGGCGGGGCGACGATCCGCTTCGTCGAGCGCGCCGGCTGGGGCAATGCCCAGCGCTGGCTGCTGACCGGCGACGAGTTCGACGCCGCGACTGCGCTGCGGCTCGGCTTCGTTCAGGATGTCGTGTCGAAGGGCAGGGGCCTGGCCCGCACCCTGGCGCTCGCCGAGAGCATCGCGAAGCAGGCGCCGCTCGCCGTCCGCGCGAGCCGGGAAAACTCTGCGATCGCCCTGCGCCAGGGCCCGGAAGCCGCCGAGCGGGCGTTCCGGCGGCAACTGGCGGAGATTGCCCCGAGCGAGGATTTCGCCGAAGGTGTGCGGTCCTTCATCGAGCGGCGCGAAGGTGTCTTCAAGGGCCGGTAAAGGGAAAATCCATGTCCGACGATATCCGGCAACAGCACGATATGGGCGGCCTCGACAAGGGGCCGGTGACGCCGTCCGAGCACGAGATCGAACCGTGGGAAAAGCGGGTCGAAGCGATCATGCGCCTGCTCTCCATGCGCAAGGACAGGATCGTGACCGTGGACGAGCTGCGTCGCGGCATCGAGGAGCTGCCGCCGGAGCTTTACGACACGATCGGTTATTACGAGCGCTGGATCATGTCGCTCAGCAACATCCTGGTCGAAAAAGGCGTGCTCGACCGCGCCGAACTGGACGCCCGGGTCAGGGAGCTGGAGGCGGCGGAATGACCGAACCCCGCTTCAATCCCGGCGACGCCGTCACCGTCTCGGCCCGCTTCCCGACCGGCCGGCGCCATCTCCGCACGCCCTTCTATATCCGCGGCAAGACCGGCGAAGTTGAGCGGGTGTGCGGCGCTTACAAGAACCCCGAAGACCTTGCGTTCGGCAACTACGACGCGGCGCGCGTCCCGCTCTATCGCGTGCGCTTCGACCAACGCCATGTCTGGGACGATTACGCCGGCAACCCGGCCGACACCATCGACATCGAAATCTACGAACACTGGCTGGAGCCGGCCGAAACGGGAGACCCTGGCGATGCCGCATGACGATCCCCACACCCACGTTCACGACCACGCCGCCATAGAGGCCGACGAGCCGCAGGGATATTACCAGCATCTCGCGGCGGCGACGCGCAGCCTGCTGATCGAGAAGGGCGCTTTCACCGCCGACGACATGCGCGCGATGATCGAGCGGATCGACGAGCGCTCGCCGGCCCTGGGCGCGAAGATCGTCGCCCGCGCCTGGACGGACCAGGCGTTCAAGGCGCGCCTGCTCTCCCGGGGCAAGCAGACGATCAAGGAAGAGATGGAGATCGACCCGGTGGCTGCCGACATCGTCGTCGTGGAGAACACGGCCGAAGTCCACAACGTGGTCGTCTGCACCCTGTGCTCCTGCTATCCGGTCTTCATCCTCGGCCGGCCGCCGGACTGGTACAAGAGCTACGCCTACCGCAGCCGGGCGGTGCGCGACCCGCGCGGCGTGCTGCGCGAATTCGGCACCGAGATCGATCCGGCCCGCGAGGTCCGTGTCCACGATTCGACCGCCGACATGCGCTATCTCGTGCTGCCGATGCAGCCGGAAGGCACCGAAGGCTGGCCGGAGGAACGGCTGGCCGGCCTCGTTACCCGTGACACGATGGTCGGCACCGCGGAGGTGCGGCCGGCCGCGTAGGGCGGGCGAAGTTCTCGTATCGACGATTGCGGTGGGGGTGAACAAGTACAGGAATTTGGCGCTACCGCCGCCATTCCGAATCCTGGCCCAGCGCGATGACGTCGGCGCGGATGTGCTGGGTTCGGGCGAGGCGGGCCATGATGGCGTCGGCGTCGCTGCGCCGCACGGCGCGGCGCAGGGCCGAGAGGTCTTCGGTGAAGCGGTCCAGCATCTCCAGCACGGCTTCCCGGTTGGTCAGGAACACGTCGCGCCAGAAATCCGGCTTGGTGGCGGCAATGCGGGTGAAATCGCGGAAGCCGCCGGCCGAGAATTTGACGACCTCGGCCTGCACGTCCTCCTCCAGCTCCGTCGCCGTACCGACGATGGTGTAGGCGATCATGTGCGGCAGGTGGGACGTCATGGCGAGCACCAGGTCGTGATGCCGCGGGTCCATGATCTCGATCTGCGAACCGGCGGCGCGCCACAACGCGGCGACGGCCTCGACGGCCGCCGGGTCGGTCCCGTCCGCCGGCGTCAGGATGCACCAGCGGTCCTCGAACAGTTCGGCGAAGCCGGCGTCCGGGCCGGAGAATTCCGTGCCGGCGATCGGGTGGCCGGGCACCAGATGCACGCCGTCCGGCAGGGGCGCACCGAGGGCGGCGATCGCCGCCTGCTTGGCCGAGCCGACATCGGTCACGATGGCGCCGGGCTTCAGTTGCGGGGCGATGGCTTCGGCCAGGCCGGCATAGCCGCCCAGATGGATGGCGACGACGACCAGGTCGGCGTCCGCGACGGCTTCGGCCGGGTCCTCGACCGCCCGGTCGACGATGCCCAGTTCCAGGATGCGGGAACGGGTCTCGGCGCGGCGGGCGCAGCCGACCAGCTCGCCCGCCAGAGCCTCGCGCCGCATCACGCGCAAGAGGGACGAGCCGATCAGGCCGGTGCCGATGACCGCGACCCGGCCGAACTGCGGGGCGCCGTCGCTCATTGGCCGACGAAGCTGCGCAGCGAGGCCACCGTGGCGCGCATTTCGCTCTCCAGGCCGATAGTGACGCGCAAGAACTCCGGCAGGCCGTAGCCGGCGACCGGCCGCGGGATGATGCCGTCCTTCTTCAGATGGGCTTCGGCGGCGACGGCATCCCTGCCGTCTTCGGCCGGGAAACCGACGAGCACGAAATTGCCGATACTGGGCAGGACAGTCAGGCCGAGCTGCTGGACCTGTTCGGAAAACCAGGGCAGCCAGATATCGTTGTGCGCGCGCGCCCGATCGATATGGCCGACATCCTCCAGCGCCGCCAGCGCCGCCGCCTGGGCCGCGGCGTTGACGTTGAAGGGCCCGCGCGTCCGGTGCAGCACGTCGCACACCGCCGGCGCGGCGTAGCACCAGCCGACCCTGAGCGCCGCCAGCCCGTAGATCTTGGAGAATGTGCGCATCATCGCGACATTGTCGTGCTTCTGCGCCAGCTCCAGCCCGGCGGTATAGTCATTGCGCGTGACATATTCGGCATAGGCGGCATCGACGACGAACAAGACGTTCGGCGGCAGGCCGGCGTGCAGCCGTTCGACTTCGCCGGCGGTGACATAGCTGCCGGTCGGGTTGTTGGGGTTGGCGAGGAAGACGATCTTCGTCCGCTCGGTGACCAGTCCCAGCATGGCGTCGACATCGGCCCGGTAGTTCTGCTCCGGCGCCATCACGGGCGTCGCGCCGGCCGCCAGCGTCGCGATCGGATACATGGCGAAACCGTGCCGGCTGAACAGCACCTCGTCGCCCGGCCCGGCATAGGCCTTGGTGAGCAGGCTTATGATCTCGTCGCTGCCGTTGCCGACGACGATCCGGTCCGGGTCGAGGCCGTGCTGCGCGCCGAGTGCCCGGCGCAGGGCCGAAGCGCCGCCTTCGGCATAGCGGTGCAACTGGTCCTTCGCCGCCGCGTAGCCCTCGATAGCGCTCGGGCTTGGCCCCAGTGCGCTTTCGTTGCTCGCAAGGCGGATCGGGTCGTCGATTCCGGGCAGGCCGCCCTCGCCGCCGACATAGCGGGCGATTTTCATGATGCCCGGCCTCGGCTGCGGGCGCTGTTCAGGCGCGCTCATGGCGCATGCTCCATAAGGGTAACGGAATGCACGGTACTTAATCAGATTTTCAGCGGGGCAGGAAACCGGCCCAATCGCAGCACCGGGCGGTCATCGGCCGATCCCGCATCCGCCGGCCCGTCCGCGAGTTCGCCGTCGACCGCGAGCACGGCCCGGCCGTCGGGCAGGGGGCACAGGGTCTCGATCGCCGGATCCTCGGGCACCGCGTCGAGCGGCGCGATGGCGACGGTCAGGTCGTCGCCGCTTTCCTCGGCGACGCCGCGGCCGACCGCTATCCAGCCGCCGCCCTGCAGAGTGAAAGGCAGGCGCCACAGCAAGGCGCAATCCGGCCGCACCGCCAGCAGGCCCGCCGCCGCCCTCCAGGCGTCGCCGTCGAGAACCTCGAAAAGCGCGATGTCCGCTTCGCCGCTCGCCACATCGACGATCGGGCTGGCCGCCCAGGCGTAGCGCTGGCTGGCGCCGAAGTGCAGGCGCGCCGCCTGTTCCGCCGCCCGGTCCGCAGTCACGATTGTCAGTGGCCGCTGGACCGCGATGGATGCGCCGATTATTTCGCGCCAGACCGCGTGGATTCCCGCCGGCTCCATCGGTCCGTCGTAGCGCGCAATCAGCGCCCGGATCAGGGTGGCTTCCCTGCCCGGACGATGCACCGGCGCGCCGTAGTCTGCGCTCCCGCCGGCGCCCTTGGCGGCGCCGACTCGCTGCGCAATCTCTATCCGCTCGGTAATGGCCGCGAGCATGCGGGAATCGACATCGTCGATTCGGGCGCGCAGTAGGGCGAGGGTATCGGCAAGAGCAGCTGCGGCATTATCGCTGTCGGCAGGCATATGGGGGCGTTGTCCCGGAATCGCGGGAGAGGGTTAGGCCGCCTCACCTACACCGGCCGGGGGCATTGCGTCCATGTTTCCGCCATCTCGACAACTGCCCCCCGGATGCCATATCAGCGCTCCGGAACCTTTGCAGCAGCCGAGCGCACCCATGCCGATCAAGATTCCCGACGATCTGCCCGCCGCCCACATCCTGCAGAAGGAAGGGGTGGATGTGATGCGCGAGCAGGACGCCGTCAGGCAGGACATCCGGCCCCTTCGCCTGGCGTTGCTCAACCTGATGCCGAAGAAGATCGAGACCGAGACCCAGCTGTCGCGCTTGATCGGGGCGAGTCCGCTGCAGATCGAGATGACGCTGGTCTCGCCGTCCCATTATATCCCGTCGAACACGCCGCAGGAGCACATGCTTGCCTTCTACAAGCCGTGGGAGGCGATCCGCGACGAGAGGTTCGACGGCCTGATCGTCACCGGGGCGCCGGTCGAGGAGATCGACTTCGAAGAGGTCAAATACTGGGAAGAACTAGAAGCAATCATGAATTGGTCGAAAACCCATGTCCACGGCAGCTTCAACATCTGCTGGGGCGCGCAGGCCCAGCTCTACCACCACTACCGGGTGCCGAAATACCTGCTGCCGCGCAAGCTCTCAGGCGTCTTCTCCCACAGGGTGGCCCGGCGGACCGACCCGATGGTGCGCGGCTTCAACGATGTCCTGCCGGTGCCGGTCTCGCGCTATACGGAATGCCGGGCGCGGGACATCGAGAAGCACGAGGCCCTGAACATCGTGCTGGAATCCGACGAGGCCGGTGTCTGCATGGTGACCGACAAGGCGCTGAACGCCGTCTACATGTTCAACCATCTCGAATATGAATCGCGCACCCTCTACAACGAATATGTCCGCGATATCGAAGCGCGGCCGGATACGGTGCGGATCCCGGAATATTATTTCCCGCACGACGATCCGTCCAAGACTCCGCGCAATACCTGGAAGGCGCACGGCCACCTGCTGATGGGCAACTGGATCAACAGGCTCTACCAGACCGTGCCGTTCGACATCGAAGAGGTGGGCAGCAGCAAGTAGAGCCCGGCTCAGTCGGACGCAGGCTCCCGTGCCGCCGCCGGGCGGGCGGGGGCCGGCAGGATGCGCCAGGGCCCGCGCGCCGGCAGCGCGACGGCGGAATAGACCTGCTTGGTCGCCTCGGTCAGGGTGACGCCGGCGATCAGGCCGAGCCAGCGTTCGCCGATCCGTTCCCAGGCATTGGCCGTCGACAGGATCACGCGCCGTCGGACCGGCGGCGCGAACAGGGCAGCCTCGCTGCGCACCGGCGTAAACTGGGTCTCGCGCAGCAATCGGCGGATCTGGCCCTCGGAAAAGGGCCGGCCCTGGCCGAACGGGGTGCGCTCCAGACGGGCCCAGATGCCGCGCCGGTTCGGCGCCACCACGATCATCCGGCCGCCGTCGGCGAGCACGCGCCAGCATTCGGCCAGCATCGGGCGCAAGGCTTCGCTTGCCTCGATGGCATGGATCAGCAGCAGGCGGTCGATCGAGCGGTCGGGCAGGGGGAACAGGGTTTCGTCGGCGAGGCCGACGGCGACCCTGCCGTCCACCGTCCATTGCAGGATGCCCTGTTGCGGCGGCATCAGGGCGCAGACCCGCACCGCCTCGCGATGAAAGGCGCGCAGATAGGGCGTGGCATAGCCGAAACCCAGTAACGTCGCACCGCCGGCATCGGGCCACATCAGGCGCAGCTTGCGCCGGATCAGCCGCCGCGCCATCAGGCCGGTCGGCGAGGCGTAGAATTCATGCAGGTCGGCGACGTCGGTCCACATGAGCGGTCATATTAGAGGCCGCCCGCCCGCGCGCAACGCCGTGGGACGGAACGGTTAGCCCGGACTACCCGGCCGATCGATACCGTCGAGTGACAAGAAACATCGCAACATCTGGACATCATCGCATCAATGCGGAAACTTCTCGGGCATGAGAACGACGTTGAACATCGACAACGAGATCCTCGAAGCGGCGAAATCGCTTGCCCGAGAACGAAATCTCTCGGTGGGCGCCGTGCTGTCCGAGTTAGCCCGCCGCGGCTTGCAGAGACCGAACGCAGGTCGGCGGCGGCGAAGCGGATTACCCGTATTCGACGTCGCCAACGAGCGCGCGCCCCTCACGCTCGATCGCGTCGCGCGGTACGACGACGGGCGTTGACTTTTCTTCTCGATCTCAATCTCCTGCTGGCTCTCGCGTGGCCGTCCCACGTGCATCGCGACATCGCCCACGCGTGGTTCCAGCGCGAAGCCGCGCCGCGCTGGGCAACCTGCCCCGTGACCCAGCTCGGGTTCATCCGCCTTTCTTCCAATCCCGCGTTTACCTCCGATGCGGTGTCGCCGACCGAGGCGCTCTCCCTGCTCGGCGGCATGACCGCTTTGGAAGGCCACGAATTCTGGTCCGACGATGTCGATTGCGCGTCCGCCGCGTTGGCAGGAGGAATGCGCATGACCGTGCATCGTCAGGTCACCGATGCCTGCCTGTTGTCCCTTGCACGCGCTCACGCGGGGTGCCTGGCCACGCTGGATCGCCGCATGAACCGGCTCCTGTCCCTGGACGAACGGCCGAACCGCCATCTTCGGATCGTCGAGACCGGTTGAGTCGCGATCGAGTGCGGCCGGGCGACGCCCACCGCGCCGGGCGCCCCGTCGGTCTCTCCATCCGCAAACGGTTGGCCCGGTTCCGGTGCGATGCTAGATAGCGCCAGCATCCCTTTCGCTGCCGGATACGCCCCGATGTCACAGCTGGAAGTCGTCCGCATTCCCGTCCTCAACGACAACTATGTCTGGCTTGCCCGCGAGCCGGCGCAGAACCTGACCGCGGTGGTGGATCCGGCGGTCGCCGATGCGCCGCTGGCCGAGGCCGAGCGCCGCGGCTGGGCGATCACCCATATCCTTAACACCCATCATCACGGCGACCACACCGGCGGCAACTTGGAGATCAAGGCGGCGACCGGCTGCACGATCGTCGGCCCGCGCGCCGACCGCGACCGGATTCCCGGCATCGATATCGAGGTCGGCGACGGCGACAGCTACGATTTCGGCGACGCGCGCGCCGAGGTTTTCGACGTTCCGGGCCACACCCGCGGCCACATTGCCTACTGGTTCGCCGGCAGCGACGCCCTGTTCTGCGGCGACACCCTGTTCCTGCTCGGCTGCGGCCGGCTGTTCGAGGGCACGCCGGCGCAGATGTGGACCAGCCTCGGCAAGCTGCGCGCCCTGCCGGACAGCGCCAACGTCTATTGCGCCCACGAATACACCCAGGCCAACGCCCGCTTCGCCGTGACGGTCGATCCCCGGAACGCCGACCTGACGGTGCGGGCCGCCGAGATCGACCGGATGCGCGCCGCCGGCATTGCGACCGTGCCCGGCAAGCTCGGCGTCGAGAAGCGCACCAACCCCTTCCTGCGCGCCGACGATGCCGGCGTCGCTGCCACGGTCGGGCTGTCCGGCGGCTCGCCGGTCGAGGTTTTCGCCGAAGTCCGGCAGCGCAAGGACGTGTTCCGGGGTTGATTCCCGGCCCGCGCCCCAAACTCCACCCCGGAATCCCGTTTCGCCCCAACAGGATAGACCCATGAAACTGTTCGCCGCCCTGGCTTCCCCCTTCGTGCGCAAGGTCCGCATTTTCGCCATGGAATGCGGTCTCGACGACCGGATCGAGCTGCACGTCCTGGCGACCGCGCCGCACCAGCCGGATGCCGCGCTGGCCGCCGTCAACCCGGTCAAGAAAATTCCGACCCTGGTGACCGACGATGGCGCGGTGCTCTACGATTCCGGCGTCATTACCGATTATTTCAACGCCGAGAGCGGCTGCCGGCTGGTGCCGGCCGACGGCGAGGCCCGCTGGACGGCAAAACGGCAGGAAGCGCTCGTCGACGGCCTGCTGGACGCCGCCGTGCTGTGCCGCTACGAGACCTTCGTACGGCCGGAAGAAAAGCAGTGGGACGGCTGGACCGCGGCCCAGATGGGCAAGATCGACGGCGCCCTTGACGCGATGGAGGCCGAAGTCGCGGACCTCGGCGATCCGGCGGCGGCGGAGACGAGCCTCGGCGCCATCGCCTTCGGCTGCGCCCTCGGCTATCTCGATTTCCGCTTCGCAGACAAGGACTGGCGCGGCGGCTGGCCGGCGCTGGCCGGCTGGTACGAGACCTACGCGAAGCGCCCGGCCATGCAGGCGACCGTACCGAGCGGGTAAGGCGCACGCCGTGGCGGGCGATCTCACGCTCTATTGGGCATCGACCTCGCCGTTCGCCCGGTTCGTCATGGCGGCGGCTCATGAGCTGGGCGTCGCCGGCCGTTTCCGGCTGGTCGAGGCGACCGTGGAGAATATCGTCGATGTCGTATCGCCGGTGAACCCGCTGGCGCAAATCCCGACTCTGGAACTCGGAGACGGCACAGTCCTCTACGATTCGGCCGTGATCGTCGCCTGGCTGGATACGCAGTTCGGCGACGCCCTGGACTCGCCGCTGGGCGGCGCGGGCGACGACCGCTGGTGCATTGCCGCCCGCACCGCGGCAGCGACCGGCCTGATGGATGCGGCGGTCGCCGGCCGCCATCTGGCCAGCCGGCCCGAAGGCCGCCGGCCGGACGATATCATCGAGCGGCTGCGCCAGCGCCGGGCGCGCGTGCTGACCCATCTGGCCGAAACCGTCGCGCCGGCCGAGGCGCCGGTCACGACCGACGCCATCGCCACCGGCTGCGCCCTCGGCTATCTCGATTTCCGCTATCCGGACGAGGACTGGCGCGGCGGCCGGCCGGCTCTCGCCGGCTGGTACGAAGCCTGTGCACAGCGCCCCTCGATGCAGGCGACGATGCCGAACGGCTAAAATCCCCGGCGCATCGTCCTCCTGCGGCTGTTCGGCGTGACAGGACAGGGGCGTACGAAGCCCTATTTGGCCTCGACGCCGAGGATCGAACCGGTCACGGCGCGCGGATCGCGCTCCGGCCAGCGGCCGGCATCGACCTGGGCGAAGAAGGCGCCGCAGAGGCGGTTGAATTCGTCCGGGTCCTCGAGATTGATCGTGTGGCCGCAATTGACCATGACCGCGAGCGCCGCCGAGGGAATGGTCTGCTTCATCAGCAGGCCGGGCAGCAGGCAAGGCCAGTCCTCGTCGCCGGTCAGCACCAGGGTCGGCACGCTGAGCGCCGCCATCTCGCCCGTGAGATCGTGGAGCGAGGGCCGCCGCGCCTGGACGCCGCGCATGGTGGCGGCCGAGCCCGCCGCCGAATGTTCGGCGAGCCGGTCGCGGAACGCGCGCCAGCCGCGTGGGTCCTTGGTCTCGAACTGCACCCGGGTCGGCCCCCGGGCATAGGTGTCGGCGAAGGCCGCCATGCCGTCCCGCTCGATCAGCGCCGCCGTCGCCTCGGCCTCGGCCCGGAACTGCGCGTGCGTGTCGGGTTCGGCCCCGTAGCCGCAGCCGGCCACGACCAGCGAACGGGCGCGCGCGGCGTGGCGGAAGCCGAAATGCAGCGTGGCGAAGCCGCCCATGGAGAGGCCGCAGACATGCGCCCGGTCGATCCCGGCCGCGTCCATGACGGCGGCGATATCGTCGGCGGCCCGCGCCTGGCCGTAGCGGTCCAGGCCGGCGGGCGCGTCCGAGGGCGGGTAGCCGCGCGCGTTGTAGGCGAGCGCCCGATATCGACGGGCGAAATGGCGCAACTGCGGCTCCCACGAGCCCATGTCGCCCGCGAATTCGTGCACGAAGACGACCGGAGTCCCCGACCCCGCCTCCTCGTAATACAGGCGCACACCGTCATCGGTCGTTGCATAGGGCATGGGTCGGATCGTCCTCCATCGCAGGCCGGCCGCGCCGCAGCATAGCCCGATACGCCCGGCCCCGGTATGCGCCCGGACGTGTGCCGGATCGCCGGGACAGGGGAGACTCGCGATATGTCATGGAATGTCATGGTTTGTCATGCCGCTCCCTCGCCCTCTCTCGTCATTCCGACCGGAGCCCCGGATTCATCCGGGGCAGAGCGGAGGAATCCCGTCGCTGCGCTCGGGCGCTTGGCGGATAGATCGAGCCGAGGCCCCGCCACTCGCTCCGCTCGGTCGGGATGACGGGACAAGACGTTTGCGGATGTCATGGATTGTCATGAAATGTCATGTTCCGGCGCGCCCGCCGCGTTTTCGCCGCCATTCGCTAAGAAAGACCGTTCTATATTCCGCGTTTTTTTTCTCGGGCTGACGGGAAAAGGCCGCCGGAACGCAATATATTGCGATTTTCTGCCGGGACGGACACAAGATATTGCGGTTCGTCGACCGGGGATTGTGCGCACTTTTTCGGTCATTGGGTTTCTTTTCATACCGTTTCCGGCCCGCCGGCTTCTCTGTCCGAATCTCGCGGCCGAAGTCGTCCGTTTGTTCATATAATGTTCTCTTTACGGCTGTCAAGCGCTTTTTCGGTAGTGGGTCAGTTTGAATTGCGGTTTTTGTAGGGACCGCGCGGGCCTGGCTTCGAGGCGGCTTCATCTATCAGCCTAACGATATCCTCGATATCCCAAAGACGATCCTTCACGCCAGCGGCCATCGCAGGGCTGATCCCGTCAAGGCTCTTATGCTGGCGACAGAAATTGTAGTACATGAAATGCAATGCAACGCTGTAAGCGTGATTTTCGATCTTCTTGCTGAATGCGTTGGTCAGCCGGGTGAAGCGGCGGATCGACATGCGCATGGTCAGATTGTTGCGTTCGACATAGCTGGTCGAGACATGCGCCGGATCGGGGCTGCCCTCGACGCGGCGCTTGCGCGCTCCAACACAGGCAGCCGGGCTGTAGCGCCTCTGCGCCTCCGGGGCTTCGCCGTACAGCTTCACAAGCTGGGCATAGTCCACATCGCCGCCGAACGCGCCCTCAACGGCGCCCAGATAGGCCCTGTGGCCGTCGCTGGTCAGTTGCACTCGGTTCGCCAGCCGGGACCGCAGATCGTCCATGAAATCGATAGCGGTTTCGCCAGAACGATCCCCGACTCGCCATGACGGAACAATCTTGGTGTCAGCGCAGATTGCAGTCCACGTCCAAACATCGCCAGCGTCCACCGGGGCTGCTTTGGCGCGGGCTACGTTCTTTTCCTTCGCGTAGATGAAGGACCAGATTTCATCGACTAGGATGCGCCCGCACGGCAGGTCGCGCAACGCCTTGTCTTGGTAGTCGCCGCAGGCCTTGCCAGCGTGAATTAGCAGCTTGCTGACGGTGTTCTTGCTAACGTCCGCCGTCCGCGCCGTGGCTCGGATGCTCTGGCCTTTCACGAGGCACCGGATGATCACCTTGCGGGTCTTGGAATCGAGCTTGTTCATGCCCTTCATATAGTGACCTTCACATTCTATGTCAAGCATATTGGTCAGTTTATCGCCTAGCGTATAGTAGGCCATTGACATAGGACCAAGGGTCGGGTAGAGCTGTGTTGTCATGAAGATTGAGTTCGCCAATCCGCAGCTCGCCCGTATTTGTACAGAGGAGGCCCACAAACTCCGAATCCCCATCGCAGTCATTAAGGCGGCGCGGGAAAAGCTGTTTTTGCTTGAGCAAGCGCCAGATGAAAGAACACTTAGGAATTTTAAGTCATTTAATTACAAAAAACTGAAAGGAGATAAAGATAAAAGACGAACCATCAGGGTCAATGATCAATATAGGATCCTCTTTACGCTTGATAACTCTACCGTCCCATCGACTGCGCGTATTTTGGACATTGGGGACACTCACTGAGGAGGGTCGAGAATGACTATCGCATCTACTTTGCCGGACGTTCCTCGTCCGGGGGAATTTATCGCTGAAGAGTTGGAGGCCCGAGGGTGGCTTCAGCGCGATTTGGCGTACATTCTTGGAATATCTGAGCAATCGGTCAACATGATCATCAACGGCAAGCGAGGGATTAGTCCCGACATGGCCAATGCGCTCGGCGATGCTTTTGACGTTTCGTCGGAATTCTTTGCAAACCTTCAGAAGGCATATGAGATGTCGAAGGCGCGCAAGCCTGACCCTGCCATCGCGAAGCGTGCGCGTTTCCAGGGGCACTATCCGATCCGCGAGATGATCAAGAGGAGATGGCTGGAGGATACTGATGTAGCGATGTTGGAGGCCCAGCTCATGCGCTTCTTTCAGACTAATGACATTCAGAGTATTGAGCATCCGCCTCATGCTGCCAAGAAAACGAACTACGACGAACAGGTTTCTCCCACTCAACTCGCTTGGTTTTTCAGGGTTCGCCAGATTTCGTCTGAAATGATCGCTCCGCGCTACTCTGAGAAATCGCTTGAGCGAGCAGTCACAACGATGCAGTCGCATCTAGTGGACCCTGAGGATGTTAGGCATGTACCGAGGATGCTTACAGAGTGTGGGGTGCGATTTTGCATCGTTGAGACTCTGGCGGGCGCGAAGATCGACGGCGTGTGCTTTTGGATCGATGGTGGTCCCGTGATTGGGATGACTATGAGATTTGATAGGATTGATAATTTCTGGTTCGTTCTTCGGCACGAGATCGAACATGTCCTCAACCGCGATGGAATGGAAGAGCCGACCATTGATATCGATCTCGCGAAAGCAGATGGAGATACGAATGGAGGTTTGCCCGAAGAGGAGTTCAAGGCTAATACGGCGGCGGCGGATTTCTGCGTACCCGCTGCTGAAATGGATTCGTTTTATGCCCGCAAGGCTCCCTTTATTTCCGAAAGAGATGTCGCCGGCTTCGCTAAGCGAGTCCAGCGTCATCCCGGTATTGTCGTCGGCCAACTACAGCACCGTATGCAGCGGCACGATTACTTGACAAGACTAAAGGTAAAAGTGCGCCGTTTTATCGTGCCGAGTGCGGTGGTAGATGGCTGGGGCGAGCCGGCGCCAGTCAGTCTTTAGGAGAAGAAAATGGCCAGTTTCAATGAACAACTACAGCGTGTCTGGCACGCCTTTGTAAAAGAACGCGGGTATCTTCCTGCGACTGCCCGCGAGGCCTGCATGTGGGGAGTAGCTCAAGGGATGATCGCTGCGCCGGATTACGATCCATACGACCGGCTTTCCGAGGACATGTCCCGTGCCCTCCGTGGAGAGTACGCAACGGATCGCATGGGCCGTCGATATAGGAAAAATCATGCAGTCCGCGTCACGAAGGGCGGCGTGCAGTACACCATGTGGGCCATACTCGGGCATTCCGCTCGCGAGCACATGCACAAAGCCTTTATCCAGCGCCGCGAGCAAATTGTTGGGGATTGCTTCCAGCTCGCAACCGATGTGGATGTCTACAACGACTTTCACAATGATCAAGAACCGATCCAGATTCCCTTTGATTTTCGCGACGATGTGGAAGAGCGTAAACTCTGGAACGACAAGACCGCCGCTTAGTTTTTCTTCCTCCAGCGGGCCTGAGCAGCGAGCCTTGCGATCTCTGATCGCCTTTCTGGCGTGAGCACGCGAGCACGGGCCGGCCCCCCCTTGCTACCTGCATTCATAGCGCGCCGCTCCCTTGGGGATGCCTCAGGCTCCTGAATCTCGCCGGTCGCCACGTCGACAATGCTCTTGGCGAGTTGGTTGGCGTCGCGGGGTCGTTTCGGCCTACTCATGCCTTCAATGTGGCACGCCGGCCTGCGAACGGCTAGGGTCGGGCTGCACAGGGTGGAATTTCAAACTGACCCACTACCGCCTTTTCCGACGGCTCCGGCCGGGGCGGCACGGGTGGAGAGGCCGGGGAGCGATCCGTCGGAGCCTGCCCCGGGCCTGTCGAACGGATCGCGTTACGAAGCCCCGTCCCGAAGGGCGCGCCGCTCGCGCGACAGGGCGATGATCCGCAGGGTTTCGCTCCACAGGCGGTAGGGCGCCAGATCGCCGGGGTCGGCCCATTGGGCCTGCTCGGCGTCGCTGGCGGCTTGCGGCTCGCCGGCGGTCCAGTCGGCGTCGAAATCGACCAGGGTGTATTGCAGGTCGACCGCGCCGGCGTCGTTGCGCCGTATGGTGTCGACCACGTCGAGCAGTGCGCCCAGGCGGATCTCGACGCCGGTCTCCTCGCGGACCTCGCGCACGGCGGCCTCGCGCACCGTCTCGCCGAGCTCCTGCCGGCCGCCGGGCAGGCTCCAGCGCCCGCGCATCGGCGACTTGCCGCGCCGGATCAGCAGCACCCTGCCGTCCTTCCAGACGACGACCCCGACCCCGACGACCGGACGTTTGACCGGACGTTCGACCGGACGTTCGAGGCGCTCCGGCGGCTCCGGCGCAGCCGTCACCGGCAACGCCTCATGCCCCGATTCATGCCGAAGCGGCGCAATAGACCAGCGCCACGGTCAGGCGCTTGCGCAGGGTTGCACCGAAATCGGCGAAGTTGCGGCCGTCGATCGTGCCGCGCCGGCCGCCGCCCCGTTCCGCCGGCGCGCCCGAACGCTCGATCGCCGCGGCGATCGAGGTCAGCGCCGTGGTGTAGATCCGGCCGCGCCGCTTCGAGCCGGCGACCGTGACGCCGATGATGTTGCCGTTTCCGTCCATCGCCGGGCCGCCGCTGATGCCGCCGAGGCCGCCGTAGCTGTCGGGCACGCGCACCCGGTCGGCCCAGGCGACCACCGGCTCGATCACGTTGTAGCGCCCGACCGAGCGCATGCGCCGCCGCCCGATCAGAGTGGATTGCACCGCCGCCGGCTCGCCCTTGGGATAGCCGAAATGGTAGCCGGTCTGGCCGCGCCGGAGCGTCTGCTCCGTGAAGCGGACCGCCGGCGCGCCGCCGCGGGTCTGGAGCACGGCGAGGTCCGCGCGCGGATGGATGTAGGTCTGCCGGACCCGCACGCCGCGGCGCGGGCCGGTGACGATCAGCACCCGGGCGCAGCCATCGACGACATGGCGCGCCGTCATCCAGACGCCCTTGCGGTCGAGGGAGAAGGCCGTGCCGATGGAATTGCTCTTGTCGGACGGTATGGCGACGCTGATGGCCGGATCGCGCGCCGAGGGCGCTTCCAGGCTGCCGCTGCCGCCGGAGTCCCGGGGCGGCTTCCAGGCCTCGCGCCGGGCCGTGTCGTCGCGGCGCTCGAACTGTCCCGGATTGGGCCGGCGCGTCCGGTTCTCGTCGCGCGCCTGCCGGCCGTCGCCCGGCAGGAGCAGGTCCGACAGGCCGGCAACCACGATCAGCAGGATGGCGATGAAAGGGGTGCGCCGCATCGCGAACCGGAGGCCGCCGCTACACCGCGATGGCCGCGGCGTTGATCGCGCCGACCGAGATCTTGGCGCAGGACAGCAGGACCGCCGCGCCGATCTCGCCGTTCTCGATCCGCTTCGGCAGGTCCTTGAGGATCAGGTCCATGACCTTGAACACCGCCATCTGGAGGATCACGATCAGCACGCCCCAGAGCACGATGTCCCACAGGTTGACGCTGCCGCGCAGGGTGATCGCCAGCGGGATCGCCATGCCGAGGATCGCGCCGCCCAGCGCGATGCCGGCGGCGCTGTTGCCGGCGCGGATCTGGCCGATATCCTCATAGGGCGTCATCCACATGTAGAGGGTGACGCCGACCACCAGCATGGCGATGGTGACGCCGGCATGGAGCAGCAGAAACGGCGCCCCGCTCAGGATGCTCTGGAAGACTGCGTCCATGGGTTCTCCGTCTGCCGCCGGTCCGATCTTGCGTTAACATAGGGAAGCGGGCCGGCCAGCGCCAGCGGTGGGGCGCTCCAGCCGGCCCTTGTGTCCGCTTGTATTCGGCGCGGCCCTTCTATCTTTATCTCCATGAAGGCCGCGCCCGGGCATCGGTAATCCGACCCCGCTCCCAACAGACCGGAAGAAGTCCATGACCGAAAGCAACAGCTACGACGTCATCGTCATCGGCGCCGGGCCCGGCGGCTATGTCTGCGCCATCCGGTGCGCGCAGCTCGGGATGCGCGTGGCGGTCGCCGAGCAGCGGGAGACCCTGGGCGGCACCTGCCTCAATGTCGGCTGCATCCCGTCCAAGGCGCTGCTGCAGAGCTCGGAGAAGTTTGCCGAGGCGCAGCATGGCCTGGCGGAGCACGGCATCGAGGCGACGGCGACGCTGAACCTCGGGGCCATGATGGCGCGCAAGGACGGCGTGGTCGACAAGCTGACGAAGGGCGTCGCTTACCTGTTCAGGAAGAACGGGATCGACCACCTGAAAGGCCGCGGCCGGCTCGCCGGCGACGGCGCGGTCGAGGTCGGCGGCGAACGCTACGCGGCAAAGCATATCGTCATCGCCACCGGCTCGGACGTCATGCCGCTGCCGGGCGTTGAGATCGACGAGACGCGCATCGTCTCGTCGACCGGCGCGCTCGCCCTCGGCACAGTGCCGAAGACGCTGGCGGTGATCGGCGCCGGCTATATCGGCCTGGAGATGGGCTCGGTCTGGGCGCGGCTCGGCGCGCAGGTCACCGTGGTCGAGTTTCTCGACCGCATCCTGCCCGGCATGGACGGCGAGATCGCCAAACAGGTCCAGCGCATCCTGAAGAAACAGGGGCTGGCGTTCCGCCTCGGCCGCAAGGTGACCGGCGCGAAGGCCGCGCGCGGCGGCGTGACGCTCACCGTCGAGCCGGCGCCAACGGGTAA
>MPMX01000024.1 GCA_002238725.1 Rhodospirillaceae bacterium bin65
GAAGGAGCCGCGCAGCGGCTTGACGCGTCGACGGCCGTCCGACACCCCGACAGCGTTCCTCAGAACCTGACCCGGCAACCATCGAATAACCCGATCACCACGCCATCAGATACCGGAAGCGCGCTCATCCGCCGTTTCCCACGGAAAATGGTTGCCGAGGCCGAACCGGACCGCGAGGCCGCGCCAGAAATCGTAAACGCTGCGCGCCTCTCCGGGCGGCTCCGTGGCCTGCTGCGAGCTGCGGCAGAGCGCGGTCCAGCCGAATCCGTCCGCCAGCGCGTTCCGCTCTGTCCATGCATCGCCCGGCAGGATGTAATCGGAGAGTGCCGCCGTCGGCGTCTTCATGTGCTCGAAGGTGACGAAGAGGTCCTGGTTCAGGAGCGCCCTGTGGATGAGTTGCATGTTGGCGAAGCTGAGCAGGGTGTTGTTGCCCAGCGCGAAGAACGCCTTGACCGGATAGGGCTCGCCGTCCGCCATCGCCCGGAACACTGCCGACGGCGTGGCCATGTAGCAGCCGGAGACGATGTTGGCGTATCGCCGGCCCCATACGCGGAGCGTCGGCTCTTCCAGGGGTGCTGCGCCGCGATAGGTGAACACCGGATGGGTGTCGGCCCCCAGCTGCTTGGCTTTCTGCACCTCCGGCAGTGCGTCGTGAAGCTCCAGGTCCGTCTCCGGCACGATGCGCGGGTGGAAGCCGTGCAGTACCTCGCCGCCCGGAACGTCGAGATTGCCGCAGATGGCGCGCAGGATCGCCTGCAGCCGGATCGCGGAGGTCGAGTTGCGCTGCTGGTCGGTGATCGGCGACCACGGGATGACTGCGGGGCCCGATTGCGCGTAAAGCCGCGCGGCTTCGGCGATCCGGTCCGGCGCGATCCCGGTGATCTCCGCAACCCGGTCCAGCGGAAACTCATCGACGCGCGCGCGGAGCTCGTCGAATCCCGCCGTCCAGCGCTCGACGAAATCCCGGTCCCAGAGGCCTTCGTCCATGATGACCCTGAGCCATCCGAGACACATGGCGGCATCGGTGCCGACTTTGAGCGGCAGCCAGATGTCGGCGAGCTCGGCATTCTCCGACCGGCGTGGATCGAGCACGATTAGCTTGGCCCCGCGTTCCTGCGCCCGGCGGATAGCATTGTATTCCGGCGTCCAGGAATGCGGCTTCGGATTGTGCCCGAAAAGCACGATGCACCGGGTCTTGGTGAAATCCGGATAGGGGAACCAGCCATAGACCAGGCGGTTGACGGCGGCTGTATTGCCCGCGCAGAGCGCCACGCCGGAAATCCAGTTGGGCGAGCCGACAAGATTCATGAAGCGCCGGCACATGCCGTTGTCGGTCTGCGTGTTCCAGGAGCTCGTCGAGACCGCGAACCCCTCCGGCCCGTAGCGGTCCACGACCCGCCGGAGTCGCTCGGCGATGTCGTCGAGCGCCTCGTCCCATCCGACCCTTTCCCACTCCCCGCCGCCGCGCGGCCCCTTGCGGCGCAGCGGATGCAGCACCCGCTCCGGATGGACGAACCCGGCCGGCGCGTGCACCCCCTTCATGCAGATATTTGCATAGCCCGGCCTCGGATCGGCCGCCTTGACTCTGGTGACCTGTCCGCCTTCGGTCTCGACCAGAACCTGGCAATAGATGTCGCAGGATGAGCAGAGCGCGCGCGCTTCAGGCATCGGCCGATTCTCCGGGCGGTCAGGGATGGGCGCCATCTTGACCCGGGAGGCCGAAAGCGGTCAATGACGCGGGCACAACCGTCGCCGCGGGGGCGGCGGAAAGAGGAGAACGCCTATGTCCAGGGTCCACGTCATCGCCGTCATCCAGGCCAAGCCCGGCCGCCGGGCCGAGCTTCTCGAGGCCTTCAACGCCAATGTGCCGGCGGTGCATGCTGAGGACGGGTGCATCGAATACGGCGCTGCCGTGGACGCCGAGGCGGGGGCGATCCAGACCAAATACGGCGAGGACACCTTCGTCGTCGTCGAGAAATGGACGAGCCTGGACGCACTCCGCGCGCACGCCGCGTCGGCCCATATGGCTGCCTACGCGGCGAAGACGAAGGCGCTGATCGCCAGTCGGACGATCCATGTGCTGACCGACGCCTGAGAAACCGTTTGAGAATTGGTTATCGGCGGCGCCCGCGCCTATCGGGACAGGACCGGGGGCGTCGCCCCGACCGCGGACCTGCTGACCCAGCGCATGCAGGTCCACGAAAAATCCGCCTGGATGCTGCGCAGCATGGCGTCGTAGGCGCCCCCTTCGGCAGGCTCAGGGCAGGCTCTCGATACGGCCCCTGCGGGGCCTACTCGGGATGAGGGGCATTTCTCAATCACCCTCACCCTGAGTAGCCGCGAAGCGGCGTATCGAAGGGCCAGCAGTTCCCTAGCGCCTGCAGCCCGGATAGCGGTTCCATCCAAGGCGGACATGCTCTACGCCGCGCCCGCCTGCTCCGCTTCCAGCGCCTTTAGGCCGAGCTTGTTGATTTTGCCGGGGCCGGTCTTGGGCAGGGCCTCAAGGATGCGGATGGTCTTGGGCCGCTTGTATTTCGCCAGATTGGCCTCGGCGTGGCGGTGCAGCTCCTCGACGCCTGCCTCCGCGCCGGGTTGCAGGGCAACGTAGAGGCAGACCGCTTCGCCGTGGAAATCGTCGGGCACGGCGATCGCGGCGGCTTCGGCGACGGCCGGGTGGCTCATCATCACCTCGTCGACCTCGCGCGGATAGACGTTGAAGCCGCCGACCAGGATCATCTCCTTCTTGCGGTCGACCAGGAACAGGTAGCCGTCCTCGTCCAGGTAGCCGACGTCGCCGGTGTAGAGCCAGCCGTCGCGGATCGCCTCTGCGGTCTCTTCCGGGCGGTTGCGGTAGCCGATGGTGAACTGCGGGCCGCGCAGCCGGACCTCGCCGCGCTCGCCGACGGGCATGATCCTGGTGCCGCTCTCAAGGTCGACGATCTCGATCCGCGTCTCGGGCGGCACCGCGCCGACCGACAGGCGCTTCCTGGTTCCGTGGGTCGGGTTGAGGCAGATCGGCGCGCCTTCCGACATGCCGTAGCCTTCCATGATCTCGTTGCCGGTGCGCGCCTTCCAGCGCTCCAGCAGGTCCAGGGGCAGCGGCGAGCCGCCGCCCATGCTGTGGCGCAGCGCGCCGAGGTCGGCGCCGTCGATGGCGTCGGACCCCAGCAGGCCGAGAAAGATCGCCGCCGGGCCGCCAGCGAAGACGCTGACGCGATGCCGGACCAGCTGGTCGATCACCAGGTCCGGCCGGTATTGCGGCACGATCACCATGGTCGCCCGGATATAGAGCGGGAAGACGAGGGTGAAATCGTGGCCCCAGATATGGAACATCGGCGCGACGTTCAGCACGGTCTCGCCGCCAAACTCGAAGTGCCACATGGCCCGGGTCTGCCGGCTGAAATAGTCGAGCGAACTGTGGACATGCTCGGCGCCCTTGGGCAGGCCGGTCGTGCCGCCGGTGAAGAACATAAGGCAGCGGTCCTCGGGCTGCGGACGCTCGGCCGGCAGCGCCAGGCTTTCGTCGGCCGCCCAGGGCCAGAGGTCGATCCCGCCGTCGCCGACCGTGAGGATTTCCGGCCCGCCGGCGCCGGCCAGCGCGCGGACCCGCTCGGCGAACGGCGGCGAGCAGGCGACCGCCACCGGTTCGACATCGTCGAGCAGCCGGCCGAGTTCGCGGTCCGTGTAGCCCGGGTTGAGCGGGGCGGTCTGCATGCGCGCCGCGTAGGCGCCCATCAGCGCGACCGCGGTCTCGATCCCATTGCCCATGACCACGGCGAGGCGGTCGCCCGGTGCGTAACGCCCGGCCAGGTTCCGCGCCATGCCGGCGACGGCGCGGCGATATTCGGCGAAGGTGAGCTGCCGGTCCCCGCAGATCAGCGCCGTTCGGTCAGGCTGCAGGTCGGCGGCGGCGTCCAGTGCATCGACGACGGTCGGATAGCGCGGATCGCCCTCGACGTAATCGAAGTGCGGGTAGCCGGGTTTCATCGCGGTTGCCTCCCCATTGTGCGGCCTGCTCGCTGTGCGACGGCGCAGGCGATTCTGAAAAACCCGGCGTGCCGGTCAAGACGGCAGATGCACTAAAGACCCAGATACGCCTCGCGCACGCGGTCGTCCTCCAGCAATTCCTCGCCCTTGCCGCTCAACACGATCCGGCCGTTCTCCAGCACATAGGCGCGCGTCGCCATCTTGAGCGAGACGGCGACATTCTGCTCGACCAGCACAATCGGCGTGCCCTCGGCATTGAGCCGTTCGACGATGCCGAAGACTTCCTGGACGATCGTCGGCGCCAGGCCGAGCGAGGGCTCGTCGAACATGATCAGCTCGGGCTGGCCGAGCAGGCAGCGGCCGATCGCCAGCATCTGCTGCTCGCCGCCGGAAAGCGTGCCGGCCTGCTGCTCGGCCCGTTCCTGCAAGATCGGAAACATGGCGAAGACCCGTTCCATGGTCTCCGCGCTCTTGCCCCGGCCGCGTTCGAGATAGGCGCCCACCTCCAGATTCTCGCGCACGGTCAGCCCGGCGAAAATCTGCCGGCCCTCCGCGACCTGGCCGATGCCGAGGTTGCAGACCCGGTGGCTCGGCCAGCCGGTAATGTCGGTGTCCTTGTAGACGATCCGTCCGGAGCGCGGCTTCTCGATGCCGGCAATGGTCCGGATCAGCGAGCTTTTGCCCGCGCCGTTCGAGCCGACGACCGCAACGATGTCGCCGGCGTCGACTTCCAGCGACACCTCGTCGAGCGCCTGGGCGTCGCCGTAAAACAGGTTCAGGCCGCTGACGCTCAGAATCACCGGTCCTGATCCCCGAGATAGCATTCCAGCACCGCCGGATCGCGGACGATCCGCTCCGGCGCGCCCTCGCTGATCTTCTCGCCGTGATGCAGCACGGTGATGTGCTCGGACAGCGCCATCACGGCGCGCATGACATGCTCGATCAGCAGAATGGTCAGCCCGGTCTCGTCGCGCAGCCCGCGCAACGTCGCAACCATGCGGTCGGTCTCCGACGGGCGCAGTCCGGCCATCACCTCGTCGAGCAGGAGCAGGCGCGGGCCGGTCGCAAGCGCCCGGGCGACCTCCAGGCGCTTGCGGTCCGGCAGGGTCAGGTTGGCGGCGTGCTGTGCGGCCTTGGTGTCGAGCTCGAGCATTTCGAGGAAGCCGCGGGCCGCCGCCCGCGCCGCCGCAACGGCGCCTGCGCTATGCAGGGCCGCGACCGTCACATTCTCCAGCACGGTCATCTGGGCGAACGGCTTGACGATCTGGAACGTGCGGCCGATGCCGGCGTGGCAGATTTCGTCGGGCCGCCGCCCGGTGATCTCAGCGCCGCTCAGTTGGACCGATCCGCTGTCCGGCTGGAAAACGCCGGCGATCACGTTGAACAGGGTCGTCTTGCCGGCGCCGTTCGGCCCGATCAGGGCGGCGATGCCGCGCTCGGCCACGTCGAACGAGACATCGTTCAGCGCCAGGAGGCCGCGAAAGCTCTTGCTCACACCTTCGACCCGAAGCAGCGCAGCCATGCCGCTCAGCCCTCCGCCTCGGGCCGCGTCAGGCGCAGCCGGCTGCACACCCACGGCCACAGGCCTTTCGGCTTGAAGAGCACGATGAGAACCACGATGAAGCTCCAGATCAGCAGCTTCAGCCCGTCCAGCTTGATCTGCGGATCGATCACGCCCCAGTGCTTCAGCAGGTCGATCGCCTCGGTCACGATTTCGCCCAGCGGCGTCAGGATGAAGGTGCCGAAGATCGGGCCGAACAGGGTGCCGACGCCGCCGACGATGGAGCCGAGCGTCGCCTCGATCGAGCGTTCGATGTTGAACACGATCTCGGGGAACAGGCTGTTCTGGTAAAAGGCGTAGAAGACGCCGGCGACGCCCGCCATGCCGGAAGAGATGATCACCGCGTACATCTTGTAGCGCAGCACGTTGACGCCCAGCGCCTCGGCGGCCTCGGCATCGTCGCGAATCGCCTGCCAGTAGTAGCCGAGCCGGCTGCGCAGCAGGAAGCGGCACAGCACGAGGGCGCCCAGGGCCAGCGCCATGATCAGGTAGTAGTACATCTCCGGCGCGCCGCGGAGATTGACCAGATCGATGCCGTGCCGATCCGCGGACGAGACCTTCAGGAAGAAGCCCTCGGTGGCGCCGAGCCACGAAACATGATCGACGATGATGCGCACGAACTCGGCAAACGCGATGGTCAGCAGCGCGAAATAGACCCCGCCGATGGCGAAGCGGAATCCCAGATAGCCGATCAGCACCCCCATCAGGACCGCCAGGGCGATGGCCGGCAGGACTCCGACGATCGGCGGCAGGCCGACGGCGGCGAACAGGTAGGCTGCGGTATAGGCGCCGATGCCGACGAACAGGGCATGCCCGATCGAGAGCAGCCCGGCGAAACCGAGCATCAGGTTCCAGGACTGGCCGATCAGCGCGAGGTAGAACACCGTCGTGGCGACCGTCATGACATAGGAGCCGCCCCACACGGGCAGCAGCAGGAGCACCGCGAGAAAAGCCGCGCCGAGCCACAGGCCGGCCGGCGACAGCGGGTGGAAATACCGGCCGAGCGGACTCAACGGACGGCCTTGCCCAGCAGGCCCTGCGGCCGCAGCAGCAGAACGAGGATCAACAGGCCGAAGCTGAACGCGCTCTTCATTGACGGCTGGAACAGCAGGGCGGCCATCGCTTCCGACACGCCGATCAGGATGCCGCCGACCAGCGCGCCGAACAGGCTGCCCAGGCCGCCGATGATGACGATGACGAAGGCGAGCAGCGTGTAGCCGGGAGCCAGATAGGGGTGGACCTCGAACAGCAGCAGGATGATCGCGCCGGCGGCGCCGAGGCAGGCCGCGCCGATGCCGAATGTTAGCGCATAGAGCCGGCTGACATTGAGGCCGACGACCTGTGCGCCCATGCGGTTGTCGGCGCAGGCGCGGATCGCCTTGCCGGTCGAGGTGTATTTGAAGAAGGCGAGCAGCAGGGAAGCGACGATAACGGCCGCGATCGCGGCGAACATCTTGGGATAGTCGATGATCAACTCGCCAACGGCGAAGCTGTTCCAGGCATAGTCCACGTCCACGCCCTGGGCGTCCGGCCCGAAGACCAGCAGCAGGGCGCTCACGATCATGATCGCGATGGCCGCCAGCAGCAGGAACTGCATGTGCTCCGGCAGGTGCGAGACCCGGCTGACCACGACGAGTTGCAGCACATAGCCGAATCCGAACATTAGCGCCGCCGCCAGCGGCACCGACAGCAGCGGGTCCAGCCCCAGCCAGCGGAACATCAGCAGCGCGAAGAACATGCCCATGACCATGATCTCGCCATGGGCGAAGTTGACGATGCGGATGACGCCGAAGATGACCGAGAGGCCAAGCGCGCTGAGGCCGTAGACCAGCCCGATCAGCAGACCGCTCGCGACCGCATTGGCCAGAGTCCAGAAATCCAAGCCTGAGTCCCCCGACCCGGCCTAAAGGGAGAGCAGACCGGGTTTCGCGCGCCGCCCCGCGGCCGCCCCCGCCGGCGCGCTATGCCGCCGGCGGGGGCAGTCGCGATCTGCTAGCGCTTGTTCCAGGGCCGCATCGGCCAGATCGGCTTGGCGACCGCGGCGAACTCCGGCAGCACGACCAGCGTCTTGCCGCCGCGGTTCTGGACCGCGCCGCACGGCACATAGGGCACCTGGCCCTTTTCGTTGAACTTGATGCCGTGGCCGATCGTTGTGTTGTTGGTGATGTTGGTCTTTTGCAGCGCCGCCTGCAGGTCGGTGTTCTTGGTCGAACCCGCACGCTTGAACGCGTCGGCCACGATCAGCATGGCATCGAAGGTGTAGCCCTGGTTCGCCGTGATGCTGTGGCCGGGGAACTTCTTCTGGTAGGCGTCGCGCATTTTTTGCGCCATTTCCTTCTTGTAGTCGACCCAGGGCACGAGGTTGACGACATCGTCGCCGTACTTGCCGGTCGCCTTGAGGTACGGGTCCTCGTACCAGCCCGGCCCGGTCGACAGGACGCCCATCAGGTCGACCCGCTGGCGCACCAGTTCCTTGGTGATGGCGATGGCGTCGTTGAGCCGGCTGACGGCCCACAGGGCGTCCGGCTTGGCGCCCTTGACCTTCCGCACTTCGGCCGAAAAATCGCGGCCGTAGGGATCGTAGGGAATTTTCTCGACGATCTTGTACGGCATCTTGAACTTCGGAGTCAGCGCGGCCAGGGCGCCGGCGAGGCTGGTGCCGAAGGTGTCGTTGACGTGCAGCAGAGCCACGCTCTTCGGCGTCGCGCCGCCTGCGGCGAACAGCTTTCGCTGATTCTTGAACGCGTCGCCAACGATCATCGGGCCGGTCGGGAAGTTGCGGAACACCCACTTGTAGCCAAGCTCGGTGAGCTTCGTGACCGCCGCGATATTGACCACCAGCGGAATGTTTTTCTGCTCGCACACCTGCGCCGCGGCCATGGTCTGGCCGGAATCGAAGGCGCCGACGATAACGTGCGCGCCGGCGTTGATGAGCTTCTCGGCCTGGGCGCGGGCGACGTCGACTTTTGTCTCGGTATCGCCGAGCATGTATTCCATTTCGGGATAGCCCATCGCGCTCAGCACTTCCGGCGCCACGTCCGCGCCGCGCTGGCAATCGATGCCGATCTGCGCCTGCGGTCCCGAGCGGGGCAGAAGGATGCCGACCTTGATCTTGCTCGCAGCCAGGCCGTGACGCAGCGGAACGGCGGCGGCAACGGCGCCCGCGCCTGCGCCGGCCAGAACAGTGCGGCGGCTCACCGCCGAATTTTTCCGGGTCTTCATCGTATCCTCCTTCGTCCGGGTGTTTCCCACGAAAAATCAGTGTATCCGGTCGCCTTTGGTAGGTCTATAGACCGGCGACAGGGATGGGACAGGAGGAAACCGGATGGCGGATCGCGACCTGCGCGCCTTCTTTATCGGCGGCGAATGGGTGAAGCCCGACAGTTCATCGGAATTTCCGGTCCTGAACCCGGCGAACGAGGCGAGGATCGGTACGATCGTTCTCGGCAACGAGGCCGATGTCGACCGCGCCGTGGCCGCGGCCGCCGCCGCCTTCGAGGGCTATTCGCGGACCACCAAGGCGGAACGGCTGGCGCTCCTGAACCTGCTGCTGGAGGAATCGGCCGCCCGGCTGGAAGACCTCGCGCAGGCGATGACCGCCGAAATGGGCGCGCCGATTACCATGTCGCGCGAGGCGCAGGCCGATGCCGCGGTCGGCCATCTCGGGGCCTTCATCGAGGCGCTCGAACAGCAGGAAGAACGGGAGGAACTGCCGAACGGCGAAATCCTGGTGCGCGAGCCGATCGGGGTGTGCGGGCTGATTACGCCGTGGAACTGGCCGATCTACCAGGTCGCGCTCAAGGTCATTCCGGCGCTCGCGGCCGGCTGCACCTGCGTCCTGAAGCCGTCGGAGCACACGCCCCTGTCGGCCGTCCTTTATGCCGAGATCATCGACGCCGCCGGGTTCCCGCCCGGCGCCTTCAACCTGATCCACGGCGAGGGCCCGGTCGCCGGGGCCGCCCTGTCGCGCCATCCGGCCGTCCAGATGATGTCGTTCACCGGATCGACCCGGGCCGGCGTTGCGGTGACGAAGGACGCAGCCGACACCGTGAAGCGGGTGACGCTGGAGCTGGGCGGCAAATCGCCCAACCTGGTCTTCGCCGACTGCGACCTGGAGGAAAGGGTCGCGAACTCGGTGATGGAGTGCTTCTACAACACCGGCCAGTCCTGCGACGCGCCAACCCGGATGCTGGTGGAGCGCAGTTGCTACGAGGAGGCGAAAGCCATCGCGAAGTCCGCCGCGGAGGCCGTGGTGGTCGGCGATCCCGGCGAGGAGGGCGAGCGGCTCGGCCCGCTGTTCGACCGCATCCAGTTCGACCGTGTCCAGGCGCTGATCGAAAAGGGGATCGAAGAGGGCGCGGCCCTGCTGACCGGCGGCCCCGGCCGGCCCGATGGCCTGGAGACCGGCTGGTATGTCCGGCCCACGGTGTTCGCCGACGTGCGCAACGACATGACGATTGCGCGCCGGGAAATCTTCGGCCCCGTGCTGGCGATGATGCCGTTCGAGGACGAGGACGAGGCCATCGCGATCGCCAACGACACGCCCTATGGCCTTGCCGCCTTCGTCCAGACCGGCGATCCCGACCGCGCCGAGCGGGTCGCGGCCCGGCTGCGCGCCGGCGCCGTCCACATCAACGGCGGCGTGTATCAATACGGTTCGCCGTTCGGCGGCTACAAGCAATCCGGCGTCGGCCGCGAAGGCGGCGTCTGGGGGCTGGAGGATTACCAGGAAACGAAGATCCTGCATTTTCCCTAGGCCGGCCCCTGGCTGGTATTATCGCCTGCCGGACAGCCGAGCGAAACCCGGACCCGTTCATGGCCGATCTGCAACGCCGCGACCCGAATACAGCGGTTTCCCGCACGGAGGATTCCGGGCGCTGGCGGCTGTCGATGTCGTCGATCCTCATCCTGAGCTTCGGTTCGCTGATTTCCGTCTCGCTGCTGCTCGTCCTCGGCTTCACCCTCGTCGGCGCGACCCGCAATACGGTCAATCTGCTGCGCGAACGCGCGGAACTCGGCATCGCACTGATCGCGAAGGAGGTGGATACCCATCTCCAGTCGGCCTCGAACCAGGCGTCGTTCGTCGCCAGCATGGTCGAAAGCGGCCGGATCGACGTCGCGGACCGGGACCGGCTGGCGACCCTGATGTTCGGCGCCATGGCGGCCGACCCGGCGATCGGCGCCGTCGCATTCGTCTTCCCGGACGGCGAAGCCGAAGTCGTCGATCGACTGGCCGATCCGGCCCGCCCTTACAAGGTTCAACTCCGCTCGGGGCCCCCGCTCCTTCCTCCCCCCGGGCGGGGAGGGCGGAGTCGGGCTGCCGGCGGGCGGGCCCGCCCCGCCATTACAGGGTTCAACTCGGCTCGGATCCGCTGGTTCGACGCGGCCTCCGGTACGGGCGAGGCAACGTCCGGCCCGTCTGGCTGCCGCCGGCCTATCGGCCGGACATCGAACGGACCATCCTCACGCTCGAACGGCCGGTCCGGCGAAACGGTGAGTTTCTCGGGGTGCTGGCGTCCGTCATCAGCGTCGGCAGCCTGTCCGAGCGCCTGAAGAGCGCCTTCGGGACTCTCGGAAGCAATGTCTTCGTGCTCTACGGCAAGGACAGGGTTCTTGCCCACACCCTGATGGCGACAGGGTATCCCGGTCTGACGGTCGAGACTCCGCTGCCCCCGGTCGCCGGCTTCGGAGACTCGATTCTCGCGGCGATGTGGAATTCCGATTCGATCCGGCCATTGAGAATCGATCTGGACCCACCGCTGCGAGGACACGTGGCCAGAATCGACGATGTCGATCACGTCTTCGTCTACAGGAAGATCGAAGCCTATACCGCCGTGCCGATCTATGCCGGCGCCCATTTCAGGAGCGAGGTCGTCGCCGGCGAACTCGAACGGCTGCGCGATTCCATCATCGTCGGGCTGGCCGCCGTCGCGGCTTCGATCCTCCTCGCCGTCTTCATCGGCCGGCGTCTGGCCCGGCCCGTGACGCGCCTGTCCGCCGCGGCCCGGCTGATCGGCCAGATGAACCTCGACGATATCCGCGACCTGCCCCCCAGCCGGGTGCGCGAGCTCGACCAGCAATCGAGCGCCTTCAACGCCATGAACGGCGCACTGAAATGGTTTCAGGCGTATGTCCCGCGGGCACTGGTGCGCCAGCTGCTCACCGCGGGGGACCTGACCGGCCTCGAATCGGACCGGCGCAACGTCACCGTGATGTTTACCGATATCGCCGGATATTCGACGGTTTCCGAAGGCAAGAGCGCAAGCGAGATCGCCGGTCTGCTCAACCGGCATTTTTCCATCCTGACCGAGGAGATCGAGGCGCAGGGCGGCACCGTCGACAAGTTCATCGGCGACAGCGTCATGGCGTTCTGGGGCGCGCCGGAAAAACAGAAGGACCGGGCCGCCCATGCCTGCCGCGCGGCGCTGGCGATCCGCAGCCGCATCGCCGCAGACAACGAACGGCGCGCCGACGCCGGCGAGCCGCCGGTGCGGGTGCGCATCGGCATCCAGTCCGGCGAAGCGACGGCCGGCAACATCGGCAGCCGGAGCCGGCTCAACTACACGGTGATCGGCGATACCGTGAATATCGCGCAGCGGCTGGAACAGCTCGGCAAAGAGGTCTCGCCCGATGACGAGGTCGCCATCGTCGTCGGCGCCGCGACGGCTGCCGACGCCGGCGCGGAATTCGCTTTCGAGCCGGTCGGCGACATGGCGGTCAAGGGCCGCGCCGCGCCGGTCGAGGTGCACCGGCTGCTCGGCACGCAGGATTGATCCGCTCCGCCGGCGACGCCTTTCGCGGACTTGCGCCGGGCGGCTGACTGTCCGTCAGGGAAATGTGTGCGTGCAATCGAAGTGCCGGTCCCTTACACTCCGAAGCGTCGATCCTGGGCTGAATGGCGGCGATCGGCGTTTGCATACAGCGCAGGATTCGACCCATAGCGCCAATCTGTGGGAGGGAACCATGCGCGCAATTCGTTTGTCCGGAATATCGATTTTGGCCTCGGCCGGGGTGTTGGCGGCGACCCTTGCCGCACCGGCGGTGGCGGCGGAGGCCGAACTCCGGTTCGTCTCCAACTGGGGCAAGAACCTCTATTCGGTGAAACGCACCATCGAGTGGACCGAGGAATTCAACAAGAGCGCCGCGGCCAAGGCGGCCAAGATCAGCATCAAGTATATCGGCGGGCGCGAGGTGACGCCGCCATTGCAGCAACTGACCGCGCTGCGCAAGGGCGTCTTCGACATGCTGTTCGGCGCCGCCGGCTACTATCTCGGCGCGGTGCCGGAGGCCTTCGCCATCTACGGCTCCAAGATCACGCCGATGGAGGCGCGCAAGAACGGCGGCCTCGACCTGCTCAAACGCATCTACCGCAAGAAGGCCAACGCCCATGTGCTCGGCTGGGTCGCCGGCGGGGTCGGCGTCAACCTGTGGCTGAAGAAAAAACCCAAGGTCAAGGCCGACGGCACGCCGGACCTGAGCGGGATGAAGATCCGCGGCATCGCCGGCCTGCACCGGGAATGGCTCAAGGCCATGGGCGCGACCCAGATCAGCGTCCCCGCGCCGGGCATCTACAATGCGCTCGAGCGCAACCTTGTCGACGGCGCCGCATGGCCCGGCCTCGGCATTATGGGCTTCGGCTTCCAGAAGTTCGTCAACTACCGGGTCGACCCGATGGTCTGGCAGTTCGACAACCTGATCTGGATCAATCTCGACAAGTGGAACGGGCTGACCCAGGCGCAGCGCGACGCCCTGACGACGTCGGTGATCGCCTACGAGCCGGTCGCCCACGTCTTCTACGAGAAGCTGGTTGCCGAGCGATGGGCCAAGCTCGGCGAGCAGGGCGTCAAGTCGTTCGAACTCACCGGCGCCGCGGCCCGGCGCTACATCGCGGCGGCCGAGAAAGTGCAGTGGGACCAGGTGAAAAAGCTGGCGCCGAACGAATACGACGAACTGCGCAAGAAGTTCCCGCCGTCGCCGGTCAACTAGGCCGTTCAACTAGACGGCGGAGCAACGCCGACGCCTTGCAGCGGGCGTGCGCCACCTCGTCCGGCTCTATGACAGGCTGATCGTGGCGCTGGCGGCCGTCGCCGGCGCCATGCTCGCCGGCGTGTTCGTCATGATCGTTTACGAAGTGACGGTGCGCGCGCTCGGCTATCAGCCGCCGGCGCACACCAGCGCGCTCAGCGAATACGCCATGCTCTACATGACCCTGTTGGCCGCGCCTTGGGTGCTGCGCAACAAGGCCCATGTGTTCGTGGAATTCCTGGCCGGCAGTCTGCCCGGACAGGTGCGCCGAAGCCTCCAGCGCAGCATCTATGTGCTCTGCATCGTTATCTGCCTGGGGCTGGCCTATTACGGCCTGCTCGCTGCGCTCGACTACTGGGAGCGCGGCGAACTCGACATCAGGTCCATCGTGATCGCCAAATGGGCGTTCTACGCGCCCCTGCCGCTCGGCTTCACGCTGTGCGCCGTCGAGTTCGCCCGGTTCCTGTTCGGCGCGGACGACATGTACGACCGCGGCGCGGACATCGATACGGAAGGCATTTGACCTTCTGATGGAGTGGTACTGGATCGCCGCCATCGCCATCGGCCTCATCGTGCTGCTGATGGGGCTGTCCGTCCCGGTCGCCATCGCCTTCTTCACGGTCAGCGCCCTCGGCGCCCTCTGGGTTTCCGGCGAGCCGGGGCTGGAGCAGATCGCCGTCAACGCGCCGGCGTCGATCTCCTCCTACGCCTTCGTGCCCATCCCACTCTTCCTGCTGATGGGGGAGCTGTTTTTCCATACCGGGGTTGCCACCCGGGTTTTCGACGCCTTCGACGCCCTGTTCGGCCGGCTGCCCGGCCGGCTCTCCTATGTGACGGTGGCGAGTGGCACCGCCTTCGCGGCGCTCTCCGGCAACTCGATGGGCAACACGGCGATGCTCGGCTCGCTCCTGGTGCCGGAAATGACCCGGCGGGGCTACAAGAAGCACATGTCGATGGGCCCGATCCTCGGCGTCGGCGGACTGGCCATGATCATCCCGCCGTCGGGCCTGGGCGTGCTGCTCGGCAGCCTCGCCATGATCGATATCGGCAAGCTGCTGATCGCCGGCGTCTTTCCCGGCCTGATCCTGGCCGCCCTCTATGCCCTGCTGATCTACATCCAGGTCCGGATCGACCCGGAGGCGGCGCCGCAATACGAGGTCGAGCCGGTGCCGCTCGTCCGCAAGCTCCTGCTGATCGCGAGCCAGCTCCTGCCGATGGGCGTCGTCATCTTCGCCGTGATCGGGCTGATCGTGCTCGGTATCGCCACGCCGGAGGAATCGGCGGCCTTCGGCGTGCTCGGGGTGCTGGTGCTCGCCGCCGTGTTCCGCACGCTCACGCTGCGGGCCGTGATCCGGGCGCTCACCGGCGCACTGCGCGTCACCTGCATGGTGCTCTTCATCGTGATCGCGTCCTACGCCTTCACCCAGATCCTCGCCCTGTCCGGCGCGACGCGCAGCCTGGTCGACTCGGTCGCGACCATCGAGCTGGCGCCCCTGCTCCTGCTGCTGGTCATGTTCCTGATCCTGCTCGTCATGGGCATGTTCATGGACGTTGTCTCGATCATGCTGCTGACGATCCCGATCTTCTTCCCGCTCGCCCAGTCGCTCGGCTACGACCCGGTCTGGTTCGGCCTGGTGATGCTGCTGACCCTCGAGATCAGCATGGTCACGCCGCCATTCGGCCTCGGCCTGTTCGTCATGCTCGGCGTCGCGCCGCGCGGCACGACCCTCGGCGATGTCTCGAAGGCCGCGGCGCCGTACGTCGTCTGCGACCTGATTCTCTTCGCCCTGCTCGTCATCTTTCCGTCCATCGCCCTGTTCCTGCCGGGCCTGATGGAATGAGCCGGCGGGCCATTCAGTCCGCTTCGAGCAGCAGCGCGGCCGCCGCCGTCCAGTCCGGCTTGAAGCCGAGAATGCGGACATCGTCGGAGAGCTGGGTGTTGAACAGCCGGTTGTGCCACAGGGTGTTCCGGTAGGCCGGCTCGTCCGGCGTCATCGCGCGCACGGCGCAGGGCAGGCGGTAGGTTTGGCTGAACTGGCGGAAATCGAGGTGGCAGGCCCCATGCCGCACCAGCAGCGCCGCCAGCCGGGATTCCGGCAGGAACAGGGCGGTCATTTCGTCGGAAAACCGGGTGGCGCGGTGATAATGCGTCGATTGCAGAAAGGTCAGTCCTTTCTGATAGACCTCGTTGGGGTCGTGGTTCTTCTTGACCTGGAATTCGAAGAAATCCGTGCTCTCCGCCGGGTCGCTGCGCACCAGAAGAACGATCGTGCCCTCGGAGAGCGTCCGGCCGTCCGCCGACAGAATTTTCGGCCGCATTCCCCCGGACGGCCGCCCGCCGTCCTCGCGCATCGCGATCTGGCGAATCCGGCACTGCCAGAGGAGAAACTGTTGGCGCAGGGTTTCCGGGGCCACGGCGTTCGACCTGTTTCGTTTACCGGCGCCGACGTTAGCAAGGCAGCAAGCCGCGTGCTAGACGCCGCGGCGCCATTGTCCGGGCGTCGTGCCGTGGCGCCGTTTAAGGTGCCGGCCGAGGTGGGACGCAGACTGAAAGCCGCAGGCGACGGCGATCTCGGAAACGCTCATGCCGGTCTGGCGCAGCAGGCTGGCGGCGCGGTCGATCCGCAGGTCGAGATAGAACCGGCCGGGCGGCTGGTGTAGATGGCTGCGGAACAGCCTGGTGAGCTGCCGGGCCGAGAGGCCCGTGGCATCGGCGATCTGGTCCACGGACAGCGGGTCCTCAAGATGCCGCTCCATGAGCAGGATGGCTTCGGCAAGGTGGCGGTTGCGGCCGGCCATGCGGATGGCGGCGGTGACATGCTGCTCCTGCGCCGCCTCACGGATCCGGTCGTGGACGTAGTTTTCCGCGACCAGGGAGGCCGTCTCGGCGCCGTGGGCTTCCATGACGAAGGTCAGCATGAGGTCCAGGCTGGTGGTGCCGCCGGCGCAGCTGAACCGGTGGCGGTCGATCTCGTAGATCGAGGTCCGGATATCGAGATCGGGAAAGCGCTCCCGGTAGGCGTCGAGGCATTTCCAGTGAATGGTCGAGCGATAGCCGTCGAACAGCCCGGCGGCGGCGACCGGGAAGGCGCCGTCGGAAACCGAACCGATGCGGACGCCCCGGCCGGCGGCGCGCGCCAGCGAGGCGTCGAGGGCCGCCGATTTGTAGGTATGGGACCGTTCGCCGCCGACCACCGCGAACAGCTCGGGCCCGGCGGTCGAGGCGCTGCCGTCCGGCAGGGGTGCCGCCGGCAGCCGGATATGGCTGGAGGAGGGCACCCCGTCTCCCGACGGGGAATCGCACAGGTCGCGCGGATCGGCCGTCAGGCGCCATTCGTAGGCGCGCCGGTCGAGCACCAGGTTGGCCGCCCGCAGGGCATCCACGGCGCACGACAGGGCCAGCAGCGAAAAGCCCGGCACCAGAAAGAATTCGACCGGAACGGGTTCCCTCATCGCCATTCGTGCGGCCCTCCGGGATTGCCGACGACTTCCGTCAGAATAATGCCCTTTTCTGTCCGATATATTGTTTATTAGCCGCATTGAAAGGCGCAGGATGCGCCGGAATTCGCGACCGTCATCCTCGTTCGAGAGGCATTCCGATGAGCTTTCCGACCCACGCCCGCTATGTCGTCATCGGCGCGGGAATCCACGGGCTGTCGACCGCCTGGCGGCTCGCCGAACGCCTCGAAGCCGCCGGCCGGGGCAGCGGCGCCGACATTCTGGTGCTCGACAAGACGGCCATCGCCGCCGGGGCCAGCGGCATCGCCTGCGGCGTGGTGCGCAACAACTATTTCCAGCCCGCCATGCGCGAACTGATGGCGCACAGCGTGGGCGTCTGGGAATCCGATCCGAAAGCCTTCAGCTTCCACCCGGTCGGCTACATGCAGATCAGCCACGAGGCGATGCGCGAGGATGTGACCAGCATCTACGAGCAGCAGAAGGAGATCGGCTACCCCTCCGAGTTCATCGAAGGCGGGAAGGACTGCATGGCCTACATGAAGGGCCTGCTGTCCGACTGGCGGGCCGAGGGTATCACCTCCGTCCTGCACGAGAAGAAGGGCGGCTACGCCAACAACACCGCCTCCGTCTACGGCCTGGCCGGCAAGGCCGAGGCCCGGGGCGTGCGCATCATGACCGGCGTGGAAGTCACGGGCTTCGAGCGTGGCAGCAATTCCGACGCGGTCACGGGTGTCCTTACGGACAGGGGGACGATCAAGTGCGAGCAGGTCGTCGTCGCGGTCGGACCCTGGGTCAAGACGATCTGGGACATGCTCGACCTGCCCCGCGAGGTCTCGATCAAGGGCCCCGACGGCGCGATGCACGACGGCATCCCGACCTGGCGCTACTGGTGCCTGGAGGAGGGCGTCGTCGGCGTCGATCCGGATCTGCAGAAGCTGAACGACGGCGGCATGCCGCCGGTCATCCATGTCGATACCGATGCGCCGCTCCGATCCGATGTCGACGGGTCCGTTATCACCGAGGAACCCTGGGGCATCTATTACAAGCCGGATTTTCATTTCGGCGGCGTCCAGGGCGGCGCCATGCCCTACGAGGTGAAGACCCCGGCAGACGACGTGGCCATCGATCCCTACGGCCCGGATTCGCCGGAATTCATCGTCGGCGACGACTTCGCCCATATGTGGTGCTCGGCGCTCGCCTTCTGCCAGGAGCGCTTTTCCGGCCAGATCGGCAAGTTCAAGAAGGAGCCCTCGGGCGGGCTCGGCTGCTTCACGCCGGATAGTTTCCCGGTCTTCGACACCTTCTGCGAGAATGTCCATATCGTCGCCGACAGCAACCACGGCTACAAGATGATCGGCGTCGGCCATCTGGTCGCCGACGAAATCATGGGCGAGCCGCAGGCGCTGCTTGAGCCCTTTCGCTTCAGCCGCTACGCCGAGGGCAAATTACACCCGCTGAGCAACAGCCCGTTCCCCTGGAGCTGACCTCCCCGGCGCTGGGGATCGGGCGCGAGAAAGCCCCCGCCGGTTTCCCGGCGGGGGCTTTTTCATGCTCGGCGAATAACGGGGCGCAGGGCTGCCTGCGCCCCTGTCGCGGTTAATCGCCGTCGAGCGCTTCGGCGATCGTGGCGTCGTCGCCGAATTTGCTCACCTGGTCCTCGTAGTCCTTGTTCTCGGCCCGCATCTGCAGGACGTGCCAGCCGAGCCACAGAAGGACGCCGACGATCACGAAGATGCCTTCCGCGCCCTGGAAGGGGTAGATGGCGCCGACATCCTTGAGGTCGACCGCCCAGCTTTCGATGCCTGTCGTAGACATGCTTCTTTCTCCTTTCTGGCCTCCGGTCCGCCGGCTTCGATTGGCCGGCGGACCGCAAGGCCTGTGGGGTCAGGACCGGCCGGTCAGGCGGCCGCCGCCTTTTCCGTTGCACGGACGTCGTCCGCTGCGGCTTGCTCATCCCGGTTCGTGGCGAAATCCAGTCCCAGGAGTTCGACCTGTTTCGGGATGCGCAGCACGTTCGCCGCCGCCAGAATCTTGGCGACGACCCAACCGGGCAGCATGCCGAGCACGAAGAACATGATGATCGCCCCGGCGAATTGGCCGAGCGGATTGATCGTGGCATAGCCTTCGTAGGGCGAACTCGGGTGCCCCCACAGGACGAAGCCGCAGATCACCAGGCCGATGAAACCGGCATAGCCGTGGACCGCCACAGCGCCGACCGCATCGTCGATCTTGAACTTCCGCTCCACCCAGTAGTGCAGCTTGTAGGCGCACCAGGTGCCGAAGCCGGCGATGATCATGGCCTGGATCGGATGGTACAGGTCGTTGCCCGCCGAGGCCGTGATGATGCCCGCGAGGCCGCCGGAATAGGTCCAGAAAGCGTTGCCCTTGGAGGCGAGATAGCCGACCAGCAGGCCGCCCGACAGCGACATCAGGAAATTCACCGTGATGGCGCCGAGGGTCGTCGGCGTCAGGTAAATCGTCGTCGCCGTCCAGGTGTCGCCCTTGATCTGGCCGCCGATTCCTTCCGGTCCGATCAGCGGGACGTTGCAGGCCACATAGAAACCCCAGAAGCCGGCGTAAATGAAGAACAGGCCGAGGCACACCAACCACGGGTTATGCGGATTGATGTCCCGCGGCGTACCGTCCTTGGCGAACTTGCCGAGCCGTGGGCCCAGCACGACCAGAACGCCGAGCGCAAAACCGCCGGCGATGGCATGGATCACGCCGGAGGCGTAGGCATCGTGATAGCCGAGCAGCTGTACCATCCAGCCGCCGTAGTGCCAGCCCCAGGCCGCGTCGATGATCCAGGCGACCGATCCGATCACGACCGCAAGGATCCAGAACGCGCCGGAATTGATCCGCTCGATGACGGAACCGGACACGATGGAGGCTGCCGTCCAGGAGAACAGCAGGAAGGCCGCCCAGAACACGCCGGTTATGCGGTCGCCGGTATTCGGGCCCATGGTCTCCGACCAGGGCGCGTTGGGCGCCGCATCTCCGAGCAGGAGACCGCCGGTAATCCACGGGCCGTTCGGCATGGCCCAGTAGAGCCACCAGCCGAAGAAGAAGAAGGTGATGGTGACCAGCGGGATCAGCATCGTATTTTTCATCAGCGTATGCATGTGATTGCGCCGCCGGCTGGCGCCGACTTCGTACATGCAGAAACCGATGTGGATGAAAAACATCAACGGGATGGTCGCCCAGTAGTAAAACTCGGTGAACACCGTTGTGATGGCATTAAGGTTGCCTTCCATGGCTTTGGCTCCCCCAGACATTCGTACGGTTGTCGCATTGCGCCGGGCCGGATCGGTCGAACGCCCAAACCGGGTCCAACCGAATTATGGCTGACCGGCACCTGTCCGCGCCGGGGCACCATGGCGCTATTCGAGAAAAAATTCAATGATCTTAGATGCATATGCAGATAATTGGTCTGAATTGGTTTTGCAAATGCGCGGGGGCTCAATCGACAGGGGGCGGTTCGAGGCGGTAACGCGACGGCGCCGCGCCGAACCTTTTTCCGAAGGCGGTGGCGAAATGGGCAGCGTCGGCAAAGCCGGTCGCGATCGCGATTTCCAGGATCGGCAGGTCGGTCTGGCGTAACAGCTCGCAGGACTTGTCGAGACGCAAATCCCGGTAGAACGACCCGGCGCTGCGGCCGAGTCCGGCCCGGAACTGCCGGTTCAGCTGGCGGACGCTCACGCCGACGACCCCGGCAAGGTCGGCGAGCGGCAGCGGATCGGCGATGTGGTTTTCCATGGCCTCGATGGCGGCCAGCACGGCATGGCGGTTGGTGCCGTAGCGCTGCGCCAGGCCGGCGCGCTGCGGACCGCCGGCAGGCCGGACATCGGTATGCATGAACCAGTCGCTCACGTTGCGGGCGAAATCCGGGCCGTGATGTTCGGCGATCAGGGCGTGCATCATGTCCAGCGGCGCGGTCCCGCCGGCGCAGGTTATGCGGTCCCGGTCGACGACATAAAGCGTCCGTTCGAGCAGCAGGCCGGGGTGGCGCTCGGCCAGAGCGGCGGCGTGCTCCCAGTGAATCGTCATCCGCCGGTTTTCCATCACCCCGGCATTGGCGAGGATCGCCGGACCGCCGGAGACGCCGCCCAGCATCCGGCCGTGCCGGGCCTGGCGCCGCAACCACTGAAACGTCGAAGCGTCTCGGAACCCGACCGGATCGCCGCCGGCGACGACAAATGCAAGATCGTAATCGCCCGACGCTTCCGACAGAGGCCCGGCCCCTACCGATGCGGCGGATGAGCTGTTCAGCGTCCCGGATACCGTTCGGCCGGCCGAAAAATAGTCGATTTCGTATACCCGTTTGCCGGCCAGCAGGTTAGCCGCGCGCAGCGGCTCCGTGACGGCGGCGAACGACATCAGCGCGAACCCCTCGACCAGGAGGACCGCAATGCGGCGCTTGGCGAATGCCGGCTCAGCCATGTCCTGAATATAAAAAAATAGGTCCACTATTGGAAAGCCGAAAAATGAAAACCGGTGCATGGATCGGGCATTCCGCAGTGGACGCCATGCGCTATTCCGTTCTGCAAATTCTCAAGGAAGGCCTGACCGGCAACCGGGGCTGGAAACCGGTCTGGCGCGAGCCTGAGCCGAAGCGGCGCTACGACGTCATCGTCGTGGGCGGCGGCGGGCACGGCCTCGCCACGGCCTATTATCTCGCTACCGTACACGGCCTGACCGATGTGGCGGTGCTTGAGAAAGGCTGGCTCGGTTCCGGCAATGTCGGGCGCAACACGACGATCGTCCGCTCCAACTATCTGCTGCCGGGCAACGAGCCTTTCTACGAGCTGTCGATGAAGCTGTGGGAAGGCCTGGAGCAGGAATTCAACTACAACGCGATGGTCTCGCAGCGCGGGATCGTCAACCTGTACCACAGCGACGCCCAGCGCGACGCCGCCGCCCGGCGCGCCAACGCCATGATCCTGGCCGGGGCGGATGGCGTGCTGCTCGACCGTGAAGCGCTTGAGAAGAAATGCCCCTATCTGGACTACGATAACGAGCGCTTCCCGATCAAGGGCGGCCTGTGGCAGCCGCGCGGCGGCACGGTGCGCCACGATGCCGTCGCCTGGGGCTATGCCCGCGGCGCCGACCGGCGCGGCGTCGACCTGATCCAGAACTGCGAAGTGACCGGTTTCGACATTCGCAACGGCGTGTGCCACGGCGTCGAGACGCCACGCGGCACCATCGGGGCCGACAGGGTCGCCGTCTGCGTCGCCGGTTCGTCCGGAAAAGTGATGGGCTACGCCGGCCTGCGCCTGCCGATCGAAAGCCATGTCCTGCAGGCTTTCGTTACGGAAGGGCTGAAACCGGCCATTCCCGGTGTCATTACCTACGGGGCCGGGCACTTCTACGTCAGCCAGTCCGACAAGGGCGGGCTGGTCTTCGGCGGCGATATCGACGGATACAATTCCTACGCCCAGCGCGGCAACCTGCCGACACTCGAAGACGTTTGCGAGGGCGGCATGGCGCTGATGCCGATGATCGGCCGGGCGCGGGTGCTGCGCATCTGGGGCGGCCTGGTCGACATGTCGATGGACGGCTCACCCTTCATCGACCGGACGCCGGTCGAGGGACTCCTCTTCAACGGCGGCTGGAACTACGGCGGCTTCAAGGCGACCCCGGCGAGCGGCTATTGCTACGCCCATCTGATCGCGACCGGCGAACCGCACCCGGTCGCCACGGAAATGCGGCTGGACCGGTTCGAGCGCGGCGGCGCGATCGACGAAAAGGGCGTCGGCGCCCAGCCGAACCTGCACTAGGCGCGCGCGGCATGATCATCGACCATCCGCTCCTCGGTCCGCGCGACGCGCAGGAATTCGTCATCCTGGGCGATGCGTCCCTGATCGACCGGCCGGACTGGCAGGCCGAAGACGCGGCGCAGCAATTTCACGACTATCAGCATCTGCGGGACAACCCGGCCGGCGAACACCGGGAATTGTGGTTCCATGAGCAGGGCGACCGCTCCTGGCTGGTCGTGACCCGCAGCACGCTGACCCACGAGGTTCTCAAGGTCGAACTGGCGCGCGATGTCGCCATAGCACGGGGGCGGAACCGGTGAGCGGCCCGTACCGCATAGACGGCGGCGCCATCGACCGCGGCCGCAGCCTCGCCTTCCGCTTCGACGGCCGATCCATGACCGGCCATCCGGGCGATACGCTGGCCTCGGCATTGCTCGCCAACGGGGTCCGGCTGGTCGGGCGGAGCTTCAAGTATCACCGGCCCCGGGGTGTCTTCAGCGCCGGCTCGGAAGAGCCCAGCGCGCTGGTCGAGCTGCGCAACGGCGCGCATCGGGAACCGAACACGCGGGCGACCGTCGCCGAGCTGTTCGACGGGCTGGAGGCGTTCGGCCAGAACTACCGCGGTTCCCTGCGCCACGACCTGCTGGCCGTCAACGACCTGCTGGCGCCCTTCCTGTCGGCCGGCTTCTATTACAAGACCTTCATGTGGCCGAAATCCTTCTGGGAACGGGTCTACGAGCCGGCCATCCGGGCCTCGGCCGGGCTGGGCCGCCTGTCCGGCGAGGCCGACCCGGACAGCTACGACAAGGGTTTCCTCCATTGCGACCTGCTGATCGTCGGCGCAGGCCCGGCCGGGCTGGCCGCCGCGCTCGCTGCCGGGCGCAGCGGCGCGCGGGTCATCCTGGCCGACGAGGATTTTGTCATGGGCGGGCGGCTCAACGCCGAGACCCATGAAGTGAATGGTCGGTCCGGCACGGACTGGGCCGCCAAAGCCGTGCGCGAACTGGCGTCCATGGACCGGGTCCGTCTCCTCCTCCGGACCACGGTCGTCGGCGCCTGGGACCACGGCGTCTACAGCGCGCTGGAGCGCCGGACCGACCATCTCGCCGCAAGCAACGGCAAACCGCGCCAGATCCTGTGGCGGATCTACAGCAAGCGGGCGATCCTCGCCGCCGGCGCCACCGAGCGGCCGATCGCCTTCGGCGGCAACGACCGGCCCGGCGTGATGCTGGCCGGCGCCGTGCGCGCCTACGCCAACCGGTTCGCCGTCGGCGCCGGTAGGCGCGTCGGCCTGTTTACCAACAACGACGACGGCTGGCGCACCGCGGCCGATCTCACCGCCCGGGGTATCGAAGTCGCGGCGGTCATCGACGTGCGCGACCGCCGACCGCTCGCCGATGTCCCCGGCGCCCGGATCCTGATGGGCGGCCGGGTGACGGCAACCTGGGGCCGGCGCGGCCTGAAGGGCGTCGAACTGGCGTCGGGCGAGCGGATCGCGCTGGACTGCCTCGCGGTTTCCGGCGGCTGGAACCCGAACGTCCATCTGACCTGCCATCATGGCGGCCGGCCGCTCTGGCGCCCGGAGATCACCGCCTTCGTGCCGGGCGGCGGCCTGCCGGAGGGCATGACCGTCGCCGGCGCCGCCAACGGCACTTTCACGACCGCCGCGGCGCTGGCCGGCGGCCACCGGGCGGCCGCCGCGGTGCTGGACGGTCTCGGTGTGTCGGTCGCCGCCGGCGAGGCGCCGGGCGCAAGCGACGAGGCTGCCGGGGTTTCGGCCTTCTGGCACGTCAGGGAGAGCCGCGGCCGGGCCTGGCTCGACCTGCAAAACGACGTGACGGTCAAGGACGTCGTGCAGGCGCACCGCGAGGGCTTCCGCTCGGTCGAGCATCTCAAGCGCTACACCACCCTCGGCATGGCGACCGACCAGGGCAAGACGGCCAATGTCGGCGCGCTCGCCATCATGGCCGAGCAGACCGGCCGGACCATCGCCGAGACCGGCACGACCGTATTCCGCCCGCCCTATACGCCCGTACCGATCGCCGCCTTCGCCGGCCGCTCGCGCGGTAGGGAATTCCGCCCGACGCGGCTGACGCCGAGCCACGACTGGGCGGCCGGGCAGGGCGCCGTCTTCATCGAGGCCGGCATGTGGCTGCGCGCCCAGTGGTTCCCGCGGCCGGGCGAGACCCACTGGCGCCAGTCGGTCGATCGGGAAGTCCTGCAGACCCGCGGCTCGGTCGGCATCTGCGATGTCACGACCCTGGGCAAGATCGACATCCAGGGACGCGACGCGGCGGAATTCCTCAACAAGGTCTACGCCAACGGCTTCGCAAAGCTGGCCGTCGGCAAGGTGCGCTACGGCCTGATGCTGCGCGAGGACGGCATCGCCTATGACGACGGGACGACGGCACGACTCGGCGACCACCATTTCGTCATGACGACGACGACGGCGAACGCCGTGCTGGTATTCCGCAACATGGAATTTGCCCGCCAGTGCCTGTGGCCGGGGCTGGACGTCCACCTGATTTCCGCGACCGAGCAATGGGCGCAGTTCGCCGTCGCCGGGCCCAATTCGAGAAGCCTGCTGCGCAAGATCGTCGATCCGGAGCACGATATCTCCAACGAGGCGTTCCCCTTCATGGCCTGCGGCGAGATCGGCGTGTGCGGCGGCACCCCGGGGCGGCTGTTCCGCATCTCCTTCTCGGGCGAACTGGCCTACGAGATCGCCGTGCCGGCGCGCTACGGCGAATCCCTGATGGCGGCGCTGATGGCGGCGGGCGAGGAATTCGACGCGTTCGCCTACGGCACCGAGGCGCTCGGCGTCATGCGGGTCGAGAAGGGCCACGCGGCCGGGCCGGAGCTGATCGGCCAGACCACGGCGCGGATGCTCGGCATGCAGCGCACGGTGTCGAAGAAGAAGGACTGCATCGGCAATATCCTGTCCGAACGGCCGGAAATGAACCGGGAGGACGGGCTGGAGCTGATGGGCTTCCGGCCGATCGACCGGTCGCAGGAACTGTCGGCCGGCGCGCATTTCCTGGCGCCGGGCGCCGAAGCCACGATGGAAAACGACGAGGGCTGGTTGACATCCGTCGCCTGGTCGCCGGAACTGGGCCACGCGATCGGCCTCGGCTTCATCCGCAACGGCCACGCCCGGGTCGGCGAAACCGTGCGCGCTTGGGACGGCGTGCGCGGCCGGGACGTGCCGGTCGAAATCGTCTCGGCGCATTTCCTCGATCCGGACGGGGAGCGGCTCCGTGGCTGAATTCGCGCTCAAAGCCCGCGCGCCGCTCGACGGCTACGCCCGCACCTTCGGCACAATATCGCTTGCCGAGGAAGCCGGCCTGTCGCTCGTGTCGGCAGCCGTGCCGCAGGGCGGGGATGACGCTTTAGCCGCCGCGCTGGCCGCAGGCCTGGGCGCGGCGCGGCCGGCGACCGGCGACTCGGCCCTGTGCGACAGATACGGCGCGCGCCTGCTCGGCATGCAGCCGGACCAGATGTTCATCCTGTTCGAGGCGCCGGACCCGGATCGCGCTGCCGAGACGGTCGGAGATGCGCTCGGCCCGGCGGCCTACGTCACCGACCAGTCGGACAGCTGGGCCATGCTGCGGATCGCCGGCGCCGGCGCCCGCGCTGCGCTGGAGCGAATCTGCATGCTCGACCTCGACGCCGCGGCCTTCCCCGAAGGCCGGGTGGCGCGCACCGTCATGGAGCATCTCGCCGTCATTATCCTGCGCGACGGCACGGACAGATTCCTGCTGATGAGCCCGCGCTCCTCGGCCCGCTCCTTCCTGCACGCGGTGGAGGTGTCGATCGGGAATACGGCGGGGTAGAGCGGGTTTACGGCGCCGAACCGCCCTCTGCCCAAGGATCGATCACCGCGATTCCACAGTGTGCGAAGTCCCCGATGTTCCGTGTTGCCACTGCCGCATCCCTAGACCGAGCGATGGCGGCGATCTGGCAATCGGCATCCAGGATAGGTCGGCCCGCGGACCGGCGGGTAGCGGCGATGGCGGCATAAGCCCTGGCGGCGGCGCTGTCGAAGGGCAGTACGCGTCCGGCGAAATCCTCTCCGATCACGGCATCGATTTCCGCGGCGAGGAGATCGCGGCGTTGGCCTGCCGGGAGGATGGCCGCACCGGCGCGCAACTCCGCCTCGCTAACGGCAGTGAGATAGAGTTCGGCGGAATCCTGCCCGGAGAACCAGGCCATGACCGCCGGCTCGGGGGTCAGCCGCATCGCCTCCGAGATCACGTTGGTATCGACGACGATCATGGCCTGCGGCTCAACCGAATTCCGGCGGCGGCCGCATGGGGCCGCGTTCGGGGAGCTCGAGATTGACGCCGCCGAGGGCGGCGAATCGGGCGTGGATGGACCGGCCGAGATCCTTCGGCGGCGGCGACGTTCCGACCGTGCGCCGGAGGATGTCGCGGGCCTCCTCTTCCATCGAGCGGCCGTTCTCGGCGGCGCGCACGCGCAGGCGACGTTTCAGTCCGTCGTCAAGTTTTCTGATCGTGATGCTCGCCATAATTTGTGTCTCCTTTCGTGCCTGTTGTGCGAATTTAATCAATGATAGCGTTGCAGTCTATCGTGTCGACCGCGACCGGGCCGGCCCGGACGGCGCTACCCGAATGCGATTGTGCCGGTGGGGCTGCCGACCTACACTTGCCGGTTACTGCATGCTCCGAAACGAGGGAGGGTTTCATGAGTGTTTCGAAAGATGCGGCACTGGATTTCTACCACGCCTGCGAAGCCGGCAAGGGCTGGTCGGGCTGCGCCGAATTCTGTCATCCGGGCGCCGGGTTTTCGGCGCAGGCCGGCGCGCTTGCGGAAATGAAAACCCTCGAAGAATATTGCGACTGGATGGCGGGCGTCCTGACGATCATGCCGGATGCGAGCTACGATCTCAAAGCGGTCGGGGCGGACGAAGGGAACGGCAATGTCACGATCTTCGGCGTTTTTCGCGGAACGCACACCGCCGATGGCGGCCCGGTCCCGCCGACCGGAAAGAAGACCGAATCCGACTATGTCTACGTCGCCGACATGCGCGACGGCAAGATCGCCCACATGACCAAAATCTGGAACGACGGCTGGGCCTTCAACCAGCTTGGCTGGGCGTAGCGGCTGTTCGGGCGGTTGAGTGCCGGATTTCGGATTGCGGGGCGGCGCATTAACCATTCGCAATTGACAGGAAGCGAAGGACTACCGCGCGGCATGCAGCGGCGAACCTGTCCTTCATTGCGTTATAGGATTTTCTGGAGGGCGATCGGGGACTCGAACCCCGGACCCGCTGATTAAGAGACTTGCCGAACGGCATTGCCGAGAATTGCCCGGCCCTGCGCTTCCATTCCCTAACATATTGATATTGCACGGGAAAACCCGCCTGTTTCTTTGCGCTTGTTTGCGCCGTGTTGCGCTCTTATATTGGTCGAGTGGTGACAAATTGGTGACAAACGGCCGAAACGATGCTGACAGAGAAACGGATTCGCGACGCCAAATCGACCGGGAAAACCCGCGTGATTTGGGATGGACAGGTCAAGGGCCTGGGCCTTCGGATATCGGAGAAAGGCACGAAAGCCTTTGTCCTCGACTATCGCGATGCAGGCGGACGGAAGCGCCGGGCGACGCTGGCACGCGCCGGGCAGATATCCCTTGCCGAAGCGCGGGACAAGGCGAAGCGCGAACTAATCTCGATTCGCGAGGGCGAGGCCGGGCCGCTGGTACGCCGCCAAGAGGCGAAAGCCGCCCCGACATTTGCCGAACTGTGGGAGCGGTTCGATAAGGAATTCGCGCCGGAGCGGATCAAGCTAGGCCGGATGGCCGAGTCGACGCTGAAGGACTATCGCAAGCAGGCGCGGCGCTACCTGCTTCCCGCGTTCGGCCAGCGACGGGTTGTCGACCTGTGCCGCGCGGATGTTGAGCGGTTGGCGTCAAGCATGGTCGAGACGCCTTCGCAGCGCAACCGGACGCTGGCGCTCGCCAGCCGCCTTTTCACTCTTGCCGAGCATTGGGAATGGCGCTCGCAACATACGAACCCGGTTCGGGGCGTCATGCGCGCCCGTGAAGAAGCGCGCGACCGCACGTTGTCCGGTGCGGAACTGGCGTCAATCGGCGAGGCGCTGGAATCGCTGGCAGGCACATATCCCGCGCCGGTCGCCGCGATTCGCCTATGCGCCATGTCGGGAATGCGGATCGGCGAGGCGCTGGCAATCCGCTGGCAGGATATCGACTTCGAGGCGGGCCGCGTGACCCTGCCCAAGACAAAGGCCGGTCGGCAGGTTCGCGCAATCCCGCGCGTCGCCGTCGCGATGCTTGCCAGCCTGCCGCGTGTCAACGGCAGCGAATGGGCATTCAGCGGGACTCGCCGCGCGGCTGTTGGCTACCGTCACGCGCGGGACGTGTTTGCCAAGGCGTGCGAGCGGGCAGGCGTCGAGGGCGTGACCCTGCACGATCTTCGCCGAACCGTGGCCACGAATGCCGCCGCGTCGGGAGTGGGCCTGACAGTGCTTCGGGATGTTCTAGGCCACCGGACGACCGCGATGGCGTCCAGATATGCCCGCATGGCCGACTCGGCCGTTGCCGCCGCTGTAGAGGCCACGGGCGGCGCGATAGCGGGCGCGATGGGCGTGAGTGCGCCGGTTGCCGACCTTGAAGCCGAACGGGCGCGCCGCCGTGGCTAATCGCGTCCGCTTTGCCGAACGCGACCGGGCCATATTCGAGGAAATGGCGGACCTCGTGGCGGCTGGTGTGCGGGGCCGCCCCGCCGGTGAGGCCGCCGGGTTGAGTACAAGCCCCCCGCCAATATCGGCGGCGGCGGTTTCGTCGATCTACTACAAGGCGAAAAAGCACGTCCGCGCCGAAACGCACCAGACGCCGCAATGGATAATCGAGGTGCAAAAACTGGCGCTGGAAACGCTGAAAGCACCGTCTTATATGCCGCCGCGCGAGCAGGTAATGGCGGCGATAATCCGGGCGCAGACCGACCCGCCTTTCCCGTTCCGCCGCTCCGAATAGTCAAACAATAATCAAACAATAATCAAACAGCAATCGCCTGCAACGGGTGATAAATAGATGCCCTTCGATCAAACCGGAGGGCAAGATGTTCGATCCTGAAAAGCTGTACCTGAGCGACGATCCGGCGCTCGACATTCTCGGCAAGCCGCAGACCCGCGCGCACTGGCGCTCCGAAGGCGTCGGCCCGCCCTATGTCAAATTCGGCGGCCGTGTCGCCTATCGAGGGCGCGACCTCAACGAGTGGGTCGAGTCGCAGGTAGTGCGGACAGACCAGACCCGCCCGCGGCGCTCCCATACGCGGAAGCCTGCCGAAGCCCGCCCGGCTGCGTGACCTCCAAACGAAAGCGCCCGCGGTCGATGACCCGCGGGCGCTCTCACTTTCCGAGGCCGTAACCACTTTCAGGGAGCGGAAACAGCATGGCTCACATAGCATTTACCGAGTGGCAGGGCAAGGCCGCGGCGCTCCGGCTCAAACGATCCGGCGGCGAACTGAAAGGGCCGTGTCCAGCCTGTGGCGGCAAGGATCGGTTCAGCGTCAAGAAGGGCCGCGACGGCCGGGCGCTGATCTACTGTCGCCACTGTGATCCGGGCCAGCGCAACCCGGACGCCTTCAAGAAGATCATGGAAGCGGCGGGCTTCGACCTCGACCCGGCTGCACCTCGCCGCCCGCCCAAGCCGAGCAAGCCCGTCCGCCGGATCGTCCCGGCGAACGATGAACCGGCGGCGTACACGGCGCAGATGGAAGCCCTGCGGCTGCACACCTCCAAGGGAACCGCGAAGGCGGCCGATAGCCCGTTCCGTCATCCTGCCGTGAGGAAAGCGGACGATGGATGACGACTGGATCGTTGACCCTGATGTGATCGAGCCGAGCCCGCTCGACCGGGCCTTCCCGCCGGTCGCCGATGACTTTTGGCGGGAACCTGGCCCGGCGATAGAGTGGACGGTGAAGGGATGGCTTCAGGCGCACCGCATAGGGATGCTGACAGGCAAGGGCGGGACCGGGAAGACGAAGCTGGCCGTCATGCTCGCCGCGGCCGTGGCGGCCGGAATCCCGGAATGGCTGCCCGGTGGCCCGGCCTTGGGCCGCACCGGACAAGGCGTCGTCGTCTTCGCCAGCTGGGAGAACACGCGGGACGAAATTCGCCACATGCTTTGCGACTGGCCGGCGGCGGCAAGCGGCGACCGCAGGGATACCCTGCCGGACCTCTTGGGCGACCGGCTCCGGTTTCGTAACCTCGCCGGTTTCGGCCCCCTATGGGCGGCCGAAACGCAGCGGCCCGGAAAGACCGACCTTGGCGGGCGCCTGCGGGACGATGCCGCCGACTCCGACCTCCTGATCCTCGACCCGCTCGCCGCCGCCTATGCGGACAACGAGAACGACCGCGCCAAGGTCCGGGCCTTCATGTCCGATTGGGCCGGATGGGCAGCCGAGGCGGAAACGACGATCCTGTTGCTTGCCCATCCGAGCAAATCGGACTCGGAATTCAGCGGCTCGACCGACTGGTATGCGGCAAGCCGGAGCGTTTGGACGATGGGCATGGACGGCGACGACGACCGGACGAAACTGGAATGCGTCAAGGTCAACGCCGCCCCGCGGCCCAAGCCCCTGCGGCTCGATAACTGGCAATGGTGGCAAGCGACCTCGACCGACGCACCGGACGAAACACTGGCCGACAGGATCATCTCGACCCTTGCAAAATCGGGCGAGCCGATATCGAGCAAACAGCTAGAGGACGAAACAACTGGCAACCGCGAAGACATCAGGCGCGAAGCCGTCCGGCTCGCCGAAGAGGGCCGGATCGTTCGCAAAAAACAGGGGCAGGCATGGAAGCATTCACTCGCCGATGCAACCTCGCCCTGCGACTAGGGCGAGGTGGGCGAGGTAGGCTAAAATCCCGGCTCCGATAACCTCGCCCTGAGTGTCCCCCCCCTACGAAGTAGGGGGGACACGGGGGCGAGGTGGCCAAGCGGAGCGCGCCCCGGCTGGGGGCGAGGTAGACGAAAGGATCGAAGATGACCGACACACTGGAAAGAATCGCCGTAGCTTTGGAAGCCATTGCCGAAAGCATGAACAAAGAGGCCGCGGACCCTGCGGAGAACTGGTGCACGGCCACGACGCAAGAGGGCCGTCGCTGTGTTGGTCTGGCGGCGAAAGACGGCCTCTGCCGGACGCACTGGCGGCTTGCCCGCACTCGACCGATGACCGACGCAATGATCGAACTGGTGTTCCAAATCATCGGAGGGCGAACGCTGCGCGTCGACGAGATTGAACTGGAAAGTGGCATGTCCAGACCGGCCGTGAATCTGGCGCTGAAGGAACTGATAGCTGCGGGCAGCACCGTCCGCTTGGGCAGCGGCAAGCCCGGCGACCCGTTCCGCTACACCGCGCCGCCTGCCGACGAATGACCGGGCAGACACCCCCCCTTATGGCACCGCGCAAATCCGTGTTGGTGCCGTACACCGTGCGCCCCCCCTTTGTGTGTTCGATCATCGTAAACCGGAGAAAGTGACCCCGTGCCTGCATACCGTGATCGCGAAGCCAGACGGCTCTACATGCGAGCCTATCGCGCCCGGAAAAAAGCCGAGCGGGAAGCCGCTGCGGCTGCGCAGGTCGAAGCCGAGCGCGAACCGCCGGCCGATCCGGTCGGGGCGCTGGCAGAATGGGCGGCGGCAACCCTGAAGGTTCCGGCCGGTCATCCGATGGCGGGCCGGCCGATGGCGCTGCCGGATTTTGCCGAGCGGTTCCTTCGGGACGGATGGGGCGCGCATGAAAGCGCGCTGTGTGTTGCCCGGAAGAACGCCAAGAGCGCGGTTTGCGCCGTCCTGGCACTCGGCCATCTGTGCGGCCCGCTCCGGGCGCCGGGCTGGCGCGGGGCGGTTGCGAGCATATCGAAAGAAAAAGCGGCGGAATTGCGAGGGCAGGTTGCGGCGATTTCCGAAGCGTCGGGGCTGCCGGTGAAGGTCCGGCGCTCGCCGTATCCGGGCGTCATCCTGTCGAACTCCGGCACGCTCGAAACCCTGTCTGCCGACCGGACGGCCGGTCATGCTTCATCGTTCGACCTCGTGATTGTGGACGAAACCGGCCTGATGCCGGAGCGGGCCCGGGAACTGCTGGCGGGCCTGCGGTCGAGCGTATCGGCGAAGGCGGGCAGGATCGTCCATATCAGCATCCGGGGCGATTCTCCGCTCTTTGCCGAGATACTGGAAAACCCGGCGACCGTGGCGCACGTCCACGCGGCGCCAGCCGACGCTCAGATAGACGACCGGGCCGCATGGGCGGCGGCGAATCCGGGCTTGGGCAGCATCAAGCAGACCTCCTACATGGAAGCCGAGTGCGAGCGGATTCGCGGCGTGCCTTCGGATGAGCCGTCATTCCGGGCCTTCGATCTGAATCAGCCGCTCAATCCGGCTGCGCAGATGATCTTCTCGCCGGACGATCTGCGGGCCTGTTTCGTGGCGGAACCGCCGCCGCGCTCCGGTGACTGCTTTCTCGGTCTGGACTTCGGCGAGGCGACATCAGCGACGGCCGCGGCTGCAATCTGGCCGGCGACCGGCCGGATGGAAACATGGATGGGCTTCGGCGAGGTTCCGCCCATCCGGGACCGGCAGCGCCGGGACTCCGCGCCCTATGAGGCCATGGTGAAGCGCGGCGAGCTCCGCCTGTATCCGGGCCGTGTCGTCCGGCCCGAAGCGTTCTTGACCGATCTTGCGGCGGACCTGGTAGGCTGCCGGATCGCCGGGGCGGCAGCGGACTCCTACAAGGATTCCGAATCGCTCGACTTTCTCGACCGCTCCGGCCTGCAATGGCCGGTCAAGTTTCGTCGCGTCGGGGCGGGCAAGGACGGCGGGCGCGACGTGCGGGGCCTGCAGCGGCTGGTCTTGCTGAAGCGGCTGCACATGGTCGAGAACCTGTCATTCGTGACGGCGATTGCGAAAAGCACGATCCGGCGCGACGGCAACGGCAATCCGGGGCTCGACAAGGCCAATTCCCGCGGTCGGATCGACGTTCTCAGCGCCGCGGTCATCGCCGCCGGGCTTGCCGAGCCGCACTTCGACCGGGTTCGGCGCCCGCGCTGGCGCTACGGCGGGCTTGCCGGATGAGCCGCCGTCACCATGCGCTCAGCGGGCCGATATGGGCGGCGACGCGCCGGGCCGTGTTTCGTCGGGACGGCTGGCGCTGCACGTCCTGCGGTCGAGCCGGAAGACTCGAGGCGCACCATGAACCGCCGCTGGTCGAGGGCGCGGACCCTTACGACCTCGCCGGGATCGTGACGCTGTGCCGGACCTGCCATATCGAGCGCCACCGGGGCGATGCCGAAACGCCGGGCCGGGCAGAATGGCGTAAATTGGTCGAGGAACTGGCCGGGAGCGATTGATTTTCTCAATATTTGGTGCCATGTTGGGACAGAATCCCAACATGAGGGCCTGACCGTGACCAAAGCACAGAAGCGACTCAAGGAATTGCGGGAGCGCCAGTCGAAAGAGCGGCAGAAAATGGCCGAATTCGGCCTGGCCGATTCGCTGAGCGACGAACAGCGCACGGAACTGGACGGAATCGAGTCCGGCACTCCCGATCTTGAGCGCCAGATTCGGGCCGCCCAGGTCGCGGTCGACGCAGAGGAATCCGAACAGCGCACCGAAACCCGGACGGCCGAACCGGATACGGAAATGCGGGAGAGGATCGAACTGCGGTCGAAGGCGACGCTGACACGATTCATCACGGCCGCGTTGTCCGGCCGAATGGTCGACGGCGCCGAAGCCGAACTCCGCGCCGCCGCTGCCGAGGGCGCGCCCGATTATCCGGCCGATGGGATTCCGCTCGAACTGTGGGACGTGCCGGAAGCCCGCACCGAACAGCGCGTCGATGCCCCGACCGGCACGCCTGACTCGGTCGGAGTCAATCTCGACCCCATCCGGCCGATGATCTTCGCGAACTCGATTGCGCCGCGGCTCAATATCGCCATGCCGAGAGTCCGGTCAGGAACCTTCGCCACGGCGACCATTAACCGGGCGCTGAGCGCCGGGGCGCGGGAGAAGGGCGCCGAACAGAATTCGACGGCCGCCGCGTTCGCAGTCTCGACCGCGACTCCCAAATCGGTTTCGGCCCGTATGTCGATTCGGATCGAAGATGTTGCCGCCGTTGGCGTTGGCAATTTCGAGTCGGCACTCCGGGAGAACCTGTCGATGGCGCTTTCCGACGAACTCGACCGGCAGGTAATTTCCGGCGACGGCGCCGCACCGAACCTTGCCGGAATTCTGCATCGGCTGGACGACCCGACCGCTCCTATGGCGATTCCCGACTTCGACGCCTTCGTAGCGGCCTTCGCGGACGGTATCGAAGGGCTGTGGGCTTCGACCATGAAGGACGTTGCGATTGTCGCCGGCCCGGCGACTTACAAGCTGAGCGCCCGGACCTTCAGGGACCGGGTTATCGACGAGGCGAACAAGGGCGCGGCCAGTCTCGGCGACACCAGTTTCGCGGACTATGCGATGGCGAAATTCGGCGGCTGGTGGACGAACAAGCGGATGCCGGACCCGGCCGGCAACGACCAGCAAGCCATCCTGCACCGGAAGGGCCGCATGGGCGTGCGGACGGCGGTTTGCCCGCACTGGAACGTCATCAGCATTGATGACATCTATTCCGGTTCCGGGCGTGGCGAGCGGTTTTTCACGATGCACGTTCTGCTTGGCGACGTGATCCTTACGCAGCCGGACGCCTACGCTCAGGTCGCGTTCAAGGTCGCCGCCTGACCCGCCGTGATCGAGCGGCGCTCCATAGCGGTTGAGATTCGCGCCGATGGCCGGAAGCTGACCGGCCCGGCGCTGGTCTATGGCGACGTGAGTCCATCGCACCGGGAGCGGATCGAGCCGGGCGCGGTGCAGATGGCGGCGACCGTGCCGCTCAATCTCGAACATGACGCAATGCGCGGTCTGGCGTGGCAGCCGGACGGCGGACTCAGCTTCGAGGACTCGGAAACCGAACTCCGCATGATGGCGGACCTGCCGCCGCTCCCGGCCTGCGACGCGGCGCTAGAGGCCGTCCGGCAGGGCCGGATGCAGGGCCTTTCTATCGAATTCAAAGCACTTGCCGAACGCCGCGAATCCGGCTTGCGGGTTATCGAGAAACTGGAACTCCGGGGAATCGCGCTCACGGGCCGGCCGTCCTATTCCGGCAGCCGTGTAGAGGCGCGCGCGGCAAGGCGGCGGATATGGCTTTGACCGATGCCGCCCTGGCCGAAGCGATTCGAGCCGACGAAACGAGCGCCGCCCGGCTTCGGCCCGTCGCGATCGCCGTTGTCGATCGACATGCGCCCGCCGCACCGGAAGCCGTGCGGGACGAGGCCGTTGTACGGCTCGCCGGGTATCTGCTAGACGCGCCGCCCGCCCCAGCTGGCGACAGTTACGCCGGGGCGCTGCACAATTCCGGGGCGAAGGCGTTGTTATCGTCTTGGAAGGTCCGCCGGGCCGGGCTGGCCTGATGCAGCACTACAAACCGCCGCCGCTCAACCGCCGGATCGTCCTGCGCAACCCGGCCAGCGCCGTAGTGCAGCGGAACCAGTATGGCGGGCAGGCCGGGGAACCGACCTATTCCGAGGAATGGACAGTTTGGGCGCACCGCGCGGACCTCGCACCGCAGGACAGTTACGAGGACGGCGCGACGGTCGAGCTTGTGCGGTCCCGCTTCACGATCCGCTATCGCGGCGACCTCTCCCCGGATGTTGAGATTGTGGACGGCGCCACGGTCTTCGGCAGCGTTGGGCAGCCGCTAGAGCGCGGCGTTCGCGGCGGCGGCGCGACCCATCTGCAAATCATCGCTGAGGCGAGGGCCTGATGCGCTGGCCGTGGCAACGCGCGCCGGTCGAGCGTCGGCAATCCGATGGCGCCTATGCTCAGGCCGTGCTGAACGCCATCGAGGCCGAAGCGGCCGGCACGGCGGCGGACACGTCCAGCACGGCGGCGGTAGAGGCGGCGGCGGGCGCGCTCAGCCGCGCCATGGCCGCCGCGACCGTCGAGGGCCCTGAATGGGCGGCGGAGACTGTGACCGGCGACTTCCTCGCACAGGTCGGGCGCGACCTGATCCGCTCCGGGGAAAGCCTGCACGCCGTCCGCATGGGCGGCGATGGCATGGTCCGCCTGATACCCTGCGCAAGCTGGCATTGGGAAGGCTCGCACGATCCGGCGGGCTGGACGGTGCGCGCCACGGCCTATGGACCCAGCACCTCGACAACATGGAACCTCCCGGCCGGGAGCGTGGTGTTCTGTAGGTGGGGCGGCGATGCCGGATCGCCCTACTTGGGCCGGAGTCCTTTGCGATACGCCGCTACGACCCTGAAGCTGAGCGGACAGGTCGAGCGCAGCCTGGCCGATGAAGCTGCCGGGCCGCTCGCCCAGCTGCTTGCCGTGCCGGGCGACGGCGGCCCGGTCGGTTCCGGCGACGACGACGACGACCCGCTCGCCCAGCTGAGGGCCGATATCACGGCGGCGAGGGGCAGGGCCGCGTTTCTCGAAACGACCGCCGGCGGACACGGCGAGGGCAGGCAAGCCGCGCCGCGCCGCGATTGGGAAGCGTCGCGCCTTGGGCCGGACCCGCCGGACGCGATGGCGACGATCCGCAAGGACGTATTCGAACACGTCCTGAGCGCCTGCGGGATGCCGCCAAGCCTCTTTGACGATTCGGACGGGACCGCCCAACGAGAAAGCCTGCGCCGCTGGCACATGGGCACCGTCCGGCCGCTCGCCGGGATCCTCGAAAGCGAACTCCGCCGCAAGGTCGACTCCCGGATCCGCCTGCGCTTCGACTCCTACGCGCTCGACATGGTGAGCCGAGCGCAGGTTGTGCAGAAGCTGGTCATGGCCGGAGTCGAGCCTGCCGTCGCCATGGGCGCCGTTGGGCTGATGGACGATGATTGACGACAAGCCCATCGTCGCCGGGACACGGCCGACGCAGCTTAACGCCGTCCATGCGGACCCGGTGCCGCCGCCGGATACCGACCAGCCGCTTGAGGGCCGCGCCCGGATACCTTGCGCGTGCTGCGGCCGGCCGTTCCAACCGACCGTGAGGCGAAGGCGTCTGTGCGCGCCGTGCTTCAAGAGCGGCGAGGGCCGGGCCGGGAACATCGTCATTCCATGACGGCCTATCTCGAAAGCGTCGCTGCCGCCTTGAACGTGGCCTATGCCGAGATTCGGTTCGACGATCCTGGCACCGCGTCGGGGCCTGCGATCTTGGTTCAGGAACTCGGGCCGGAGGGCGAGCCGAGCCTTGACGGCATGATCGGGCAAGGCACCGGCTTCGTGGTCGAGTGCAGGTCGCCGACACCGGACGGCGCGGCGACGCTGGCGGGCGATCTACTCGACCGCTGCCGGGCCGATGGGAAGCTGGACTCCGTGATCGAGGAATACGACGCGCCCGACTCCCGCTCAGGGCAGGCCGGGCAGTACTATGCCCGCATGGTCGAGGTGCGGTTGCGGCTTACCTGATACAGCTTGTCCTGCCGTTCTCTCTCGCTGGCAGGGCATGGGCGGGCGGCGGTTTCCTTGCGCTGGGCCGCCGCCCGCTTTCCCGGATAGGGCGCTGGCGGCGCTGTGGTGGCCGTACACGGGCGGTAATTTTCAACTCGCAAAGAGATTTGAGGTTTCGGCCCGCCCATCAGCGGCTATCCTCCGCGGCCTGTCTTACAGATTGTCGAGGATAGGTGCGAGGCGGCTCCGGTTCTGCTACCGTGGCGGCAATCCGGGTTGATCGCCGGAGGCGTACCCCCTTGTCGGGGCCGGGGATGGCCAGACGCGCGCAATCGCCGCCTTCGCCGGGGAGCGAGGTTCATACCGACCGGAGCGGGCCGTCCACATGGGCGGCCCGTTCTGTTTGTCACCTCCGATTTGGTGACAAATTGGTGACAAATGCCGAATGCAGTCTCACGCCGAAACCGGCAGATTTGCTCTAAATCTTTGTTTTAATTGGGAAAATCTGGAGGGCGATAAGGGACTCGAACCCTTGACATGCTGATTAAGAGTCAGCTGCTCTACCAACTGAGCTAATCGCCCGTCCGGCGGGCGCCGCGCGTGCCTCGGTGAGACCCCGCCGGCGCCAGCATTCGGCAGCGGCAGATATGGGGCAGGGCGGGGAGCGTGTAAAGCCGCCGGCGCCGGCTAAGCCGCCGCAGGTTCCGCGTCCCTCGATACGCCGCGGATTCCTTCCGGGGCTACTCGGGACGAAGGGCTTCGGACTTTGCAGATTGCGCGAAACAACCTCCTTATCCCGAGTAGCGGCGAAGCCGCGTATCGAGAGGCTGGAACCCGACGCGCGCTAATCCTCGCTCAGCGGCCCCTCGGCCCCGGCGCCGCTTTGCGCGACGCTCATCGCCAGGCCGAAGCCGAACATCAGGGTGAGCATCGACGTGCCGCCGTAGGAGACCAGCGGCAGCGGTACGCCGACCACCGGCAGCAGGCCGAGCACCATCGCCAGGTTGATGAAGGCGTAGAGGAAGAATGTGAAACCGATCCCGGCGGCGACGAGCCGGCCAAACTGGGTCTTGGCGCGCATCGCCGAGGCCAGCAGGTGGAACAGGATCAGGCCGTAGATCGCCAGCAGGCAGAGCGCGCCGACCAGGCCGAACTCTTCGGCCAGGACGGCGAGGATGAAATCCGTGTGCATTTCCGGCACAAAATTGAGATGGATCTGCGTGCCGTTCAGGAAGCCCTTGCCGAAGACGCCGCCGGAGCCGAGCGCGATCTTGGCCTGGGTGATGTGGAAGCCCGCGCCGAGCGGGTCCGACGACGGATCGAGGAAAGTCAGCAGCCGCTTTTTCTGGTACGTCTGGAGGCCATAGGCCCAGATCAGCGGCACGGCGGCTGCCACGGCGCTGCCGACCAGGGCGAATTTCCACCAGCGGACGCCCGACAGGAAAAAGATAATGCCGGCCACCGCGACCAGGATCACGGTCGTCCCCAGATCGGGCTGCCTGAGGACGAGCGCGGCCGGGATCGCGAGCATCAGCAAGGGGGGCACCAAAGTCCGGATCCGGCGCACCCGCTCGAAACGGACGGTGTGGAAATAGCGGGCGAGTACGAGCACGAGGGCGATCTTCATGACCTCGGAGGGCTGGAGGCGAAACGGGCCGAGATCGATCCAGCGTTCCGCGCCGCCGCCCTGGACACCGCCGAATTCGGCAGCCAGCAGCAGCAGGACCGAGAGGCCCCACATCCAGTAGGCCAGCCGGTACCAGAAGCGCGGTGCGATCATGGCGGTCACGATCATGATCACCAACGCCACGCCGAAGCGCCCCATCTGGACCGCCGTCCAGGGCGATAACTCGCCGCCTGCCGCCGAATATAGCAGCACGAAGCCGACCGCTGCGGCGAGGCAGACCGACAGGGTAAGCCCCCAGTTGACGAGACCGAGCCGGCGCAGGACCGAAGCCCGGTCCTCGGAGAGGTTCAGGGTCTGCATCGCCTGACCTGCATTGATGAGCCTGTCCGGGGCCAACTCGTCCGGGCGGTCGTCATTGCGTCCGGCTCCGGTCGCCGCTGCCAGCGAGGCCGAGGTCGAGTGCGGCCCGTTTGGCGCCGGCGCCGTAGCGCTTCTGGGTTTCGAGCAGGATTTTCCTGGCGATCGGCGCGGCGACACGGGAGCCCCCGCCGCCATGCTCGACGATCACGCTGCACGCAAAACGCGGATCGTCCAGCGGCGCAAAGGCCACGAAGAGCGCGTGGTCGCGGCGGTGCCAGGGCAGGTCTTCGTTCTTGATGATGCCGCGGGCGCGTTCGGCCGCCGTGATGCGGCGCACCTGGGACGTGCCGGTTTTTCCGGCCATTTCCATGCCCTCTTCGACGATCCGGGTCCAGAAGGCGGTGCCGCCGGCTTCGTTGGTCACCGCAGACATCGCGTCGCCGATCTTTCTCAGATTCGCTTCGCTGAAGCCCAGCGGGCGGAATTTCTCCGACGCCCGCCGATAGGCCGTGCGGTTGCCGGCCGGCCGATCGGTGACCAGGCGCGGCGTGACGGCGAATCCGCCATTGGCCAACCGGGACGTCATGACGGCAAGCTGCAGCGGCGTCGCCAGGACATAGCCCTGTCCGATGCCGGCGATCACGGTTTCGCCCCGAAACCAGGCCTTGTTGCGCTTGGCGCGGAAATAGCTGCGCTTCCACGCCTTGGTCGGCATGATGCCAGGTTTCTCGGCCGGCAGATCGATGCCGGTCGGGACTCCGATCCCCAGCTTGCGCGCCGTCTCGGCGATGCGGTCGATGCCGAGGCGAAGCGCCAGTTCGTAGAAATAGACGTCGCAGGATTGCTTGATGGCGTCGCGCAGCGAGACCCGGCCGTGCCCACCCTTCTTCCAGCAATGGAATTTCGCCCGGCCGAGTTCGAAGACGCCGGTGCACAAGGAACTGGTCGAACCGTCGATTGCGCCGGATTCGAGGGCGGCCAGGGCCACCAGCATCTTGAAGGTCGATCCGGGCGCATACTGGCCCGAAACCGCTTTGTTGAGCAGCGGACCGAGCCGGTTCGTCTGCAGGGCTCGCCAGGTCTTGGTGCGCAGGCCATGGGTAAACAGGCTCGGATCGTAACCGGGCGTCGATGCCATGACGAGGACATCGCCGGTGTGGATGTCCATGACGACGACCGAGCCGGCGCGATACGGCCGGACCAGTTTCAGCGCGGCGCGTTGCAGCGCAATATCGATCGACATGTGAAGATCGTCGCCGGGCGTGCCTTCCTCGCGGTCGAGTTCGCGCTGAATGCGGCCCGACGCGTTGATCTCGACACGCTGGGTGCCGCCGCGGCCGCGCAGCCGGCGATCGTAGGTTTTCTCGACGCCCTGCTTGCCGATCCGGAATTCGGGTATCTTGAGCAACCGGTCGGGATCGCCCTTCTGCTCCTGCTCGGTCACCGGGCCGACATAGCCGACCAGATGGGAGACCAGTTCGCCATAATGATAGACGCGGGTATAGCCGCGCTCCGTCAGCACGCCGGGCAGGTCCGGCGCGTTGACCTCCATCCGCGCCACTTCTCTCCATGTCAGGTTGCTGGCGATGGTAACCGGCAGGAAGCGGCGCCGCCGTCGGACTTCGCGGGTAACCCGGTCGCGCTCCTCCGGGCTCAATTCCATGATGCCGGCCAGACGGTCGAGCGTCCGGTGCACATCGCCGGTCTTCTCCGCCACCATGACGACCCGGTAATCCTCCTCATCGAGGGCGATCGGCCGACCATGCCGGTCGAATATCCGGCCGCGCAGCGGGAGCAACAGGCGGGTGTTGATGCGGTTTTCTTCGGCGAGCGTCGCGTAGCGTTCGGAGTCGCTGACCTGAAGCTGGTACATGCGGGCAATCAGTCCGCCCAGGGCCAGGCTCTTGAACCCCATCAGCAGGACCAGCCGGCGGGTGAATTTCCGGTTCTGTTCGATGTTTTCCGATATCGGCATGGCTTATACGTTCTGCATGCCGCTGCGCTGCACGAACAGCAGCATCGCGGCGCCGACCGGCAGAAGGCCGAAGGTCAACAGGTAGCGGAAAACGGCGGCGTCCGGGTTCAGCAACTGCCCGAGCAGGATTGACATGGCCATCCATTCGATCGCCATCCAGACGATCGTCAACAGGCCGAAGACCAGCCAGAACAGGGTGAACGACCGGCCGAAAACGAAGCTGCGCTGGCTCTGCACGAACCCGGCCGCCGCCAGCAGCAACAGGGCGGTCAGGCCGAGCGGCAGGCCGCGCAGCAGGTCTTCGAACAGGCCGATCAGGAAAACGCCGGGCAGCGGCAGGAGATCCGGGCGCCAGACCGACCAGCAATAGACGGCGATCAGGGTAAAGGCGGGTGCAATCTGGTTGTAGTCGGGCGCGGGCACAGCAATCATCCCGGCCAGCGATGCGACCGCGGCGGTCGCCATCGGAAACGACCGGCGCACGGCCCGGTCGACGGCGCGTTGGATCGGTTCGCTCATGGCGTTTCCGCGCGCCGGCCCACCTCTCGTCGCCGAATGTCGTCAGGCAAATCCTCGACCAGCCCGGGCGTCCGGTAATCGATGATGCGAACGAAAGTCAGGCGGTTCCAGTTCACCAGTGGGCGCACCAGGATCGAATCGCGGCCGACGCTGTCGACCCGCCCGACCGGAATGCCGGGCGGCAACACGCCGCCATGGCCCGAGGTGACGATCAGGGCCCCGACCGAAACGCTGACATTCGGGGGTACATAGGTCAGCCGCATGCGCCGGCCGTTGGTGCCGGTAAGCAGCGCCCGGAGGCCCGAAGCCTCAAGCCGAACCGGGATGCGGGAGTTCAGATCGGTGACCAGCAGGACGCGCGAGGCATTGCGGCCGATTTCCACGATCCGGCCGATAAATCCGTCGGCGTTGATGACCGCCATGCCGCGCCGGATCCCGTCGACCGATCCTGCACGGACCAGAAGCGACCGGACATAGGGACCGCCGGTGTCGGAGACGACGGTCGCCGTCAGATGCCTGCCTTCGATGCGTCTGCCGGCGTTGGCGAGCGCCCGCAGCCGCTGGTTTTCCTTCTGCAGTGGGGGCATTTCCTGAAGCGCCAGGCGCAGGCGCTCGATTTCCCGCTGCAGTTCGGCGTTGCGTTCGCGCACGGTCGCGTTGGATTCGAAGGCCTCGAACCACTCGGCAGCGGCGTGGAACGGCGCCGATACGGCTTCGATGAGCGGCGCGAACAGATCGGCCACGCCCGACCGGAGTTCCCGGGTAACCGGCGATTCGATGCGGTCGATGGCGATCAGCGACCCGGCGATCAGGACCATGGCGAGGATGGCGAAACGGCGCGCCCACAGGCGCAGGGCGGCAAGCAGGCTCCCTCTGCGGAGCGGACGGCCGCGGCCCTTGGGTTGTCCTCTCCGCCTGCGCGCCACGCGATCCTGCCTGCCCCGCCGCCGCTAGGGCGATGTCGCCAGGACCGACTTGAGGCTGCGCAGATCTTCCAGGCAGCGGCCCGTGCCCAGGGCAACGCAGGAAAGGGGATCGTCGGCGATGGAGACGGGCAGGCCGGTCGCCTGCCGCAGGACGATTTCGAGATTGCCGAGCAGGGCGCCGCCGCCGGTGAGCATGATGCCCTTGTCGACGATATCGGCCGCCAGTTCCGGCGCCGTGTGTTCCAGCGCCGTCTTCACGGCTTCGATGATCTGGCCGACCGGTTCGGAGAGCGCCTCGGCGATCTGGGCTTCCGACAGGATCAGTTCCTTCGGCACGCCGTTCATCAGGTCGCGACCCTTGACCGACAGCATCTTGCCTTCGCCGTCTTTCGGGACGGCTGCCGAACCGATCTCCTTCTTGATTCGCTCGGCGCTCGATTCGCCGATCAGGACGTTATGGTTCCGGCGAATGTATCCGATCACCGCTTCGTCCATCTTGTCGCCGCCGACCCGGACGGAGCGGGCATAGACGATGCCGCCGAGCGACAGGACCGCGACCTCCGTCGTCCCGCCGCCGATGTCGACGACCATGGAGCCGGTCGGCTCGGTCACCGGCAGGCCGGCCCCGATCGCCGCCGCCATCGGCTCTTCGACCAAATAGACCCGGCTGGCGCCGGCGCTGGTGCACGACTGATGGATGGCGCGCCGCTCGACGACCGTAGACCCCGAGGGGACGCAGACGATGATCTGCGGGGCTGCAAAGCTGCGCCGGTTGTGCACCTTGCGGATGAAGTGCTTGATCATTTCCTCGGCGACGTCGAAGTCGGCAATGACGCCGTCCCGCAGCGGGCGGATGGCGTGCAGGTTGCCGGGCGTCCGGCCCAGCATCAGCTTGGCTTCGTCGCCCACGGCCAAGACTTCGCGCCGGCCCTTGGTCTCCCGCAGGACGACGACGGAGGGTTCGTTCAGGATGATGCCCCGGCCCTTGACATAGACCAAGGTGTTCGCCGTACCCAGGTCGATGGCCATGTCGGCGGACATGAGACCGAGCAGTCCTGTCAGCATATTGGTCATTCCCCTCCAGTATTTCTGCCGCGATTGTCGCGCTCCGGGTGCGGGCGGCCGGCTCGCCGGCCGGATTCCTGCCACGGGCTGCGCTGTCGCGACAGACCGGAAATACAACTGGATACGATTGCAACAGCCCTAAATCGCCGGCAATTATGACAAAAACGCGACTGCGTCGCCGGAGTGTCGGACTCTTCGTGGCGCCCCGAAATCGGCCCGTCCGCCGATTTGTCGTCAGCCCCGCAGGTACGCCGCCGCAGCGCCCTTTCCCCTGCCGGCGGAAGGGGCGTTACCGCCCAAACGGATCCAATCCCGGTTATTGCTCAAATTCGGCCGTCTCGCAAGCGGGGACTTGAGCATCCCGCAGGACGGACAGCGCTAGTTTTTGCTCTTGTCGACGAGGGCGCCTTCCGAGATCCACGGCATCATCGCGCGCAGTTTCCGGCCGACCTCCTCGATCGGGTGGGCGTCGTTGCGCCGCCGCGTGGCTTTGAAGCTGGTCTGGTTGACCCGGTTCTCCAGCATCCATTCCCGGGTGAAGCGGCCGCTCTGGATGTCTTCGAGCACGCGCTTCATCTCGGCCCGCGTCTCGTCGGTGACGATACGCGGCCCGCTGCGGTACTCGCCATACTCCGCGGTGTTGGAGACGGAATAGTTCATGTTGGCGATGCCGCCCTCGTAGATCAGGTCGACGATCAGCTTGACCTCGTGGAGACACTCGAAATAGGCCATTTCCGGCGCATAGCCGGCCTCGACCAGCGTGTCGTAGCCGCCGCGGATCAGCTCGACCAGGCCACCGCACAGCACGACCTGTTCGCCGAACAGGTCGGTCTCGCATTCCTCCTTGAACGTCGTCTCGATGATGCCCGCCTTACCGCCGCCGATGGCCGAGGCGTAGGACAGCGCCAGTTCCAGCGCGTTGCCCGAGGCGTTGCGCGCCACGGCGACCAGCGACGGCACGCCGCCGCCGCGCACATATTCCGAGCGCACCGTGTGGCCCGGGCCCTTCGGCGCGATCATGAAGACGTCGAGGTCGGATCGCGGCTCGATCAGGTTGAAATGGATGTTGAGGCCGTGGGCGAAGGCGAGCGCCGCGCCGTCCTTCATGTTGCCGTGCAACTCGTCGGCATAGATGTCGCCCTGGAGTTCGTCCGGGGTCAGCATCATGACGACGTCGGCCCATTTTGCGCCTTCCGTCGGCGTGTAGACAGTAAAGCCGGCCTCTTCGGCCTTCTTGCGCGTCGCCGAGCCCTCGCGCAGGGCGACGGCGGTGTCGGCAACGCCTGAATCCCGCAGGTTCATGGCGTGGGCATGGCCCTGCGAGCCGTAGCCGACGATCAGGACCTTCCGGCCCTTGATCAGGTTCACGTCGGCGTCGCGATCGTAATAGACGCGCATCGTCTGCTCTCCCCTGGGAAAGTGGGATTTGGATGTCGGAATTGCAGGTGGCGTTTACCCGCCCGCGACCGCCGGCGCAACGCGGCGTTCGGGCGCGAGGCATCGAACGCAGGGCGCACCGGACCGCCGAAGGGCAAAAGGCGCTTGTGCGCCGTGCGGCGGTCGGCCACAAGTGGGGCTATTGGGGAGCGAAAGGGGTGCTTGTCAGCATTGCAGGACGGATGAAGCCCAAAGCCTATATCGAAACGTCGGTCATCGCCGAGGTCCATACGGTTCGAGACGAACACGCGGAGTGATTCGGTTACGACGTGAAAGCGATTTTCCGGAATATTCGACGATCGCAGGAAGCGCTCGGCCTCGATTGTGTCCGCTATCCCGCCCGCAGCGTCGTTGAGCAGGAGAGCGCTTCGCCGAAAGAGTAAGGCCCGGCCGCCATTGCGCGGTCAAACGCCCCTTGCGCCCCGTGCCGCGCTCGGCCACAAAAGCGGCCATGGCGGGAACGAACGAGAAGCTGGCGCAACGCCTTGTGGCTCTATAGCCCCGTTGAAATCTGGACATACCGCCTCGGCGGCTACCAGGTGCTCAAGAAATGGCTGTCCTACCGCGAGCGCGACATCCTGGGCCGTCCGCTGCGGCCGGAGGAAGTCCAGCACTTCACCGATACCGCGCGGCGGATTGCGGCGATAATCGCAATGAATGTCGCCGATCCCGCATGAATCGGTGCGCGTATCAATTTGACATCGGCCGGGCCGCACCCATGCCGATCCATCGCCGGCATTACTTCTTTTTCGGCGGCGGTGGTGGCGGCGGCGGTTTGACGGCAGTTGGCGGCTTGGGCGTAACACCTTTGTTTAGCGGTACGCCAGTCGAAGTCGGCGGTACTTTCTTGTCCACGATCTCTATTTCCTTTTCGGCGGCGGCGGCGGCGGCGGCGGTTTAACGGCAGTTTCCGGTTTAGGCGTCACTCCGTCTTGCACAGTTCTATCGGCCGGGTGCTGCTTCGGCGATGTCGGCGTAGACTGTTCGACCATGACTTACTCCGTGCGCTGGCTGTCGAGGTTCGAAGGCAGGAATTCTATCATTTCGACTTCCGATGCGGGTACCAGAATATGTGATACACCCTCCAATTGTCGGCGTTCTTCGTCGCCCAACCATTCACAGTCCTCGATAAGGAAATGCTGATCGTCGGGTCGGCTAGGCCATTCGCGAGGCCATCCATATAATCGACGTTCTCCCCGTAGGTGCAAAACAACAAAACAGTTTCTGTGGAATGCAAAGGCTGAATACTGCGCCGATTGGTACGAACTTTGTCTTGTGACATTGAGTCTGCGAAGCCGTTTATGAAGCAAGTCATTGTTCCAAGCATAAGCAGAAAATAATCCAAGTATTATTGATACAGTAACTAAAAACGTTATTTGCCAGGTTTCATTCTGTAGAATATTCAATTCTACGGCGTTGAGTGACAAACCAATAAACCGAGCAATAACATGGACGATAATTGTAAAGACAAAGGCTCTGACTATTGTGTCGATACCGCTAGGCTTGGGATTTGAAATCAATGAATGAAATACGCCCGCCGCCACGAAGCCGGGCAGCAGAAATATCAATACGCTCACCGCTTCATTTGAAGCCCAACTTACGTTCATTGCATTGGTCCGGAAAGTGCATGATTTGTTCTATTCAAATATATCGACTTGCTTCATGTCGTCAACCCCCGCCTTTTCCGCCGAAAATGGACGCTGCGGGTATGTCGTAAGTATCGCGGGGCAGCCAAACTTGCTGATCCAGCAGCCCCCCATCCTCCACCCCCGGCTGATCGCGGCCGCGCCGGTGCAGGCGGCCTCGACGGGGCCGAGAGGCTTCATCGGGCCGATAAAGCGGCCGAACTTGTCGGACCGGCCGTCGATCCGGAACGCGCTGAAGTTCGCCCCGTGGGTCGGCAGTTACGACACGATGCCGAGGAAGAGGGCGAGCGCCCGGTTGACCCGGATCAGGTCGGCATCGCCGAGACGGCCGAACGGGATGCCGAGCTTCTCCGCGCGAATGGACATGGCCTTGTCGAGCATCGCGAAGGAGGTTTCGCGCAGGCCGTTATCCGCCGAGGGCTCGACCGGGATACGGAAGAGAGGCGCCGGCGTTACGGTCGAGGTTACGGGCAGGACGGTGACCGTGGCGTGGCCGGCGAAGAGATCGGACTGGATGACCAGCGCGGGGCGGGGCTTGCCGAAATCGCCGGGCAGGGCAACGGTGACGAGGTCGCCGCGCCTCACTCCCAGCTGCCGGCGTCTTCGAACGCGGCGTCGAGGAAACCCGCAAGCTCGGCGTCGGCGCGGTCGGACGCGGCGGCCAGGGCGGTCTGGCGGCGGCACTCCTCGGCAAAGCCCGGCGCGCGGGTGTCCCGGACCCAGATTTGCGCAGGACGCAGGCCGGCAGCCCGGAGGGATTCCCGGTGCTTGCGGACGCGTCGCGCGACGGAACGGTCGGACATGGTTTCGGCCTCTGGCGCTTATTCGTTACATGTAACGCCCAAGATAGGCGAAGGCAAGCAGCCAGGCCGCCGGTTCGCCGCCGCCCTGAACTCCCTGCTTTCCCCGGCCGATCGCCACCGCGCCGGTGCGCCCGGAGATCGCCGCCCCTGCCGTCCCCGCCTGCCGTTCCCGCCACCGTGAGCGGGCGCAACATGGCGGGCGACGAATTCGCGGTGACGGCGGGCAGGGGATTCCGCCCCGCGCCCGAAATCACGCGGAGACGGCGCAATTCGGCTTGACAATCGATAAAGAACAATATATGAACAAATGACGCCCGTCGCGCGGAAAGCGCCTGTCGGCCTGGACAGTTGCCGCAGCGCGGCAAGGCCGGCGCCGGCTTTCCCCGGCCGCCGCCCGGCCCGGCATGACGGATCATGACATTTCATGACACTTGCGAACGCTCGACTCCGCCATTCCGACCGATCGAACCCGTCCCGTCATCCCGACCGACCGACAGGGAGGGGAGGGATCCCGGTGCAGCCTGTCCGACAGGAATCCGAGTCCTGCGGCGGGCTTCCTCCCCTTCGACTTCGCTCAGGGCAGGCTGCTTCGCCCCGGAACAGGCCCGAGGCTCCGGTCGGAATGACGGGAGGGGCCGGAGCGGATGCCGGGGGCGGGCCGTGACATTTCATGACAGATCATGACGTGTCCTGACATACCGCAGCCTTACCGTCTTCCTGAGCGGCCTACTCTGTCGTTCTTGACGACAGTGTAGCCCAGCGCTACATCTATTTCCGTGAAGGAAATCGCCTACAGCCGCACGGCGTTGAAGGCATTGACCCGGATGCCGCGCAATACGGCCCAACGAATCAGGGATAAAATTCGGGCCTTTGCCGACAATCCGTCGTCCCAGGCCAACAACGTCACGAGACTGAAAGGCGATGACGGGCCGGTGCGCCTCCGGGTCGGCGACTGGCGCGTGGCGATGCGGGACGAAAGCGTGTTGCAGGTCTTGACCGTCGCCGGCCGGGGCAGCGTGTACAGGGGGTGAGGCGCATGGACGATACCGTGACGATTCCGAGGGCCGAATACGAGCGTCTGCGGGCTGCGGACGACGAGCTCTCGGATTTTCGGGCGGCGCTGGCCGTCGAGGCGCGGATCGCCGCCGGGACGGAAGAACTCGTGCCTGCGCAGGTCGCCGACCGGCTGATTGACGGCGAGGCGGCGCTCAGGGTGTGGCGCGAGCATCGCGGGATGTCGCAATCCGCGCTTGCCCGGGCGTCGGGCGTGAGCCGGGTGCAGATCGTCGACATCGAGGCCGGGCGCAACACCGGATCGGTCCGCACCCTGCGCCGGCTGGCCGAAACCCTGAACATCGCCGTGGACGACCTGATCCCGGAATGACCGGTCAGCCTGCGGCCGCCGCGCCGGCCTTTCCGCCCCGCTACACCCCCTCCTTCCCGCGGCTGATCGCGACGGCGCCTGTGCGGGCGACCTCGACGAGGCCGAGGGGTTTCATCAGCTCGATGAAGCGGCCGATCTTCTCGGACTGGCCGTCGAGCCGGAAGATGAAGGATTCGAGCGTCGTATCGTCGACCTTGGCGCCGAAGATGTCGGCGATGCGCAGGGCCTCGACCCGCTTGTCGCCCTGGCCGGCGACCTTGAGCAGGGCCAGCTCGGTCTCGACATGGGGGCCCTCCTCGGTCAGGTCGTGGACCGAATGGACCGGCACCAGCCGGTCGAGCTGGTTCTTGATCTGCTCGATGATCATCGGCGTGCCGATGGTGACGACGTTGATGCGCGACAGGCCGGCCTCGGCGTCGACCTCGGAAACGGTCAGGCTTTCGATATTGTAGCCGCGGCCGGAGAACAGGCCGATGACCCGGGCGAGCACGCCGGGTTCGTTGTCCACCAGCACGGCGATCACATGCCGTTCGGTCATCGCTTCACCTGCCATCGAATGTTGTTGTTCTTACGGTCGGGGCAGGAGCCTAGACCAGCACCATGCCTTCTTCGGAAATTGGTTCGGCGGCCTGGTCGTCGGGGCCGAGCAGCATCTTGTGGTGCGCCGCGCCGGACGGGATCATCGGGAAGCAGTTCTCCGCCTTGTCGACCAGGATATCGGCGATCACCGGCTTGTCGACGGCGATCATCTCCTCGATTACGCCATCGACTTCCGCCGGCTTCTCGGCGCGCAGGCCGACCGCGCCGAAACTCTCCGCCAGCTTCACGAAATCGGGCAGCGAGGCCATGTAGCTTTCCGAATAGCGGCCGCCGTGCAGCAGTTCCTGCCACTGCCGGACCATGCCCATATATTCGTTGTTGAGGATGAAGATCTTCACGGGCAGGCGGTATTGCGCCACCGTGCTCATCTCCTGGATGTTCATCAGGACGGAGGCTTCGCCGGCGACGTCGATCACCAGCGCATCGGGGTGCGCCACCTGCACGCCCATCGCCGCCGGCAGCCCGTAGCCCATGGTGCCGAGGCCGCCGGAGGTCATCCAGTGGTTCGGCTTCTCGAAGGGCAGGAACTGCGCCGCCCACATCTGGTGCTGGCCGACCTCCGTGGTGACGAAGAGATCGTCGCGGCCCCTGGTCAGCTCGCGCAGGCGCTCCAGCGCGTATTGCGGTTTGATCAGCGTGTCCGACGCTTTGTATTTCAGGCAGTCCCGGGCGCGCCATTCGTCGATCTGCGCCCACCAGGCGTCGAGCTTTTTCCGGTCGGCGCGATACTGCCGGGCCTTCCAGACCTTGGTCAGATCCTCCAGCACATGGGCCGCGTCGCCGATCACCGGAATGTCGGCCCGGACATTCTTGTTGATCGATGACGGGTCGATATCGACATGGATCTTGGTCGAGTGGGGCGCGAACTCGTCCAGCTTGCCGGTCACCCGGTCGTCGAAGCGGGCGCCGACATTGATCATGAGATCGCAATGGTGCATGGCGAGATTGCTCTCGTAGGTGCCATGCATGCCGACCATGCCGAGGAACTGTTTGCTGGAGGCGGGCAGGGCGCCCAGGCCCATCAGGGTGAGCGTGCAGGGAAACCCGGTAAGCTTGACCAGTTCGGTCAGCAAGTGGGACGCCTTCGGACCGGCGTTGACGACGCCGCCGCCGCAGTAGAACAGCGGACGCTCGGCCTGCGCCATCGCTGCGGCGGCTTTCTCGATCTGGTCGATATCGCCTTTCTTGCGCGGCCTGTACGACCGGTGGCCGTTGACCGACGGCGGCGTGTAGGTGCCCGGCCCCTGCAGGATATCTTTGGGCAGGTCGATCACGACCGGCCCCGGCCGGCCGCTGCGCGCGACGTAGAAGGCCTCGTGGACGGTCTGCGCAAGGCCGGCGATGTCCTTCACCAGATAGTTGTGCTTGGTGCAGGGTCGGGTAATGCCGGTGGTGTCCGCCTCCTGGAAGGCGTCGTTGCCGATCAGATGGGTCGGCACCTGGCCGGTCAGGCAGATCACGGGCACGGAATCCATCAATGCGTCGGTCAGGCCGGTGACGGCGTTGGTCGCGCCGGGGCCGGACGTCACCAGCACGACGCCGACCTTGCCGGTCGAGCGCGCGTAGCCTTCGGCGGCATGGACCGCGCCGCCCTCCTGGCGGACCAGGATATGACGGATCGAATTCTGCTTGTGCAGGGCGTCGTAGATCGGCAGCACGGCGCCGCCGGGGTAGCCGAAAATCGTGTCGACGCCCTGGTCCACCAGCGCGCGCAGGACGATTTCCGAACCTGTCATCTCTTGCGACATCGATCCGTCTCCCGGCCCGGCCGGTTGCCATACCGGGCTGTGGCGAAACCCGCCCAAAGCAAAAAAACGCCGCCCGCGTCGGCGGCGCCTGCCTGCTCAGGCCATTCCATCCCGCCTTGCAGCGGGATAAGCGGTTGATCCGAAATGCGGAAATACGGCCGGCAATTCACGCCGTCAACTGGAATTGACGAATTTTATTAAACAATTCGTCGCGGATACTTTCCGAATATTGCGTAAGAACCGCATCTGGCGAACGATATTGACGCCGAAACCAGGTGAACTGGCGTTTGGCAAAGCGCCGCGTCGCGGTCTGGCCTTCGACGATCATCGCGGCGCGGCCGGTCTCGCCCCTGAGATGGGCCAGCATCTGCGGCACGCCGACCGCCTTCATCGCCGGCAGCGACGGCGCGAGTTGCAAGGCGCTGAGCCGCCGGGCCTCGTCCAGCGCCCCTCGGTCGATCATCCGGGCGAAGCGCGCGTCGATGCGCGGATAGAGGTCTTCGCGCGGCGGCATGAGCGCGATCTTGAAAGCGCTGAAGGGCGGCGCCTGCGGGCTCTGCCCGGACCAGTCGGAAAGCGGCCTGCCGGTGTCTTCGAACACGGACAGGGCCCGGATCAGTCGCTGACGGTCGATCGCGTCCAGCCGGCCGGCGGTCGCCGGATCGACGGCGCGCAACCGCGCGCGCCCCGCCTCGAGGCCGGCCTCGTCGAGCCACGCGGTCACGCTCTGCACCCGCTCTTCGGGAATGTCGGGAATCGTGGCAATCCCGTCCAGGAGAGCCTTGAGATACAGGCCGGTGCCGCCGACCACGACCGGCAGCAGCCCGGCCTCGAGCGCTCCGGCGATCTCGTCCAGCGCCATGCGCCGCCACCGGCCGGCCGAGCAGCGCTCCCGTGCCGGGAGGACGCCGTACAGCCGGTGCGGCGCCGCCGACAGCGCCGCGTCATCGGGCCGCGCGGTGACGATTTTCAGTTCCTGATACACCTGCATGCTGTCGGCATTGATCACCGCGCCGCCGAATTCCCGCGCAATCTGCAACGCGATTTCGGACTTGCCGCCGGCGGTCGGCCCGCCGATGACGACGATCTTCGTTTGCCCATCCGGATTTTGCGCGGGCCTGGCGGCTGGCGCACTCAAACCCATCGGTTCCCCGATCGCGCCGCCCGGGCGTTCTTCATCGGCGCCACTGCATCTTGCCCGCGATGAGTCACTTTGTGACGCTGATTGCCAATCCGGCCCTGCCGCGCCTTTCCGACGGGACGGTGACTTCCGCCCGCTGGGCGCTGGAGGACGCCGGTGCCGAGGGCGGCGAGCCCGAATGGCTGTCGCCCCAGGTCGCGTGCGATATCCCGTTTGCCGGCCGGGATCCCGGCGAGGCGCGCACGGCAGTCAAGGGGTCGGTCGGCCGGTTGCCGGTCGACGTGGCCGTGACCGGCGCGGAAAACCGGCGCAAGCGGCTGTTGGTCGCCGACATGGAATCGACGGTCATCCGCAACGAGATGGTCGACGATCTGGCCGATCTGCTGGGTGTCGGCGACACGGTGCGGCGGATCACGCAGCAGGCGATGAACGGCGAAATTCCGTTCCGCGAGGCGCTGGCCGTGCGGGTCGAAATGCTGGGCGGCCTGGAGAAGGAATTTCTCCAGGCCTTCTGCTATCGCATTGAATTTACCCCGGGCGCGCGGACCCTCGTGCGCACGATGAGCAAACACGGAGCGCTGACCGCGCTGGTGTCCGGCGGCTTCCGCATCTACTCGGAGTTCGTCAGCCGGGAATGCGGTTTCGACATCGACGTCGCCAATGACGTTGTGCTGGATGGCGGCGTCCTGACCGGCAGGCTGGTGCATCCCGTGCTGGGCGCCGACGGCAAGCTGGAGGCGATGGATGCGTTTCTGGCCGGCCGCGGACTGGGCCGGCAGGACGCGCTGGCCACGGGCGACGGCGCCAACGACATCCCGATGTTGCAGGCCGCGGGCGCTGGCGTCGCATTTCGGGCCAAGCCCGCGGCCGCCGCGGCGGCGCAGCACCGGATCGAGCATGGGGATCTGACCGCCCTTCTGTATCTCCAGGGCTATCGGCGCGACGAGTTTGCCACCGCCTCGGGGGACTGAACCGCCGCCGCCGGCCCTGTCTCTCAAGGCCCCTATTGCAGCTTGAACCCGAGCACGACGAAGCGCCGGTCATCCCCGCGCTGCACCAGGATCAGGGTGGATGTCTTGCGCGCTTCCTTCGACCGGTCCAACAGGTTCCGGACCGCCTCGGGATTTGCGACCGCGGTCTGCTCCATCTCGAGTATCACGTCGCCCGGCTTGAGGCCCTTTTGCTCCGCGTCGCTATCCGGCTCGACGCCGAGAACGATCACGCCCTCCGTCGTCGCCGTTTCGTAGCGTTGCGCAAGCTCAGGCGTGATCTTGCCGAGCCGAAGGCCGAGTTCCGGGAACAGGTCCGGCCTGATCCCTTCCTTGGGCAGCTTTTCGACGGCGCCGGTCTGAACGGCTTTTTCCAGTTCTCCCAGGACGATGGAGAGCGTGACGCTCTCTCTGCGCCGCAGCACAGTAACGCGCACCGTCTTGCCGACCGGCGCGGCCGCAACGATCTGCGACAGCCGCGATGCGCTGGACACCGTCTTGCCGTCGAACTTCAGGATCACGTCTCCCGAGACGATGCCGCCTTCGGCCGCCGGGCTGCCGCTTACGACGTTCGCGACCAGGGCGCCGGTCGGCGTTTCCATGCCCAGCGTTTTCGCCAGTTCGCTGTCGACCGACTGGATCTGCACACCCAGCCAGCCGCGGCGGGTGCGGCCATAGCGCTTCAGTTGTTCGACGATCGGTGCGGCCAGGTTCGAAGGCACCGCAAACGCGATTCCCACGTTCGTTTCGGCGCGCGAATAGATCGCGGTGTTGATGCCGATGACGTCGCCGGCGCGGTTGAACAGGGGGCCGCCGCTGTTGCCCTTGTTGATAGCCGCGTCGGTCTGCAGGAAATCGACGAACGAATTGCCCGGGACGCCGCCGAAATTGCTCAGATGGCGCCCGCGCGCCGAGATGATGCCGGTCGTGACGGTCTGGCTGAGTCCGAACGGGTTGCCGATAGCGACGACATCCTGGCCGATGCGCACGGCATCGGAATTGCCCCATTTCACGAACGGCAGCGGAGATTTCGGCTCAACCTTCAACACCGCCAGATCGGCCCGGGAATCGCGCCCGACAACTTTGGCGTCGAGCTGGCGGCCGCCGTCCAGAATCACGCGCACGGCCGTCGCCCGGTTGATGACATGATGGTTCGTGACGACATAGCCGTCGGCGCTGACGATGAAGCCGCTGCCGACGGCCGAACCGCGCTGCCGGTTCCGGCGCTTGTTGAAATATTCCTTGAAATACTCCCGGAAGGGCGAGCCTTCGGGCGCGCTCTTCTGGTTCGCCGGCCCGCTGCCCTGGGTCGTCGTTATGCTGACCACGGTGGGCAGCAGCCGGGCGACCAGCTCCGGCAGGGCATCGCGTTCGGTCCTCGCCGCGGCCGGGAGCGGGACGGCCGCCTTACGGCTTTCCGCATATACGGCGCCCGTACCCGGACCGGAGGCAGCGAGAAACGCCACGGCAACAAGGGTCGCCGGCGCGATCCGGGTGGGCGGAAGCAATGTCCTTCGGTTCATTCAGGCCTTCCGTTTTGCGTCGGCTGCGGCGGCTGCGGCGACGGTCGGGATCCGGACAGGAACCGTAACCCCGCTCTGGCCGGCTGCCGACCGAATGCCGATTATACCCGAAATGGGGCAAAATTCTGCCGGGAATTGAGCGGGGCGTCACGCAGGATAGATGATCTGCCGCGGTCCGGGCAGGCCTTTCGGCCATTCTACCACCGGAAGGCCGCAGCGGCCCAGGTGGGACGCTGCCGGTGCCGGGCATACAGCGGCGGCAACGCGCCGGCCGGCGGCTCGGCGAGCGGCGCGATGCCCAGCTCCCCGGCCAGCAGGCCGCCGGTCACGAACAGCGAATCGATGCCGACCGCGTTGGCGCCGGCGATATCCGTGCGCAGGGAATCGCCGACCGCGAGGATGCGGGCCGGGTCGACGCCCGGAAGAAGGCCGAAGCTCAGCTCGTAGATGGGGCGGTGCGGCTTGCCGTGATAGCCCACGTCGCCGCCGATCCCGGCGTAGCGCGCCGCAATGGCGCCGGCGCAGATCTCCCGGTTCGGGCCGCGCAGCACCTCCAGATCGGGATTGACGCAGAGCATCGGCAGATCGAGCTCCAGCGCATCCGCCAGCAGGCCGGCATAGTCGTCGACGGTATCGGTTCGCCCGAACGCGCCGACGCAGAGCAGGAATGTCGCCCGTTCGACGGTATCGGCCTCTTCGACCGGCTGATCCTGCAGGACCGATTCGTCGCCGGCCTCGCCGATCAGGAAGGCCCGGTCGCCCAGCTTTGCATGCCAGGTGTCGCTGCGGTCGCGCAGGGCCAGCCAGCCGGCCTCGCCCGACGACAGGACCGGGCCGTAGCAGTCCCGCGGGATGCCGACCGCATCCATCCTTTCGATGACCGCGCCGGTCCGGCGCGGCGCGTTCGACAGGATCAGCACGCTCTTGCCCCGTTCCGCCAGGGCGCGCAGGCACTCGACCGCGCCGGGCAGGGGCTCGACGCCGTTATGGATGGTGCCCCAGAGATCGAGGATGTAGCCGTCGTACCGGTCGGCGATCGCCGACAGGCCGGCGATCGGATGGTTCGGTTCTGTCATGGGCATCCCGTTGCGCCGCCGCGGCCGGCCCTGCAAGCGCCGCTGCAGCGCGGCTCGCCGGACCGCAGGACTGCCATAGCAAACGCCGGTCCGGCGCGCCGTCCGACAGTCCGCCGCATCGCCGATTGCGCCCGCGAATCCGCAGCTTTCAAAGGCTTGCCGGCTTCCGGCGCCGCCCTTATAGTCGCCGCCGCTTCGTCCACAGTCGATGGTGGCGCAATGAGCCGGACCTGGCCGGACGTTCCCGGATCGTATCGTCCCACCCCGGACGAACCGTTCATGAATCCGGTCATGGCCGCCTATTTCCGCCGGAAGCTCGAGCGCTGGCGCGGCCGGCTGCTCGGCGATGCCGAAGAGACGCTGCACACCATGCAGGAGGACAGCCTGGCGGAGGCCGACATGGCCGACCGGGCGACCCTGGAATCCGACCGGAGCCGCGAATTGCGGGCGCGCGACCGGCAGCGCAAGCTGATCGCCAAGATCGACGCCGCCATGCAGCGCATCGACGAGGGCACCTACGGCTTTTGCGAGGAAACCGCCGAGCCGATCGGAGTCGACCGGCTGGACGCCCGGCCGATCGCCACGCTCAGCATCGAAGCCCAGGAACGCCACGAACGCCGCGAGCGGACGCAAAGGGCGGATTGAAGGGGCGGGGGCGGCTCACGCCCGATTACGCTCGACCTCAATCTGGGTGCAGACCGCGTCGCAATATGCCGTGATAATTGCGTGTGCTCGATACAGTTCGTCCAAGTCCGCCGTCGTTGATGCGTAGCTTTCGAATTTTTTCTTGACTGGGTAACGGAAGCGATCTCCGACCTTGTCGTGGTTATCGAGCATTTTTATTGCTTGGCGCGCTTTACGAGCGAAGACACCGTCGATCCCATCTATTTGATCGGGACGGTTTCCATAATGACGGTCCAAAGCATCCATCAATTTGGACCACAAGTCCTGCAAACCGTGACCGCCGCGCGGATGCTCCCGCGTGACCGAGGACTGTGCCGCTTTGAGCCAAAGCTCAATGCTATGCCGGCACACGAACAAGAGTGGGTAGTTGAGTACCTCCGAAGGCCGAGAATACGCAGCGTCCCAAAGAGGATCGAACGCGCGGGAGTAGCTATATGCGAAGAAGTTCCACGAACGATCCCACGACACGTCATCTCCTGCAGAATTTACTGCGGCGCGCCGAACTCGTGAACGCAACCCCGATACAGGAGGGTCCAGTTCGGCGAATGCCTCATCCTTGAGTTCGTACCGTCGCGACTCGCTCATCAGGCACCCTACAATCAGATATTTGCCGGCCATCCCCGCATAGCGCGCCGCTCCGGCCGAGCATAGCCGCTTCAACCAAACTAGCGGCGATCTCCACGGCGGATAGCACGTCGATTCGCCCGCGGGAATTCGCCTTGTCCGGCCCTGGATCGCCGCTGCCGTCCAGCCGGAGGATGGATCGCCACGCTGAACATCGAAGCCCGGGAACGCCACGAACGCACCCAGCGGGCAAATTGACGGCGACCCCGCGCCCGGGGTGCCGGGCCGGCAATTTTCGGATGCGCGGGCGGCCGGGCGCAGCTACTTTGTCTTCGACCCCTGTCGCTTGCGACGCGAACCGTCCGTCGGGAGGTCCGGCGATGCGCATACAGTTAAGCGGAGCGATTCTCCTGTTGCTCGCGGCCTCGCCGGCCTTGGCCGCGACCGGTTCGGACCTTCGCGACTGCCCGAATTCCGCGGTACCGCCGAGCGTGAGGATCGCGGCGTGTACCCGGCTGCTGAACAGCGGCCGTTACAGCGGCGCGGCGCAGGGGAACCATCTGTACGACCGCGGTCGCGCCTACGCCAGCCTCAATCAGGAACGCCGGGCCATCGCCGATTACACAGCGGCGATCCGGCTGGTTCCGAATTTTGCCTACGCCTATTTCAACCGGGCCAACTCCCATTTTCGCCTCGGCCTCTACAAGAAGTCCTACGACGATTTCAGCCAGGCGATCCGCCTGCATCCGGTGGACGCCTCGGCCTACAAGAGCCGCGGCAATGCCAGTCTCCTCCTCGGGAACTTTCGCCGGGCGATTGCCGATTACGACGAGGCGATCCGGCTCTACCCGAACAATGGCAAGGCGTATCTGGGGCGCGGCGCGGCGCACATCGGCCTGGGTCAGTACCGGAAGGCGCTTGCCGATCTGAACATAGCGATCCGTCTGAATCCGCGACTGGCCGTGGCCTACAGCAATCGCGGCCTGGCCCACAGCCGTCTCGAACAGTTCAGGGCGGCGTTTGCCGACTTCGACCGTGCGATCGGCCTGAACCCCGGACTGGTCAACGCCCATCTCAACCGCGGCGGCGCGAATATGCAGCTCAAGAAATACCGGCAAGCCATCGCGGATTTCGACAAGGCGATCCGGCTCAACCCGAATTTCGCGGAAGCCCTCGTCAACCGTGGCCTCGCCCACGGCGCGCTGAAACGCTACCGGCGGGCGCTCGCCGATCTGGACCGGGCGATCGGCCTGCGTCCGAAGCTGTCGCTCGCTTACAACAATCGCGCCATGGTCCGAATATGCCTCAGCGATTACCGGGAGGCCGTTCGGGACCTGAACCGGGCGATCGCCCTGAATCCGGACTATGCCGCCGCCTATTTCAACCGGGGACTGGTCTACCGCGATTTCTTGAGGGACCGCCGCCGGGCAGAGCGGGACTTTCGCACGGCGCGGCGGCTGGATGCGTCGCGCGGGAGCGCCGGGGTGCACCTGCATGGCGTGTTCGTGGAATGCGGCGAGCATGGCGGGTTTCGGCGGATCGCATGGCGTCCCGGCCGGTTGCAGCGCTAGGTGAACCGCGTCCCGGAACCCTTATTCCGGCCGGTTGCCTGAATTGCCCGCTGCACCGAA
>MPMX01000025.1 GCA_002238725.1 Rhodospirillaceae bacterium bin65
CTTCTTGTGGGTCATGAACAGCCTCTTCTGGCGATCGGTTATGTGACGCCCGGGCAACGCCGCACTCCCCTGCTGGGAAAGCGTCACCGTTCGCCCGGCCGGCCGAATCCGCCAGAAGGCCCGGGGGAAAATTTTGCGAGGCGGCGGCCCGGAACTACGGTCGGGCTACGCCCTCCCTCCGTTCCGGGCCGCCGCCTTCCCCCGTCTCATCCTGATTGACGCTGGAGTCTCATCCTGTTTGTCGCGCCGCAAGGGCGAGCTCACCGTGTTCGACGAACAGAACTGGCTTCAATGAGGCCGGGGCGCGCGCGCCCCGGATGCGTCCCATGCCCGGATCTCGCGCCCGACGATGAACACGCTTCAATGAGGCCGGGGCGCGCGCGCCCCGGATGCAGGCGATGTTGGTGATGAGCGGCCCCACCGATCCTTGCTTCAATGAGGCCGGGGCGCGCGCGCCCCGGATGCGTCGAACGCCGCCCGGCCACCGCCCTCGCTTCGGTCGCTTCAATGAGGCCGGGGCGCGCGCGCCCCGGATGCGCCGCTGTAGGGCGGTATCGCGTCGCCGCAAATCGACAGCTTCAATGAGGCCGGGGCGCGCGCGCCCCGGATGCGATGGCGTGCCACTCTGCCGAGCCCTGCTCGAGGTCGCTTCAATGAGGCCGGGGCGCGCGCGCCCCGGATGCGCCGTCTCTGCGCTTTGCCCCGGAACTGCCCTACCGCGACGCTTCAATGAGGCCGGGGCGCGCGCGCCCCGGATGCTCGAGAGGAAGCTGTTCGGGTTCCGCGTCACCCCGTGCTTCAATGAGGCCGGGGCGCGCGCGCCCCGGATGCGTCTACCAGGCCGTCGAACGCAACAAGGTCTCGCCGGCTTCAATGAGGCCGGGGCGCGCGCGCCCCGGATGCCGGGAGCGGTGGCTGTCCGGCTCGCTCGCCGAGAGATCGCTTCAATGAGGCCGGGGCGCGCGCGCCCCGGATGCTTCGACAGAACATCAAGCGGAACGTCCAGCGCCTCGGCCAGCTTCAATGAGGCCGGGGCGCGCGCGCCCCGGATGCAGCGCTCTACCATGATCGTCTGGCCGTCGTCGCCTACGCGCTTCAATGAGGCCGGGGCGCGCGCGCCCCGGATGCCGGCGAGCCACAGGGTTCCATCCCGAGAATCAACCGGCTTCAATGAGGCCGGGGCGCGCGCGCCCCGGATGCTCATGAGTATCCACAAGATGAGGACACCGACGAGCGCGCTTCAATGAGGCCGGGGCGCGCGCGCCCCGGATGCGTCCGTTCGAATTCTAGCGGCCAACCCATACCAACCCCGCTTCAATGAGGCCGGGGCGCGCGCGCCCCGGATGCATATCCACGTGTAATAGCCATTAAACGGCATAGATAGCTTCAATGAGGCCGGGGCGCGCGCGCCCCGGATGCGGTGTTCATGAACACGGCGGCCGGGTTCCGACGAATGCTTCAATGAGGCCGGGGCGCGCGCGCCCCGGATGCGTCACAGGTGGGGTAGTCAAACCACCCTTACCATCAGCTTCAATGAGGCCGGGGCGCGCGCGCCCCGGATGCGCCGCGTCTACCGCCCGCTTGCGCGAGGGCCTGGAGGGCTTCAATGAGGCCGGGGCGCGCGCGCCCCGGATGCACCTTGTAGGTCTCGCCGCCGTGCGTATAGCGATCCTCGCTTCAATGAGGCCGGGGCGCGCGCGCCCCGGATGCTGACGGACGAAAACGCCAGCGGCGTCACCGATCTCATGCTTCAATGAGGCCGGGGCGCGCGCGCCCCGGATGCCCCGCGCCACCTGTTCATGGTTCTGCGCCATGGCAATGCTTCAATGAGGCCGGGGCGCGCGCGCCCCGGATGCTCCGCCGCATTGAAGAGGAGATAATCCCCATGCCCATGGGCTTCAATGAGGCCGGGGCGCGCGCGCCCCGGATGCCTCTTCCGGGGGCTGGAAATGAGCGCGCCGCGCGTCCATGCTTCAATGAGGCCGGGGCGCGCGCGCCCCGGATGCCACCCGGTTTCCGGGTGCGCGGTAGCGGTAGCTGTTGGCTTCAATGAGGCCGGGGCGCGCGCGCCCCGGATGCCTCCCCGGATGTAGGTCCCTGCCGGAATAGCTCCCGAGCTTCAATGAGGCCGGGGCGCGCGCGCCCCGGATGCGGGGAGAGCCATTACACTAGCCTCAAGTTTGTGCCAGGCTTCAATGAGGCCGGGGCGCGCGCGCCCCGGATGCCGCCGCAGTTGAACCTTGCGGACGCACCCCCCGTCTTCGCTTCAATGAGGCCGGGGCGCGCGCGCCCCGGATGCCACGGCATAGCGGCTCCCCCCCTAGTATCTCTTCGCGGCTTCAATGAGGCCGGGGCGCGCGCGCCCCGGATGCGCTGGCTGTGTGAATGGAGTATGCCATGAGCAGCAAGGCTTCAATGAGGCCGGGGCGCGCGCGCCCCGGATGCTTCGATGTCAGCGAAGCGGCTCACCGAACCTACCGTGGCTTCAATGAGGCCGGGGCGCGCGCGCCCCGGATGCTCCACTGGACGCCGTCGCGCCGGTCCATCGATTGCAGGCTTCAATGAGGCCGGGGCGCGCGCGCCCCGGATGCCTTCGCCGACGCCCTCAAACGATGCAATGCCAGACGCGCTTCAATGAGGCCGGGGCGCGCGCGCCCCGGATGCTGGTCCCATGGACGCCCGATCTATGCAATGCCGGACGGCTTCAATGAGGCCGGGGCGCGCGCGCCCCGGATGCCTTCTGCGAGAGCGACGCCGTGATCGCCGCTTGCATGTGCTTCAATGAGGCCGGGGCGCGCGCGCCCCGGATGCTTGTCCTCAATCAACGCGGATGCAGCCGTATTACCGAGCTTCAATGAGGCCGGGGCGCGCGCGCCCCGGATGCTGATGGGTATCACCTCATCCACGCACCAGTCGACACTATGCTTCAATGAGGCCGGGGCGCGCGCGCCCCGGATGCGATGACGATTCCCGTGACTACGGCCGCAATCGCCAAGCTTCAATGAGGCCGGGGCGCGCGCGCCCCGGATGCAACGGCACTTCGGCCGGAAGGAAACGCCGTACCTCGCGCTTCAATGAGGCCGGGGCGCGCGCGCCCCGGATGCAGGCACCATACAACCTGTTGGCAGCCAAGACAAAATCCAGTCGATTTCGAGCGGTTCGGGAATTTCCCTGCAGCAGGCATCTTTTTGGCATCTCGCGTATCCTGGCGAACGCCCCGAATCTCCCAGCTATCAACATGTTGTACGGTTTCGAGCGATCCCCGGTATTTCTGCGTTGCCTCACCACTCGAACCGACTCGGCTGAACTCCCAACGGCTGATTTCGGTGTCAGGCATCGGATTCACAGTCCCTTGAAACGGGTGCATCATCATACAACAACCGCTTGACGCTCGATCGCTGAAAATGTCTTGCCGATGCTCATAACAGCGATATCGGTCTTATCTGCTGGCCCTATGTCGATCACGAGAACGTGGTCCTCGCCCGCCTTGATAAGTTCGCGCAGCTTCGTTTCCAGTTCAGCGCGACGACGACGCGACAGGCGGCACTGGAACACCGATAGCTGGAGCCATTCCCCAAAGCCGTGCATGGTCTTGAAAACGCGCCGCCAGCGTCGCGTATCTGAGATGTCGTATGTGACGATGTAGGTGCGCTCATCGCTCATGGTGACCACCTGTCATCGGGGAAGGTAGTGCGGATAATCGGGCAGTTCGCCCAGCAGATGGCGGCACAGCAGGCGCGCCTGGAGCAGCAGAAGCCGCCGCATGCTGAGCCGGTAGCCGAACAGCGGGTGGGTGGTTTCCTGAGAGAGCCGGCGCTCGAACGCGCCGACGAAACGGCGGCGCCCTGCTTGTGTCAGGGACGTGCCGGTGGGAGCGCTGACGAAGTCCCCCGGCGAGACCTCGCCGGTGTTGACCGCCGACAGGACCACCGAGTCCGCGATGATCGGCCGAAACGGCTCCATCACGTCGAGGGCGAGCGCGGGCTTTCCGTATCGCGGCGCATGGAAGAAGCCCCGATAGGGATCGAGACCAACCGTTGCTAGCGCGACGGTCAGATGGCGCGTCAGCATGGCGTATGCGAGCGACAGCATGGCATTTACGGGATCGGTCGGAGGACGCCGGTTGCGGGCGTCGAAACGGAACGGCGCCAAGCTATCCCCAGCTTCCGCCGATTCCTTGGTGCCCGGTGGCGTCAGTAGATCGGAAAATGCACGGAAGTACGTTGCTGCCGCGTCCCCTTCCAGTCCGAGCAACGCGCTCACCGCAGTCGCGCGCTTCGTCGACCTCCGGGCGGCGTTGAGCCGGTCCAGCACGACCTTGCGCTGCTCGCGGTCGCCGCGCCAGTTTCGGCGCACAATGGTCCGCTGGTTCACGATCTTCGCGGCGACCAGATCGCGGGCGAAGGCCAGGCAATAGGTAGGGTCGAAGCTGCGCTGGTACTGCGCCGTTCGGACTTCCACATTGCGGTGGCCAACTCCGTGGGCGATGCCCCGAAACCAGCCGCCATGGCTGTGGAAGGCGACCGGGATTTCGCGGTCCATGAGCGTGACAAGCGCGGGCGTGGTGATCGAGACGTTCCCGAACAGCGCCACGTCGGACACATCGTTCAATCGCACGGTGGTATCGCCCTGCTCTTCGTCGGCGATCTTGAGGGTTTCGCCTTCCTTCGAAACACGCGCCCTCTGCGACTGGACGATCAGCGGCAAGGCCTCGTCCGCCCCGATGGCGATGGGGCGGGGCGCCAGATCGGAGCCCCCGAGCGCGCGCATCTCGTCCGGCAGGCAAATGGACACGAGCGCACAGCGCGGGCATTTCGGGCTGTCCCGTAAGGGTGGCGGAATACGGCCGTGGGCCACCGTCAGACGGAGCCGGCTCACCGCCTCCCGTGCGGCGAGGCGGAGTTCATCGTCCAGCGCAATCCGGACCCGCTCGCGGCTCTCGGCATACCAGATGGCGCCTTCCTCGACCCTGTAGCCGTGCTCTTCGAGCAGCAGCGCCTGAAGGCAAACCTGGACACGCTCCGGCTCGTAGGCCCCCTTCTCGACGTGGGGCCGCTTTCCGCGCTTATAGTCGACCGGCGTAACCGCGCCGTCCTCGGCCTCGGCAATGTCGATTTTCGCGATAACACCGAGCTTCTCGGACGAGAGCGTCAGAGAGCGGCTGACAACCTTGGTATCGTCGCTCTCCAGAGCTTCGGGATCTGGCAACGGTTTGTTGGGTCGGTCGACCCGAGTATGCACCCGCCGCCCGTCCACAGTGTCGCCGGTCTCCGCCCATTCGGCCTGACCCCACATGAGATAGGCGAGGCGCGGGCAATAGACGAACTCGTTCACCATCCTTGCCGGGACCAGCGGATGCTCGCCGGTCGCGGACGGCGCGGGGAGATGAAGTTCCAACTGGGAGGGAGGCACCCAACCTAATCCTGTTCGGACACCATGTTGGCTCTCGTGAAATTCATGAACTTGCCGGACGAGATACGCCGCGCCCGGCGACGCTCGACGATACCGAATGCCGCCCGCGTCTCAGACCGATCCAGATGTGGATGACTAAGAAGCGCCCGGATACAGGCGAGGCTGATTGGCTCTCGCCACATTGGCCATTCGACGGCAAATCGGCCATCGGCCTCCCGGACACCGCCGACAATCGCCAATTTCACTTCGCCAGCGCGCTGTCTCGGAACAACGGTCAGAACAGAGATACCGATGGCGGCGAGCCTGTTAGCTCCGTGTTGCGTGGTTTCCTTGGTCTTGGCGTCCGTCGGATCCCGCGCGCGTAGCGCGTAACGGACGTCTTCGTTAGGATCCCAACGAAACGACTGGGTAGCGTCTGGCCGCGTCCACGGCGCGAACAGCGCTTCGCGAAGGCACTCACCTTCTGATATCTCGACTTTTCTACCACCCACGCCGCGATGCGGTGGGGTCGCTTCCCGGGGAATCGAAGCGAGACGCGCCAGAAAGTGCTGATGCCCCTGACCGAACATGAGGCAAAGCGGCGTCGGCTCGGCCTTTTTGCGGTCGTGGGATATTGCCGCATCGCTGACGAGAGCCGACCACAAATCGGCCGTGTAGGGAGCTTCGTTGGCCTCGGCCGCGACTTGCCCGAGTCTACGGGCCGTCTCTTGCGGGGGTAGCGTCAAGTCCCGCAGCCCATCGAAATCGTGGCGGGCCGACAAACTGCGCAGCCCTTCCGAGGCAGCCCCGACAATGGCTGCTTCGTCCGCGGTTTCCGGCACCCGCAGAGCCGGCCGGAGCGGCAATTCATCAAACGTCCAGAAGACTCGCGGCCGCCAGTCCGGCCGCGTCTCTTCGAGAATGCGCAGCAGGCCCAACAACGCCATGAAGGCCAGCAGGTTGTCGGGTTCCAGCCCCTCGAGGCGATGAGTCGTGCGGCCAGTCACGAGGCGTGCTCCCTTTCCGCTTCCGATGCCCTGTGGTCGGCGAGACGCAGGACCGCTTCAAGATGGGCCAATCCCCATATCCCATATCGGCGCTTGAGGGCCTCGAATAACGATGGCCAATCGGTGCCATGGAACTCGAAGGCCAGGGACTGCGGACCCGGCTCTTCCGTCTCCAGCTGCCACGCGGGAACATCCAGACATGGCGGCAAGTCCCCTTCCGCCTCCCGGTCGAGGAAATCGAAGAACGGCCGGCCCAGACCGTGATGGGTCCCGACCAGCCAGAGGACGAGTGCGGGATCTCTTGCCTCCGCGAAATGGGGATGCGCTCGAGCCATGCGTACGGACAAGGCTTCGTGCCGCCAGCCCTTTGGCAGTCCAGCGCGTGTCCACGCATCCGGCGAACATGAGCGACCACTCTTTGCCATTGGCGGCCCGTCAGGGCGGTTCCACGGATCGCCGCCCGATAGCATGATCTGGAAGCGTTGGTCGGCCTTGCCGGCGTCGTGCAGGAAAGCCGCCAGGCGCAGATCGTCAGCGACATCACCGAGGCCGAGTTTTTGGGCAAACCATTTGGCGAGACCGGCGACGTGGTGGCTGTGGTCGTCAAGCGGCACCCGTTCGCTGGATGTGTGGGAGGCGTTGTCGTCTTCGGTCGCGGGCAAAGCTGAACCCGGCGCGCTCTTGCCCTTGATTCCTCGCTCCGCGACAAGGATCGCACCATTTTCCCGTCCCGCGCCGTAAGGAAAATAAATGTCGATTCGCCCATTGGCGCCTCGCAACGCCGCCAAGGGATTCGTCACGTCGCGGGGTCGCGAATTATTGTCCTCTTGATCGGCCTCTTCCACCTCCACGGAAGAAGGCAGCGCCTCAACAAGCCGTTCCACCAGACTAGAGGTGTCAGTGGTCTCGTCCGCAATTGTCGCCGACAGTCGGTCCCATTGGGTGTCCGTTCGCACAGAATCTCGTGCAATCCGAACCGCGCATCGCCGCCCCCAATAGGGTTCGGCCGCGTCATCAGCCACATCCCTGACGATTTCTGCGGAATTGGGCGCCCAACCGAACTCGTCGCAACCGCCGTATTCGGCGGGTACGATCAGGATATCCCCCGTTCGCAAGTCCTCCGGCCCCACCACACGAGTGCGCGGATCGCCGGACCCAGCCCAGCGAAAGGCGCGCCGTCCATCCTGCGGCTCTCGGATTTCTCCCGAAGCCTCTCGCTCTGGCGCGTCGGACATGTCGCCAAGGCTTTCTCCTTGCCGGCCCAGCCAAGCGCGAGCTGTCCAGAGCGGGACTTCGACCGCCTCGGCGGCGCGCGGTGGAACCAACCGGATCAACTCGTCAAGTGAGCCTTGTTCACCGTCCTTGAGATCGTCTTCGCCAAAATCGCCCCGCCACACGATGGATACTCCGGCGGCAGTCCGATCGGCTCCGTGCAGAAACAGTGCGACCTCCGGATCTGCCGCCGGTCGTGGCGATGTCCATGACCAAAGGTCGAGATATCCCGGCATGACAACGGGAGCGTTTGACCGTTCCGTCGCAAGATCGTTCGAATCGATGCCTGCTTCCGCCAAGCGTTTCGGCAAAGTCTCCACGCCGAAATCCACGGTGCCTTCCCGGGCAACCGCTTGAAGCGCTTCCCATGTCTTCCGGATGCGGTCGCCGTAGACGGGATCGTCGGCCTTCTTGGCGATGTCCTCGGGACAGGCCAGGATTGCAGCTTCTGTGGAAACTGGCCGTCCGGCCCGATTCAGCCTGCCGAACCGCTGACGGAGCGCATCTAGTGGAGCAGCCTGGGTTACCAGACCGTCGAGATCGAGATCGACGCCGACTTCCAGGCATTGGGTTGCGACTACGAATAGGGGTTTCGCTCTCCCGCGAGACTTTGCGCCGGTGCGGAACGGTGCAAGCGCCTCAACGATCCGGTCCCGGTCCACGTCGCGCGAGCGTCCGATCATCAGTATGACGTCGGTGCCGCCATTGGCGCCCTCTTTCAGCCTTTCCCTAAAGTTCTCGAAGGTATCTCGCGCGAGGGCCACGCGGTTGACCACGATGCCAACAGCAGGCGACGACAGGTCTTGCTCTTTCAGCCGCTTCATGGTCTCGCAAGCGGCCGTTGCGAAGGCCTCCGCGACAGACGCGCCGCGCACGACCCTTAGCGAAGCTGGCTTGCGTGCTTCAATCCTCTTCTTCAGTTCGGGATGATCCCGATCTTTCGGTAGGAGCGAGAAGTGCCGTGCCGCCGTTTCGCCAGGCGTTGCTGACAGGAGCACTCGTTGCACTTTGGCTCCACCAATCGACCGCACGGCGTCGAGCGTTTGCCGGAACGGTTGTGAGAGGTGTGCCTCGTCCAGAAGGATCAGGCTGTCAACACCAAGCAGGCCGGCATGGACGGGCTTCATGCGGTCGGATACGCCGTATCCGCGAAACAATAGCCGCGAGCCGACCTGATCGACTGTGGAGCAAAGAATCGTCGGCTGCGTTGGCGTCCGAGCCCAATCGTGCTCCAGCGGCGCACCACCGCGAAGCCGTCCCGCAACCAGCGGTGGCGCGCCGTCGCCCGCGAGCTGTTGCAGACGGCGTGCAACTTCTCCAACAACGTCACGCCCGTCCGCAACTTCGCTCAGCGGGTCGCAAAGCGCTTTGGCGATCTTCTCCGCGCGTGTGAATGCATCGTCCACCACGAGACGCCGATCCACTACAAGGGCGATCCGCAACGCAGCCTTACTTGGCATGTCGGCGCGTAGCGCCAAGTGGAATACCGCCGCGTCCAAGGCTGCGGTCTTTCCTACGCCGGTCGGCAGGTCCAACACGTCTGGCCATGTGTCACAGTCGGCGAGCCCTTCCACCAAAGCCTGCTGCCACGGAAACGGGCGATGACCATGGATGGCACGAAAAAATTCGTCGAAGTCGGCCGGACGCAGACCCATGGGTCAGCCTACCAGACCGCGGCAGAGGCCGAGGCCGGTAAACCGGCCGGCGCCAAGGAGGACGGGGCCGCGTACATCCTGCTCGAACTCGATGACGGCATGAACAAGCGGCCGACTCGAGAGCGATTTCGGGGCCTTCCATTGGGCCCATGGAGGCTCTCCCGCCAAGGGGCGCGCGGGCGGCATCCCGTCGATTGCCGAATGCTTGCCGACTTGGATTCGATCCGTATCAGGCCGCGGCAGTCCTGCGTGCTCACAAGCGTTCGCGACAAGCTCCCGTTTCTCAGCCTCGCCCTTCCGCTTGAGATGCCGTTCCAGCACGATCGGTGTAACGCTGGCCCAGACGCGCGAAGACTCCAGATAGGGTCCAATCGAAAGGGACCGCCTTCGCGTGCCTTCGTCCGGGGCAGGCGCCAAGCGCAGTGGCTCGTTCAGGGGCGGTCCTTCCAATGTCAGAACGCGCCGTTCCGTGACCTGACGGTATGGCGCGACGCTCTCGAACGCCGCACGAAGTCCCTCGATACCGTCCAGGGCCGTCCCGCGCGGGGGAATCAGGGCGAAACCGAAGACACGCCCATCGGCGTGGGGAAAGCCGGCAAATGCCATCGGCGCGATCGCGAGATGGGGATGCCGGGTCGGTGCGCCTTCCGACGTATGACCCGAGATTTCCTCCGGTATGGAGTCCTCCCGACCAGCCTTGCGATAGCCGCTCATCAGGGTCTGCCTCAGCAAGCGGCAAACGAGGGAGGCTGCCCGGATGTCGGGAACCGCACCCTCGACCGCCTCCAGCACCAGCCAGTCGCTGGACAATTCAGAAGTCGAGGATCGCTGAGCGAAATTGGGCGCACCGGGACGGATCGACGGGCGGACAGGGTTCGTGCGATGCGCCACTTCCAGTTCGCGCAACCGTCCGGGATAGACGCGTCGGCGGGCGAGTCCGGCCGGATGTCTGAACGCCACGGTCCTGCCTGAAAGGAACCGGCACCGTGTCAGGCTCGCCGAATGGCCGACGTAGCCGATATCCCGCGCCATCGCGTCCAGCGCATCGAACACAACGGGCTCGGGCTCTTCAGGCCATGCAAGCATCACCAGCGGATCGTCCGGACGCGCGACGGGAAAGCGGCGTGGTTGGCGCGGACGTCGCTCAGGCATCACCTTGATGTACGTGTCCGCCGCTCTCGACGCCCTGGAATCGTTCGGCGGCACGTACACGTCGGGCGTTGTCCGGGAGGTGTGATCGCTCGCGTGAATGGCTGGAGCGGGCTGCTGTTCCAGCCACTCCAGCGCGGTCCGTTCCTCCGACCTTTCACCTCGGGCGGCCCAGGCGGATACCAGCGCAGAGAAAACCCGGTCCGGCTGTGGAGGCCAGTCTGGCGCGTCGTCTCCCGGTTCTCGCGCCGCGCGACAGACGCCGGTCAGGAATTCCATTTCGAAGATGAGGCTCATTCTCCGTCCTCGCCTTCGCTACCCTGGCCTTCCAACGCCAGTTGACGGCTGCTGCGGACGATCTCGACAAGCTTGTCCTGGGGCCTGAGAGTCAGCGACCGAAACCTGAAGCCCGTCGCCTCGGCTTCCGCATAAGCCCCCCGATACAATGCTTGCACTGCCGTACGGTCGAGTTCGAACTCTTCCGTCGAGCCGTCAGCGCGCACCATTGCAAGCGGCCCGGCTCCATCACAGACCAGATCGCAACGAGAGCGCAGGGCGTAACCGCGTGCATCCTGTTCGGCCAATGCTACGAGCCCGAGAGCCGCAATCAACGCACGCCCCGTGGCGTCCCGTTCGCCGCCGCCGAAACGCAACCTTCTCAGTCCGGCCAGAGTGATAGTAGCCCGATGTTCCGCGTGGTCGCAGGTCACACCGAGAGGCTCGACGCTCGGTGCTATGTTGCTGTGGTTTATCTCGGAAGGACGAACCAACTTGGCGCCCTTTCCGGCCGCGCTCTTGTCTGTACTCCAATTGGAGACAGACGCGCCCTTGTATACTTCCACATTCCGAAGGATGCCCAGCGGATCGATCCGGCTCCCCGTTCGCCGGCCTGCGGTTCGAGACTCGACTTCGCCGGTACGCGGATCGGCGGGGCCATCCTCGACCGGTGCGTCGATACCCATGATTTCGGAGACGAGCGCACGCGGGAATTTGGCCCCAAGGCCACCGCCTTCTCCCTGGCTGTGCCAGGCTCCGAACAGCAATGCAGCCGGAGACAGTTCCAGCAACGCCGTCGCATCGGCGGGCTTCGCAGCTGCAAGGCGTTGACCCTCTTCGCTCTGCATGAAGGGGGTGCTTTCCAGGAAACTGTCGCGAAGGATGGCGTCATAGACACGATGCGGCGCATCCAGTGAAGTGATCCGCTCCAGAGGCTCCAGCCCCTCGCCGCGAAAATCCACTGTGATGTACGGCAGCGGTATCAGCCCGTCGCCGCTACCTTCCTCGGCGGCAGCCAGCAGCGCTTCTTCCATCCGGTTTGCCTGGCTCTGAACGCTGTCGATCAGTACACACCAGACCTCCTCGCGACCAACGCGCCGCCGTTCGAACACATGCCGTGGCGGCGCCCCTCGGCGTGCGGGCGGATAGGTCGGAGGAAATATCTTGTCTCCTGGCCCTCCAATCGGCTGAAGCCGCCGGAGGCGGCGAATTGCAGCATCCTCATGGACTGCACGTTTCAGGGCTTCCAGATCGATTGTCATCGTTTGTTTCTCCGCTCGATCATGCCGACAGGCCGGTCGCTCTGATCGAGCGGTTCCTTATCGGCTTTGGGCCATCGGGAGTCCCCAGCCGGCCGGTATGGCGGCGTGTCGGGCTCGATGTCGTAGTCCACGTTCTCGGTCGACACGCATATCCGTTCGACCCTGAGCGCGGCATATGTTGTACGATGGATCCGGACCACGATGCTCACCTCTTGGTGAATGCGACTGGAGATGCTATATGGGAACCGAAGGAGAAATGTCAACCCCTATAACCCCACAAATATAGCTAAGACGATTCCTGTTTCGAGCTCAATCTGCGATGATGACGGTTCGGCGGAAGCAGGCCGCATTGAAGCGCTATGTTGGTAGGGTTGCCCGTGCGTTCCATTCGGGCATGCTTCCGGGCCGCAAGGCCCGGCTTCATTGGACTACCGAAATCCGTCGCTCGATCGTTCCGCAACGCGGAATTCACGCTCCAATTCCACCAACTTTCCTCACCGACACCCTTGGCGAACCTGTGCTATTCACATGACGCGCACATGAGCGTCGACAAATGACGGTGCCCGGATGGAATCCGCATGAATGAGGCCGATACCTGCCGGAAGTACGTCGTTCCCAAGCTTCAAGCGGCGGGCTGGGACGAGCGCCCGCATGCGATCAACGAGCAGAGAACCTTCACCGACGGCAGGGTCGTGTTCGTTGGCGGCAAGGCGCGGCGCGGCAGACAGAAGCGCGCGGACTATCTTCTCCGATACCGTCCAGACTTCCCGGTCGCCGTCGTCGAGGCGAAGGCGCGCTACAAGCACGCTGCGGAGGGCCTTCAGCAGGCCAAGGACTATGCTGAAACCCTTGGGCTGCGCTTCGCCTATGCCACCAATGGCGACGGGATCGTGGAGTTCGATTACACCACGGGCATCGAGCGCGCGGTCACGGAATTTCCGACGCCGGAAAACCTCTGGACCCGCCTTCGCGACATCGACGGCCCGGACGACGATCTGGCAGCCCACCGCCTGCTCACCCCGACATTCCCGGACCGCACCAAGCCGCTGCGCTATTACCAAGAGATAGCCGTCAACCGCGCTGTCCAAGCGGTCCTGCAAGGACGCAGACGGGCACTTCTGACTCTCTGCACCGGTGCGGGCAAGACAGCAGTCGCCTTTCAAATTTGCTGGAAGCTCTGGCAGGCGCGTTGGAACGCCAAGGGCGACAACCGGAGGCCGAAAGTCCTGTTCCTGGCGGACAGGAACGTTCTCATCGACGATCCCATGGCAAAGGACTTCTTCCCTTTCGGTGAGGCGAGGCACAGGATCGCGGGCGGCCGCGCGGTGAAGAGCCGCGACATCTATTTCGCGACTTACCAGACAATGGCGGAAGACGAGAGCCGGCCCGGCCTCTATCGTGAGTACGCCCGAGAGTTCTTCGACCTGATCGTGGTGGACGAGTGCCACAGGGGCAGCGCGCGGGAGGACAGCGCCTGGCGTGAAATTCTGGAATGGTTCGAGCCCGCAACCCAAATCGGGATGACCGCGACGCCACGCCGGGAAGAGAACGCAGATACTTACGCCTACTTCGGCGATCCGCTCTACCTATACAGCCTAGCCCAGGGCATCGCCGACGGCTTCCTGGCGCCCTACCGGGTGCACCGCATCATAACGGACTACGATTCCGCCGGCTGGCGTCCCACTAAGGGCGAACTCGATCGTTACGGGCGCGAGATTCCGGACGCCGATTACGGCACGGCGGACTTCGAGCGGAAGGTGGCGTTGCGCGCCCGGACGCAGGCCATCGCCCGCCACCTCGCTAGCTTCATGGCCCAGACGGACCGCTTTGCGAAGAGCATCGTCTTTTGCGTCGATCAGGAACACGCGCTTGAGATGCGTTCGGCGCTTGCTGAACTGAACGCCGATCTGATGAAGGATCACCCGGACTATGTGTGCCGCGTGACGGCCGATGAGGGCCATGTGGGAAGCGCCCACCGGGAGAAGTTCCAGGACCTTGAGACGCAGACTCCAGCGGTTCTCACCACGTCGCAGTTGCTGACGACGGGTGTCGACGCGCCGACCTGCAAGAACGTAGTGCTTGCCCGAATGGTTGGCTCCATGGCGGAGTTCAAGCAGATAATCGGACGCGGCACTCGCCTCCGGCCCGACTATGGAAAACTCGCATTCAACATCATCGACTACACGGGCACGGCGACGCGCATGTTCGCGGACCCGGCCTTCGACGGCGAACCCGTCCGCGAAGGCGAAACCGTGATCGACGCTGAAGGGGAGACCGTCGGGACGGAGGAAGGAGAGGACGCCGCTCCCGACCCCGACGACATAGGAGACGACCCGTGGGTTACTCCCGACGACGGAGCGACGCAGGGTGAGGGCGACGATCCCGGTCCGCGCAAGTTCTATGTGGACGGTGGGGAGGTCGAGATCATCCGGCATCTGGTTTACGAGCTCGATGCGGACGGGCGGCGGCTGACGTGCAAGCATCTGACCGACTACACCGGCGAGAAAGTTCGCACACTCTACCCAAACGCCTCCGAGCTTCGAGCGGGCTGGCTTGATCCGGAACGCCGGGGCGAGATCGTCGAGCGGCTCGAAGAGGTTGGAATCGACCTTGCCATACTGGCCGAGGCCGCGGGAAGGCCGGAAGCGGACGAGTTCGACCTTCTCTGCCATCTGGCCTACAACACACCGCTCCGGACCCGCCGCGAGCGCGCCGACAAACTCCGGCGGGAGCAACACGACTTCTTCGCCCGTTTCGGCTCAGAGGCCCGTGAAGTCCTTGATGCCGTCATCGAGAAATATGCGGAACACGGCAGCGCCCAACTCAAACTGCCTGACGTCCTCGAAGTGCCGCCGCTTAGCGAGTGGGGCAACGTGATCGAGCTCTCGGCCCGCTTCGGCGGAAGCACGGCATTGCGCCGCGCGGTCGTCGAGATGCAGTCTCTGCTTTACGCTTGATCCGCAGGAGACTCGATTGGCACGAACCTCCCGAAAGAAGGCTGCGCCGAAGCAAGTGACCACGGCCCAGCGCCTCGACAGCATCGTCAAGTCCGCGCGCAGGGTCATGCGCAAGGACAAGGGCCTGAACGGCGATCTCGACCGCCTGCCCATGCTGGCCTGGATCATGTTCCTGAAGTTCCTCGACGACATGGAACGCGTCGAGGAAGAGCGCACGACGCTTGCTGGGAAGGGCTATCGCCCAATCGTCGAGCCGCCCTACCGTTGGCGTGACTGGGCCGCCGACGAGGATGGCGTCACCGGACCGGACCTCCTCGCCTTTCTTTCCGCCGAGCATTCTGAACGCCCCGATGGAACGCAGGGTCCCGGCCTTTTTGCCTACCTTCGCGCCCTTCGCGGCGACAACGGGGAACGCGAACGGCGCGATGTGGTCGCCACCGTGTTCCAGGGCTTTGCCAACAGGATGGAGAGCGGCTACTTGCTCCGCGACGTGGTGAACCTGATCGACGGCATCCACTTCGACTCCTCCGAGGAGGTCCATGTCCTGGGCCGCCTCTATGAAACGCTCTTGCGCGAGATGCGCGACGCCGCCGGCGACTCCGGCGAGTTCTATACCCCCCGGCCCGTGGTGCGCTTCATGGTCGAGGCGCTCGACCCGCAATTGGGAGAGACCGTTCTCGACCCGGCCTGCGGCACGGGCGGCTTTCTGTGCGAGGCGTTCCAGCACCTCGAACCGCACGCCGATACCGTCGAGAAGCGACGGGTGCTTCAGCAGGAAACCTTGATCGGGGGTGAGGCGAAGTCGCTGCCCTTTCTGCTTGCGCAGCTCAATCTCCTGCTCCACGGCCTCCACGCGCCGCGTATCGACCCCGGCAACGCGCTGCGCTTTCGCCTATCGGAGATCGGCGAAGGACAACGGGTGAACGTGATCCTGACTAACCCGCCCTTCGGCGGCGAGGAAGAGGCAGGCATTCTCAACAACTTCCCCAAGGACCGGCGCACGGCGGAGACGGCGCTATTGTTCCTTCAGCTCATCATGAGGCGGTTGAAGCGCGCCGGGCGCGGCCGCGCCGCAGTCGTCGTGCCGAACGGCACGCTGTTCGGTGACGGCCTCTGCGCCCGAATCAAGGCTGACCTGCTGGAACGGTTCAACCTGCACACCGTCGTCCGCCTGCCCGAGGGCGTGTTCGCTCCCTATACAGACATCCCGACGAACCTGATCTTTTTCGACACGACCGGCCCGACCCGCGAAATCTGGTACTACGAGCAGTCCCGGCCCGAGGGGCGCAGGAAATATTCCAAGACTGCGCCCCTTGCTTATGAAGACCTCGCCTCCTGCCGTGCTTGGTGGAGCGACCGGGAAGAGAATGAGCGTGCCTGGAAGGTCTCTGCCGGGGGGCTCATTCGGCGTGACAAGGAGGGTCGTGCCACGGCCTGCAACCTCGACGTCAAGAATCCCCATACAGGCGAGGTGGAGGACCGCCGCGAGCCGACGGAGATCGTGGACGCGATCATCGAACGCGAACGCTCCATCCTGTCCCTGATGGACGAGATTAAGTCCGAGTTGGCAGGACGTGCGTGATGGAGTGGCCTCTATCGCCAATTTGCGAGATCGCGCGCCCGATCAACCGGAAAGTTATAGTTGATCCTGAGAAATCATACAGACTTCTGGGAATGCGATCACGAATTGGTGGTCCATTTATACGTGAAACAAAGCTCGGCACTGAGATTTCCGCCTCTACCTTGAACAGGGTGGAGGTCGGAGACTTTATTTACAGTAGGCTCTTCGCGTGGCAAGGGTCGTTTGGTGTTATTCCACAACAATTCGACGGTGCGTTTGTTTCGGGTGAGTTTCCAATCTTCGAGGTCGATCCAGCGAGAGCAGACGCTCGTTTTCTCGTTTTTTGGTTTGGTCTTCCGGAATCACAGAAGATCGTAGAGGCGGATTGCTTCGGTTCGACACCGGGGACACGCAACCGCTACAAGGAAGCGTATTTTCTTAATCTCTCAGTTCCCCTTCCGCCTCTCGACGAGCAGCGGCGGATCGTGACGCGGCTCGACCGTATAGCAGAGTTGATCGAAAAGCGGCGGCAGGCCATCGCCGCCTCCGAAGCGGAGCTGCAAGCTCTGCTATCCAAGGCATTCAAACGCGCAATCCATCGCACTCCTCTACGATCCATGGCCGAGGTTGCGCCCCTTGTGCGTCGCCCGGTCGAGATCGAGCCAGACAAAAGCTATCCCGAACTCGGCGTTCGCTCGTTCGGGCGGGGAACATTCCACAAACCCGCGCTGGACGGAGCCCAAGTCGGCACGAAGAAGCTCTTTCATATCGAACCCGGCGACCTCGTATTCAACATTGTGTTCGCGTGGGAGGGCGCGGTCGCCGTCGTGCAATCGGATGACAAGGGCCGGGTTGGTTCTCATCGATTCCTGACATGCGTAACCGCGCCCAATACCGTAACAGCGGATTTCCTGCAGTTTTACTTCCTTACGCACGATGGCTTGCAACAGCTGGGAGAAGCCTCGCCGGGTGGAGCCGGCAGAAATCGTACACTCGGCTTGAAGAAGCTTGAAGCTATCAAAGTCCCGGTACCACCGATTGGCGTGCAACACTGGTTCGATCATCTTCTGGCCAAGGCGTATCGAGTGCGGCGCATCCGCGACGGGACCGCTCAAGACATCGACGCCCTACCGTCCGCCATGCTTCGCGAAGTGTTTGGAGGGGGAAATGCGATGCTTTAGTCAGTCGGTGCCGTATGACTGTCGCTTCAGATTGGCGACAACCGTCGAGTCACGGAGTAGTTGTCGTTACGGTCTTGTCAGGCGGTAGAGCGATGAGTGCGCCAGTTCTGTGCCTTTGCGCGGAAACCGTTCGCTTTATCGGATATCTTCCCGGTCCCTTCAGCGAGTCGGACAGCGACCGAACCGAGGCGCGCGCATGACGGCCGATCGGATCGTAGCGATGGCCGCGGCGGGCGAATCCGAGACCTTGGAATTCAAGACCACGACAGGCACACGCCGCGAAGCGGTGAGGACCGTCTGCGCCATGCTCAACCAGCAAGGCGGACTTGTGCTGTTCGGTATAACGCCGGAAGGCAAGGCGGTCGGTCAGCAAGTGAGCGAACGGACGATCGAGGAGGTGAGCGCCGAGATCGGCAGGATCGAACCACCGGCCTTCCCGACGATTGAACGGATCCCGCTAGAGCAAGGCCGAGAAGTCGTGGTTCTCTCCGTCAACCAAGGGTCCACGAAACCGTACCAGTACCGGGGCACGGCCTATCGCCGCGTGGGGAACACGACCCTCGCGATGGGTGTCGATGAATACAACCGCGTGCTCTTCGAGCGCATGCACGGCGAACGGCGCTGGGAGAACGAGCCTGCAACCGGGTGGTCGATTGAGGACCTGGATGTGGCGGAAATCCGCAATACCGTTGCCGAAGCGGTGCGGATCGGCCGGTTGAACGAACCCGGCCATCGGGAACCGGAGAATTTACTACGCGGACTCGGGCTACTCCGTGACGGCGTTTTGGTCCGGGCGGCGGCTGTCCTGTTCGGCAACGCCGAGCGACTCGAGTTCGAGATGCCCCAGTGCCTGCTCCGCGTAGCCCGTTTCCGGGGAATCGACCGTACGGAGTTCCTCGACAATCGGCAGTTCAACGGCAACGCCTTCGTGCTTCTCTCGAGCGCGGAGCGCTTTCTGCGCGACACCCTGCCCATCGCCGGCCGGTTCGAACCGGGCCGCATTCAGCGCATCGACGAACCGCTGTACCCACCTTTGTCTACGCGAGAGGCGCTGGCGAATGCCCTTTGCCACCGCGACTACGCGATTGGAGGCGGCTCCGTGGGCTTGGCTGTTTACGACGACCGCCTGGAGGTGACGTCGACGGGGAGCCTGCATTTCGGACTGACCCCGGATGATCTCTTTGATCAGCACGAATCAAGGCCCTGGAACCCACTGATCGCGCGCACCTTCTATCGGCGGGGACTTATCGAGGAATGGGGTCGCGGTACGCTCAAGATGGCGGAACTGGCGATTTCCGCAGGCCTGCCGCGCCCCGAAATAGAAGATGTCGGCGATTGTGTGACTGTGCGCTTCCACCTCGGCCGGTTCACCCCGGCCCAGCGCAGCGGAACCAATGCGACCGAACGGCAGAAGGCGATCCTCGCCCTGCTGGATCAGGCAGACGATGGGTTGTCGCTACGCGAAATTCATGCGCAATTGCCTCTGGACACGACTGTACGTCAAGTGAGAAGAGCGCTGACGAGCTTGAGAGAACGCGGGCTGGCAGCTTCCACCAGGCCCGGGCCTGCCGCGCGGTGGAAGCGGTCAAGAGGAAGACAAGAATGATCTGACCCGCAGGGTTCGATTGGGGTCGGACTAGGGTCCAATAGGGGTCAATTGAAGACACAGGCAGTGAGCTGCTCATCAATCGTCGAGCCTGCGGAGTGTCCGTGGCTCCGCCTCTGTTGTCGCTTTAGCCGCTACAAAGCAGCCATTTGATGGCCGTCGCGGTCGTGAACACCCTTGTCGATTCCCAAGGTCATTGGCAAACAACACGGTGCCGAGTTACAAAAAGCTAGGTAGAATCAAACCTTTACCGCTGAGTCAGATCGAGACAATAAGAGAATGTCGGTCTCGGTGGTTGCGGGCCCCCGCAACCAAAAAAGCCCTTGAAAACATTGATGTTTTCGAGGGCTTTTCCATTTCCAGACAGGGACATTACCAGGTGTTGGGAATCAGGTGGGAATCACGGGGAATCCAAATTTGGTCTGTCATCGTCGGCAACCGGCGAAGTCCGGCGGCGCCGTTGTCGCGGGTGCACTGGGAGGGTGTGTTTGTTCGGTCACCGGGTGGGAATCGGAGTAGAGGAAGAGCAGCGTCCTGAACGAGCCCGGTGGGAGCGGCGCTTCAGCCATATCGGCACCTGGAACATCGAAGGAGAGAAATCCAGACCGGGAACCGCTCGGGGCAAACGAGCAGCTTCCACTGTCAATCCCAACCGAAAATCTCTCACTTTTCGAAATCGAAAATTTCTCACTTTGAGCTTGAGGTCGTCCCCCCAAGCGCGGTGTTGGGGGCGTTGAACTCGGTGGAGTTGTGGGTAACCGGGTTGGCGCAGCGGCCGCCAAGAGTTCGGCGGCGCCAACCCGGTTATCCACGGCGGGCGGCTTGCACCGTTCCTGCTTTCGCTCTGCACGGCGTTCACGCCGCGACCTTCTTGCGGCGCCGTTCCGAGCCGGATTGCAGCATGTTCTGGTGATCCTTTATCCGGTCGCTGTTGCCGCAGATGTTGACGATATGACAGTGGTGCACGAGCCGGTCGATGAGTGCGCCGGCCATTACCTCGTCGCCGAGTACGTCGCCCCATTCAGCGAAGCCACCCGTACGCAAGAGGCGTCCGGATCGGCAAGACGCGCCAGGCCCGATCCACCGCCGGTCGATTGCCGAGGTGAAAGAGGGGGTCGGGCAAAGCGGTGCCGCTTCAGGCAGAAGCGGAAGCATAGTCCGTGATTTACCCGGGAGGGCCGCGCATAGCTTGATTCGGGTTCTTGTGTCAGAAAAAATAGTTAAATCGTATTTCAGCAATAGCAGCGCGATTGCTCGGCCATTTAAGGGCAAGCGTTCGGGTTCTCTGTCCTTGTTGAGGCAGGATTGGCATCGCGATCTCCGGAGAAGTTCCGTAGGTTGATAGTGTCCAAAATCGGCTATAGGACACTCTCGGCGGCCCGAGAGCTAATGTTCGTTGACAGCGAATCTTGAGCCATTGAACGGCTTGGTCCGCCGACGGATTCTCCGCGGTTTCCCAAACATTTTGCAATTGCGTAAAGCAGCAAGTCGATCCCGGTCGTTCTTACGACACTCTAAGTAAGACCTTGCCCATGTTCTCGCGTTCTTCGAGCACCCGTTGAGCTTCTGCGTAGTCTTCGAAGGGCAGAACCCGATCGATCGCCACCTTCAACCAGCCTTCGAGAATTCCATCGAAAATTTCCCCTGCTCGCATGCGGACCTCCTCGGCATTGCTGGTGAAATGTTCCAAATGGCTGCGTGTGAACAGGACCGAACCGGCGGCACCGAGCGCCAGCGGCTCGACTTCGTGAACCTGCCCGGAGACCGACCCGAAAAGAATGCAGATGCCGCGCCTGCGGGCACACTTGATACTGTCGTGAATGGTTGCGATACCGACCGAATCCCAGACGATATCAACACCGGCTCCGTCGGTTTCCTCGTTCACGATATTGAGGAAAGACTGATGTCGGTATTCGACTACAACGTCGGCTCCGAGGCTACGCACGAATGCGGCTTTTTCGGGACTGCCAACGGTCGTGAAGACCCTGGCGCCCTGGTGCTTGGCCAGTTGGATGAGGATATGTCCGACTCCGCCGGCCCCGGCATGTACGAGGCACGAACTGTCCGGACCCAGGGTCGTGAACCCATGGCACTGATAATGGGCCGTCCCGCCTTGTAGAGGGACCGCCGCCGCCAAATCCATGGAAATACCGTCCGGTACCGGTGCACATCGCCAGGCCGGTACGGCAACGAATTCGGCATAGGCGCCGATGCCCTCCTGGAAGCAGACCTTGTCGCCCAGGTCTACGTCATCGACGCCGTCGCCGACCTCGCTCACCGCGCCGGACGCTTCGAGCCCCAGAGTGAATGGAAACTTCGGCTCGTAGCTGATGCCCGACGGCCCGGTCGGCCGGGCCTTGTAGACGCCCGTCCTGAGATAGATGTCCTTGAAATTGATGCCAACGTGCGAAACTTTGACAACGACCCAGCCCGGTGCCGCCCTGGGCACAGGCAGGTCAACAATTTCCATAACCTCAGGGCCGCCAAACCGATTGGCGATAACCGCTTTCATGAGTGCCTCCTCTTTGCAGCTGGATGGGCAAGTATCGGGATCATGACCGATTCACGGGCGTTCTCAATTAACCGAGAAATTCGATCCATACAGCAAGCCTAGATCAGATAATACAGACCGATGGCGAATAGAACGATGGCGACGTACAGCTTCAGCAGCCTTTCGTTTACATAGCGGTTAAGCAACGGCCCCAACAACGACCCGATCATGATCCCGCTGCCTTCGATCCCTACCAGCCACCAGTCCAACTGGACATGCATGGCGATGTAGGCGAGGACACTGGCCATCAGCGGGATCATCAGGGCGACCAGCGCCGTGCCGACCACGAGGTACATGGGAAACAACAAGACCATCGCCATGAACGGCGTTACCAGGAAGCCGCCGCCGACACCCATCGATGCGCCAACGAATGAGACTCCGAAGGCGCCGGCAGCGACGCCCAGCGGTTTGAAATCGAATTCGTCGCCGGCGAAGGCGATGCGCACTCTATTCCAGGCGACGGACAGGGTCTTGGGTGCGTGTCCGGCTGGCGCCGTATCGGAGTCGGCATCGATCTGCGCCTGACGCACCCGCTCCGACGCAGCCTCTGCCTTGCGTGCTGCGCGTGACGGAGATTTAGCCCAGGCCTCGTATAAAATCGCCACCGCAACCAAAGCGACGAGACCGCCGAATACCGGCCGGTATAGGGCCATATCGCCAAGATAAGTCTTCGAAAACCACGAACCGGCGATGGCGCCGAACGGCGCACCGATTCCGAACGCCACAGCGAGCGGCCAGACAATGCGTTTCTGACGCTGATAGATGGGGACGGAGAAGATGCGGCTGATGAATTCGAGAATCTGATTGACGGCTTTGATCATGTTGGGATCGCCGATCCCGAGAACCGAGATATGGCCGATTCCCGCGAGAATGCCGCCGCCGCCGCCGCCCATGGCCATGACGAATCCCGCTATGACCGACCATCCGAACGCGAGGTACGGATTGAAAGTCAGGTCTTCCATGCGCCCGGTTCCCGGATTCTAACCGCCGATATTTTAGCACCGTTTGCTTCGCATCTCCAAAACGGGTAGGTAGGTGCTGCGCACCGTGGGTCAGGAGCATCCTCACGAGGGTCGAAACATTTAGAGGCACAATGTCGAACGACGCGCTTAAGAATTTGTTGCAGATGATCGAGGAAGAGAAAGACCCAAACGTCTTGAAGCAACCCAAGTATGCCCAGCTTGCCACTCATTTGTCACACATGATTGAAGCGGGTGTCTGGAAGCCGGGCGACAAGTTGCCATCGGAAGCTGACATGGCCGAGGCCTTGCCCGCAAGTCTCGGAACCATCCAAAAAGCCCTGAACCGCTTGTACGATCAAGGTGCTATCATTCGCAAACATTACCGCGGCACTTTCGTAAACGGCCCGCAATCGCTTCTCGGTCCTTGGCATTTGAAATTCATCGATGATGACGGCAAGACGATCCTGCCTGTTCATCAGGAAGTGGTTGGTGTAGAGAGGGTAGAGGGTGAACAACCGTGGGCATCTTTCCTGGGTGAAAGTTTTTTCTATGTCTGTATCAAACGCGCCGTTGACGTGAACGAAGAATTCCTCGCCATTAGCCATTTTTTTGTATCTGGCGACAAATATGGCGATCTTCTCGACGTGCCGATCGGAGAACTCGACGGCACCTACATCCGAGCAATCCTTAGGTCGAGATTTGGGACGCCGACCCTGCGGCTCAACGAAAAGGTCGCCTGCCAATCCTTTCCGCGCGACGTATGTGAAAGCCTCGGCCTGCCCAGAGACTCGGTCGGCATGGTCTTTCATATCCAGAGTTACGGGTACCGGGATGAAGCAATTTCGTACCACCTCGTGTACCTGCCGCCTAACCGGCGGCTTCTGGAACTGGGGGAGAAGCAGACATAAAGCCGATAAAGAGCACAGGACGTTTCAGCAATTCCCTGTTCAATTCAACCGCTCGCGGAATGCGGACGGAGGGCCGCCTTCAGGTCCCGCATATCGTCAAGCGTCTCCAAGTTATCAACAGCATCGATGACCCGGGTGGCCCAGTGGTATCCAAGGCGTTCGGTCATTCGGCGGAACTTCGCTTCCAATTCCTGTTTAGTCAATGGATTGGTAATTTCGCCTTTATGAGCCGTTAAGCAGACACGGTGGCGTTGACCGTCCTTCGTCGCGATCTCGGCGCCACCGGGCCATGATCGGCCGGTCAGCCTTTCCAGTTCCTGGCTGCGAACGATTTTCACATTCTCCGACGCGAAGCGAAGGATATCGGCGTTTGTGTATTTTTCTTCCAACAGCTGGTCGAACCAATACTCGCCGTCCATTGCCGTTGCAGCAGCGATATAGCGGAGATTGTTGAAGGCTTCCGTCGAATTATTCGGCGCGCGGAAAAAATCATGCGCATGAGCCGACACATAGGCTGACAGCAAATCGATGCGGGCGATTTCGCTGAATTCCAGATCTTCTTTGCGCAGAATTTCGAGCAATGAATCGATATTGGCATTGAAGGTTTTTTTGGCGGGGTGGATACAAAAATCCACTTCCCGCGAGCGCCACACCGCACCCAGATCGGCAGCTGATTCTTCCAGATTATAGTTTGGAGAAACGATTCCCGATCCAAAGCAAAGCCCGTCTTCATAAAGCCGGTATCCCGCTTCGAACCCGGTCCGGGCGATATAGCCGTTTTCGATACCGCTGGCGACAGACCTCCCGGCGAACAACGATTTTCCCATATAGCCGCCCGACGGACGGTAGACGCCCGCCAATTGCGTGCCGCCGAGAACCAGGGCCTGAACCATTCTTTCCGGATTTAACTCGAGCAGACGTGCGGTGGCCACGGACGTACCGATGGCGCCAAGCGCGCCCGTCGCCTGCCAACCTCTGCTGCCCGCATCGAAGTATCCGCCACGCCCGCTGACGTCAGTCGCCACGGCCGCTCGAAGACAGACTTCCGTACCTGCGACACAGGCCGCAATCACCTCCCGTCCGGAAAGTTGTTCTTTCTCGGCCACGGCAATCGCCGCTTGCGGCATCAGGTAATTGGTATGGACAGGATGCGCGTTAAATGAGTCGCCGATATTCGGTGCGTGAGCCGTCGTTCCGTTGACAAGCCCTGCTGTACGAACCGGCAGCTCGATGCCGGTTCCCCAAACGCTAGCATCCGGCTTTCCGGCATCGAGACCGCCGGCATATTCGAGGATCAGGGCGCCGGTTTCGAGCTCGAGGCCGCGCACCGCGCAGCCGATGCCGTCCAGAATCGACCGCTTGGTGAATTCAATCACGTCCGACGGTATGTCGTCGTAGACGAGACCAGCCGCCCACTCGGCGACCCGAGAGGTGACCGGACCGACAATTTCCTCGTCTAGCATTCGAGAAATACGGGCGCAGCCCCGGGGAGGGCCGTGCCCGACCCGGTCATTCAGGCGTCGGGTTTCAGCTTGAACACATCGATCAGGTTCCGCGAGAAGAACAGTTCCCTGTGCTCGGGACTGATGTCCGGAAACTCGTTCAGATAACGTTCGACGCCGCTGATGCCGCTGGAATCCCAGTGCGGATAGTCGCTGGTGTATCCCATGTTCTTGCCTTCCCAGAGCTCCATCGTCTCGGCCAACAAGGGTTCGTCGTCCTCGAAGGCACAGATGCAGACCTGGCGCTTGAAGTATTCGGACGGCAGCATGTCCAGGTTCAGTTCATGGGCCGGACGGGATTCGACATGCTCGTCCATGCGGCCGATGAAGTAGGGCACCCAGGTGACGCCGGCTTCGCACATCATCACGTTCAGCTTGGGATGGCGCTGCAATACGCCGTAGCCGATGATGGCGATGAGAGCGCCGCACATTTCCAGCGGATGGGACGCCACATGGGCCATCCAATAGACGTCGTATTTGTAGTCGGCGCTATGGGTGGCGTTGTAGGTGCCCGTCGCCTCATGGAACAGGAGCGCCATGTCGTTGTCCGTCATGGCTTCCCAGACGGGATCCCATTCTTCGGTCCACCAGCGCACGTCCTGCATGACATTGGGCCGGAGCCACATGGCTGACGCGCCCATCTCCTTGCACCGCTTGACCTCGGCGACAGCTCGCCCCGGCTCCAACGGAATGGCGCCGCACCACAGATGGCGCTTGCCAACGCAATAATCCTTGGCGGTCCAATCGTTCAACGCTCGCATGAGGGCGTATTGCAGGTCGATATCGACCACGTCCGGCAGGAACAGTCCGCCCGTGGGAATCCACATGCCGATATCGACACCGGTGATATCCATGTCCTCGTCACGCTTCTCGAGGGCATGCTGGACAGCTTCGTCCCGTGTCAGGGAAACGCCGCGTGGCCGGTAGTCCGAGTTGCCTTCCGGACGGCCCACACCCCAGCCATGCGGCTTTTGGTACATGCGCCCCTCAACGACGAAACGGACACCGCCTCCGTTATCGATCGCCACCGATGGCGCCTGATCCCGGAAATCGTTATCCAGGTATTTCGTGAAGGCTTCCAGCGGCTCAATCAAATGGCGGTCGCCGTCAAAAACAAAAAACTCGTTACCCACCGTCTTGGTCGATTGACGATATGAATCGGCAACCGCTTCGTAGAAGTCTTTCCCGTTTTGTTGAACTGCTGTCTCGCCCATAACGATACCCAATCCGCATTCTCGACACGATGCCTTGACCATCAAAGCATTTCGATCTGCTATATAGTACAGATTATCAAATGACCTTTCGGATGGCGAGTCAAGAGTTAACGGCGGCGCGGCCGGGCGGTCCGGCTGCGGCGGCGCAACAGTGCGCCACTCACGCCCGCTCGCCGGTTGCGGCGGAGGGCAGGAAATGTATGGCTTGAAGCTCAATGCGAGGGTTCGGCCGGCGGTTGTCGACGAGGGTTCGGCGCATCGCTCCCCGCGCGGGCCCTCCCGCAAGCTGCATGGGCAAGCCGCCACCGAGCCCGCGGGACAATGTTGCGCCGCCGCGCCGGTATCCAATCTAGCCGCCGTTGACACAAAAAATTTGCTGATATATAGTAGTTTGCCAAGAAACTGGATTTGAATGATTCTAACATAATTGCTGGTACAGATTGACCGGCAAGATTCTCATTGAATTCATACGCATTTGAAGAACTGCTAACACGGGGGCACGCAATGGCGGAACCGGCAGGAAAGTTAAACGGACAAGATCACTATCGAACTATTGCCAAAGAGTATCGCTCAGCGAGCAAAAAAATTCGCCCCGAGTATTTTGTCATCGATGCCGACCGGCATATCATCGAACCCCCTGAAGCCTTTAACAAATATCTCGACAAGAAGTATGCCGACGCCGCGGTCAAGGAAGTTCGGGACAACTTCGGTGCGACCCGGTTAATGATCGAAGGCCGATTGTATCAAAAGCCGAGGGGGCTCGGTAGCGGCCGACCCGAGGGCACCTCCGATCACCGCCCGCGGGGAGTCTCCCTGAGCTATCGGGATGCCTGCGAACACGTCTACGCCAACCGGGACGAAGATATGGATCGCACGGGCATCGACGTCGCCCTGTGGATTCCGACAATGGGTGTGTTCCTACCCGACGTCCTCGATTGGGACCTGCAATACGCGTATATGCGCGGCTACAATGAATGGATAGCCAACGACTGGGCGGTCGGTAAACGTCATTTGTGGTGCGCCACGATTCCCCTCGATCCCACCAACGCGGTGGCGGAAATCAAGCGTGTCGCAGAGATGGGGGCGAACGGGATCGCGATGCGCCCCAATGTGATGCAGGACGTCCGCTGGTGGGGGCCGGATTGGGATCCGGTCTGGGAGGCTATGGTGGACGCCGGCTTGCCCGTGGTGTTCCACGAAGGGACCGGCACCTATCACGCTTCCTACAGCACCGAGTACAAGTTCGATCATTACTGGTTGACCCACACGGTCTCACACCCGTGTGAAATGACCACGGGCCTGGTCGGGATCATCGGCATGGGCGTCCTCGCGCGCCATCCGGGACTGAGAGTCCTTCTGTGTGAGGGCGGCGCGACATGGGTGCCGTTCTATCTCGGTCGGCTGGACGACCATTTCGAAGACCGGCCGGGAGAGAACACTTATATAGACCGGTTACCTTCGGAGTATTTCAGGCAACAGTGTTGTATCTGCACGTTCGAGCCCCAGGAACCGCTCTTGAAAGAGACGATGGAGTGGCTGAACGGCAGGAACATGGCGTGCACGAGCGACTATCCGCACTGGGATTCGAGCGGCGTCAGCGGTGTCGAGCAATATCTCAAATATTATCCAGATTTCGACGAGGAAACCCGGAATCGATTCTTTTCGCACAATGCGATCGACGTTCTGGGTAACCTTTAGAAGCGAGACACAACAAAAATTCGGCGAGGAGATAACTCACCAGAAGTTCGAACCCTCATTGAAACCATTTCGTTTGGTATATAGTGCGAAGTTTGCACTGGGAGGAGTAGCAATGAGTACGACTGCATACATCCGTAAAACGACGGGTATCGTTGCGATTGGACTCGCGTTGTCGATCGCAACATCCGGTTCGTGGGCCGCAGAAAAGTTCCCCAACAGACCGATCGACATAATCGCCAACTATGGCCCCGGCGGCGGCGCCGATCAATTCGTCAGGGCCCTGGCGCCGCTGTTGTCGAAAGAGCTCGGCGTGAAGGTCCAGCCGTCGAACGTCACGGGCGCGCAAGGCAATGCCGGCGTTCAGGCGGTCGCGACGGCAAAGCCCGACGGTTACACCATCGGTTCGATCACCGCGTTTTCCGTCGCATCCTGGTTGCAGGGCTACGGCAAGCTCCGGGCCAAGGATATGTCGTTTATCGGCCTCGGCCAGGTCACCGATTCCATGCTCTTCGTTCCCTACAAGAGCAAGTTCAAAAACTTCAAGGACATCCTGGCGTATGTCAAAGCCAACCCGGGCAAGATGAAGCTTGCGCTTGGCGCCAGTTTCGGCGGTCCCGACGACCTTACCCTGAAGTACCTCGCGACCAAGGGATACAAGTGGAAGCCAATTCCTTACGAGCTCCCGGCCGAACGATATGCGGCGCCTCTGGGCGGTCATGTCGACATCATGTATGAGGAACCCGGCGACGTGAGACAGTTCATCGAGGCCAAGCAGATTCGGCCCGTGGTCGTATTTTCCCCGGAAAAGAACCCGTACTATCCCGACGTTCCGAAGATCACGGACTTCGGATTCAATATGTATCTGAAAAACTACCGGGCAATCATCACGGCCAAGGACGTTCCCGCCGATCGCCAGAAAATCCTGAGCGAAGCGCTGGGCCGGGCGTTCACCTCGCCCGAATTCAAGAAGTTTTGCGACCGGACCGCGACGTGTACGGCGCCGCGGAATCCCCAGGATACCAGGAAATTCATCGAGACCTACTACAACACGATGAAAAAGTACTCCAAGCAGTTCGGGATCCCGACCAAGGAGTAGGACTGGACGACAGCCTTCGAAGAACGCCCATCATCAGTGCGTAAAGTCCGCTTCGATCCCCCCTTCCGTTCGGCGGGAGGGGGGATCGGTTGTGTAGAGGGTTTAGATTGGCCCATATGGATTCAGTATGGAAGCGGCTGAGCTTGTCGCAAATTGCCGTTCCGTTGCTCGTTCTGGGTGCCGGTTGTCTTATATTTTTTGCCTTATTCACCGACGTAAATTTCGACGCCGAGAGGCCCCATAATCCGGTAACATGGCCGTCGATGATGACGACAGCGCTTATGTCCGTTGCCGGAGTTATGCTTCTATGGAACCTGCGTGGGATTTGGAAAGAACGTAGAAACTTGCGCCGCCAACAGATGACCGCCGGCGAGACGCGATCCACTTCCGACGAAATCGTCGACGAAACCAAGATTGCGATTGTCGGCAGCGAGGTAATTGAGGCAGGCGAGCATAACAACAAGAAGATGATATTGGGATTCCTGGGAATTTTCGGATATGGAATCGCCACCACATACATAGGGTTCGCATTCGCAACCTTCTCGGTAATTCTCTATTGGCTTTTGATCAGCGGGCAGCGCAAACCTCTGCGAATCCTGCTGACCAGCAGCATTGCGACTTTGGCGATTTTGTACATATTTCTCAAACTCGCCTACATGCCTCTGCCCAAGGGTGTCGGCGTCTTTCATGACCTGACAATTGGGTTCTATCGCATATTGGGATTGTTCTAACGTCGTCGCTGAGCGACGGGCTGTTCGAGGTAAGGCACGGCGATGGACATAATATCAAATTTGATTGCTGGAATGGGCAATCTCTTTCAATTTACAAATTTTGGGTTTCTTTTGGCGGGGTCATTCATCGGTATTGTGGCGGGGGCTCTGCCCGGCATTGCATTCGTCAACGCCATGGCATTAGGTCTGCCTTTTGCCTATTTTATGTCCCCTGTTTCCGCAATGTTATTTTTGACCGGCATTTATGTCGGCGGCATATTCGGTGGGTCTATTTCGTCCGTTCTTTTGAACATTCCCGGTTCGCCCGGGTCATTGCCAGCGACCTGGGACGGTTACCCGATGACCAAAAAGGGGCGCTCGGCGAAAGCCCTGGGCATTGCCATCACCTGCTCCGCCATCGGCGGCATGGTCAGCGCACTGTTGATGATTTTCTTCGCACCGCCGTTCGCTCAATTCGCCTTGACTTTCGATCAGCCGGAGTTTTTTGCCGCGACGTTCCTGGGGCTCGTTGCGGTGGTATCCATTGCTAAAGGCAATATGCTGCCCTCGCTGTTGTCGCTCTTTGCCGGTCTCATCATCGCTACAGTCGGGATAGATTATTTTTACGCAATGCCACGTCTGACTTTTGGCTGGGATGTGCTGGATAGCAGGGTTAGTTTTGTTGTAGCGATGATTGGAATGTTTGCGGTCGGCGAGGTTCTGTTTACACTCACCCAACACTTGAAAATTGGCCATCGCGACCTGGACAAGCACACCAAACTCCCCTCCTTCAGAGAACTATGGAAACTGAAGGGTACGATCGCACGGGGCTCCGCTTTGGGGTGCATGATCGGTGTCATTCCCGGCGCCGGCGGTCTTGTGGGAGCGATCATCGCCTACGGCGTGGAAAAGCAGGTTTCGCCGCGAGGGGAGAAGTTCGGAACCGGTGTGGAAGAAGGATTGGCGGCGCCGGAAACGGCGAAGAATGCGACTACGGGTGCGGCAACGATTCCCATGTTGACTCTGGGGATCCCGGGAAGCGCTGCGACCGCCATTATGATGGCGGCTCTCATGTTGAAGGGAGTGAACCCCGGCCCGATTCTGTTCGTGACCGGCAAAGAATTGGTATACACGGTCTTCGCCGGTTACCTGGTTGCCAATCTCCTGATCGTCGTCATGGGTTTGCCGATTGCGCGCGGATTCTCCCTTATTATGAAAGTACCGCCAGCAATTCTTTATTCCATGATAATCGTTTTGGCCGTGGTCGGTGCGTTTGCAGTGCGCAATAATATTGCGGACATCTATATCTGCTTGTTCTTCGGCGTTCTGAGCTATTTCATGAAGCGGTTCAACATACCGACGACGCCGATGGTCCTTGGCATAATCTTGGGACCGTTGGCCGAGCGGTTTTACCTGACTTCCCTGGCCAGCTACGACACTGTTTTTATATTTTTCACTCGCCCGAAAAGCGGTGTGATAATGGCACTCGCCTTCGCATTCCTGCTGTGGTCCCTGTGGCCTTCCATAATGCAGCTCGGTCGGGCGATTGGAAATCGTGTCGGCGGCTCAACATGACAAATGCCATCGATTGGATACCTGAATTCGAGTACCGCATCGTTTAAGTGTTTTCTACTATATGCTTCGGTAACACTAGTAATTCTGTAACTCGTTTTTTCTGAATGACGTGCATAAGTAGAATTTTATCGATGTCCTCGCGGCTGGCGTAGCGATAGCGTACTTTTTCCGGCATAATCATCATCATGGGGCCGACCTCACAATAGAAGTCGAGACATCCAGCCGAATGAACCCGCACATACTCGAGGTTTAACTTCTTAACGCGCGCGATCAAGTAATCGCGAAGGTCGGCCGCGCCGTTAAGACCGCATGACCGGCGCGCATTCGGACTGCGTTGAAACATGCAGCAAAATATCTGGCAGCGATAGTCTCCCGGGTAATATGGTACCGGATCGAAAAACAGCTCCGTTGAGGCCCTTGGACTTTTCATTGCGACTCATCCGTAACCGTCCCCATATTTCGATCGGTACGCGATATGCACTGCAATCGAGCCCGATGCCGCTTGTCCACTTTTTTTGAAACGGGTACTGCGTGAAATTCGACGCAACCGGTTCCGGCAAACCGCACAAAAATCCAATGCTGCGCCGCGCGGAGCATTGGTCCTCCACCGTCAACGCGCCGGTCTGCTCACCACGCACAATTCAAATGGAATGGAAGTGGCGGAGCTTCATACAGGTCTTCCGGCGGTAAACCGACGTAGCGAAGGTCGTCTTCGGCAATCGCTGGCATGGTCGGCTGCATGCCATCATAAAACTTTGTATTGACGAGCATACGGCAACAGCCGGCGCAGTAAGTATCGACTCCGAATTTCTCGGTGATCGATTTCAGGTTGGAATAAATGTAAATCATCTCGCGAATGCTAGGTGGTTTTTGGCCTTCCAACGCCGTGCCCTTTAGCGGCACAAACACAAAAATCGTCGGGATCACGCCCATGGACGCCAGGTGCTCAATGCCGTCGACTGTTCTCTGCGCCGGCTCCAGACCGGCAAGTAGATTGGCGTTTGCCCGCCCAGTGCCAAAATTCTTGACAATATGCTTGATCATCTTGTCATACTGATCGTGGCCTGGGACGCCATCTTCGATGTCTCTCACCTTGCCCGGGCATAATTTGTTGAACAACTGCGGGTCGAAAATTTCGTAGTTGTATCCCACCATGTCGGCGCCCGCTTCGAACAGCATATCGACGCATTTTTCTTCTCTGGGTGGGGCGATTGTTAGTCGCAGCCAATTATCCGGAAACGCTTCCTTGATCGGTCTTAAGAACTTTGCGTGGACTTTTGCACCCCTGTCGGGGCCGGCCGTCGTCCCGCCGGCAAATACCGGACCGTGCCGGAAGCCAGGGTGTTTACGGGCTTCTTCCAAGGTTTCCAAAAAATCATCGACGCGTTTCGGATACGGATCCCGTCCGGATTCCAGGTTTTCGTCGATCCCGCAAAACCGGCACTCGGTTCCTTCGAATTCCTTGACGAAATGACCAAAATACACGCATTGCGGGAAGATCGTGGCGCCTCCGAAGTCGCCAGCGTGAGGCATGATGGACCGCATGGAATGGCCGTTTGAGGTCTTCTTGTCATAATAGCCTGGAGTCGCCGGCAGGGTACAATTCATCAACCGTTCCGGTTCAGCGTCCTCCTCCAGGCATTTCCAGCGGCCGTCTTCTTTCAACCGGGCTGGCTTTTTCCCAATGAAATATTGACCGTCGCCATCGATCTCCAATGTGAAGGGCGTGCCATCCTCGAAATGCTCGTTCACGGCGGCGCCGTGCGGCAGACCGACGTAGACTTTTCCCGGTGTCAGGATGATATCGAGGGCGTGCTTGCCAACCGCGCCGACCGCATGATCGACTTTGAGGGATTTGCCGATTTCCTCGCTGGCAGCGGGTGAAATACGCAAGCCCTGGCTGAGCAGCTCGAGTTTCAAAATGACCGGGTGGTAAGGCACGCCAATCTGCTGTGGCATTCGGTTAACGCGTCGTAGTATCCTGTTCATGGCCAACGACTTCCGTTCCGACGATAACCGGGATTCCGTACTATAAAGTAGTTTGGAGGGATTTGTAACCGAAAAGTCAGGTCGCGTCGTCGCGATGCGGCCTCAGAGGCCAGGACCGGTCCAAAGGATCGGCGGCTGTTCGTTCTGCAGGCCCGACGACGCTTCGAACGCGGCGGCGACTCGAACGATCAGGTTTTCGTCGTTCCAATTGCCGATGATCTGCATGCCGATCGGTAAGCGGTTCGAACTCAGGCCGCACGGTAAAGCGACGCTGGGCAACCCCAGGTAACTTACGGGTACGGTGAAACGGCGATGATCGCCTGATAGATCCGGCGGGTCATCGATATCCGCATGCATGCCGGGAAACACAGGAGTTAACAGGCAATCGACATCGGCAAAAAGTTCTGCGGCATCGCGTCTGTACTGCTTCCGTTCGGCGACAAGCCGGTCGTAACGACCCGGAACCGCATCGTGGGCATTGGCCATGTCCCGGTGCACGATCTCGCCGAACAGGGACGGGTCGGCACGGTCGTACTCGTCCGCAAGCACGTCGGCGAATTCACGGAAAATAATTTCAGCCAGCCGGGCAGGGTCTAGGGTTTTGCTGAATGTTGGTGCGCTGACGGATTTGACCTGCCCCCCCAGCATTTCAAAAGTAGCAACTGCATTAGAAAGAGCTTCGGCCACTTCGGGATCGAGTCCTTCGAATGAAAAACCGTCAACGAGACCCAAACGCAATCCTCCGATTCCCCGGTGCATTTCCCGAGCAAAATCCTCTTGCGGCAGGTCAAGCGAGTTCGGATCGCCTGGATCATGGCCGGCCATCGCCGTCAACAATGCGGCGGCATCGGCAACGCGGTTTGCAATCGGCCCTACCGTTCCAAAGCTTCGGCACCTTGGGAATGTCCCGCGACAACTGACCCGCCCATAAGTCGGCCTGATGCCGACAATGCCGCATCGCGACGCTGGGCCGCGCACGGAGCCGCCGGCATCGGTGCCGGTCCCACCCAGGCAAAGTCGCGCAGCCACCGCAGCGCCCGTGCCGCTCGATGAGCCGCCAGGGTCGTGGAGAAGCGACCAGGGATTTCGCGTATTCCCGAAATGAGGATTGAAGCCGCCTTTGCCGCCGGCGGCGAATTCATTCATGTTGGCCTTTCCGAGGATGACGGCGCCCGCCGCCTTCAATCGCGCAACCGCCGTCGCATCCCGTTCTGGGACGCGCTCCGCGCCCCGGGCTTTGTAAAGCGCTGAACCGACGGTTGTTGGATATCCGGCGACGTCGGTATCGTCCTTGATGACGATGGGAATGCCGTGCAGTTCGCCCCGGTCGATGCCGTTTCTCAGCTCGGCGTCTAATGTCGCGGCTGTCGCGATGGCCAGATCTTCGGTAACCGCGATCAACGCATTCAGCTCGGGCTGGAGCAGGTGGATTCCATTCAGAAAGTGCCGGGTTATAGCACCAACGCTAAAGGCGCCCGACCTCAATCCGGCGCCGGCATCGGCAATACTCGTTGGCCACCCTTCGGCACTCATGGAAATGACCTCGATCCCGACTTCATCAAGAACTGCGCAACTGAATCGCCTGAAATTCCAACACACCTGGGCCATAGCGCCCAACGCAACCGGTGTAATGACAGGCTTGGCCCATCAGGTAAGTTGTTCGGCGTCGCTTTTTGACGCTGATCGGCATGCTGACCCATTGAACTTGCGTCAATCTGTGGGGTCAAAGGAGCGCGCCGAATAGCAGGCGGAACAGCGACCAGACGATGCGCATGGCGCCGCCGAGTGTCCGGCGCGCGTTTCCGAATGTCACGCGACTTTAGTTTGCGGGCGCAAGGGACTGCGGGTCGCTGGAACGGTGGTGCTTGGGAAATGCGCACCGTCAGCGGCGCACGGCGCGGCTCTTCTTCGAGCGAGCCAGTGCGAGGAAGCGGGCCTTGATCTGCGCGAACAGTCCCGGCGGGATGAAACCGTAGCTGAAGACGTCCGGCTGACCGAGCAGCGGAGACAGCCCGGCATTGGGCCATTCATCGATATTGTGTTCCGACACGATCACCCAGCTCGGCGTGTCGTCGAGACCCAGGGCCTGTCTGACGCGCGCCGGGACTTCGATGCCTGTGGAATCGACTCCAGGCGGTGTATGGGTGATCGGGAGCAGCACGACGTAGCGCGGAAGTACAGCCGGGTCGGTCGCGGCTATCAGACAGGTCGGGCGGGTCTTGCCCTGGTCGCGACCGGCGGCGGCCTCGTGCGTCCAGAGGTAGTCGTAGCGGACGACCAGGCCTGGCTTCGGATCGGGAAGCGCCACCGATTCGTCGTTACGTCAGCAGGTCGTCGAGCGGCTTGTGCTCCCCATCCATCGCGGCGCGCTCCACGGCGTCGATCACCACATCGGCGGCGGCGTCCGTGCGATGGCTGCGCTGCGCCGAAGCCCGAAGCCAGTCATAGTGCTCCGCGGACATGAGCACGAACTCGCGGCGCCCATGCCGGGTTATCTCCACCGGCTTGCGCTGCGCTTCGTGCTGGAACCGGCCGAACTTGCGCTGGAACTCGAGGGCGCTCACGGTGGGCATGGCAGGCTTCCTGGCCACAGGGACTTGTCTCAATATACGTATAATCCGTAGAAATGAAAGCGACTCATGGCGTAGCGACGAAATCGCTGTCGATGCTGTCGCCGATGCGCGCCGCGGAAGCCTTCACGGTATCGCGGGCAAGGTGGGCGGTACCGGGCGGTCGTCTGCACCTGTGTGTGACCGAGCAGTTTGCCGATCATCGGCAAACCCTCGCCCAGCGCCAGCGCGCGCGAGGCGAAGGAGTGACGGAGGTCATGAATGCGCACTTCGTCGAGACCGGCGCAATCCCGGATGCGCCGCCACGGGTGCTGAAGGTCGGTGAGGTGGCTGCCGGGTATCCCTTGGAAGCGAAATGGGGATCGGGAAACACGGGGGCAATCTGGAATGGTCGAGGAGCACGAAATGCAGGTTGCCGCGTTTCTGGCGAAGGCCATGGTCGTCAAGTGTTTTCGCGATACGATCCTCGAAGACATTCATTCGGGAATCCATCCGGTCACGCATACCGGAATATTTTCCGATATCGTGGTGATCGACGCCAACGGCTGGCGCATTCCCTGGCCGGAGGTGGCGCATATCGAACCCGACGAGTTGCGCGACCTGATGCGCTGGATCGTCACCCGCCTCTACACCTGCAACGTCAAGGCAGGCGATTTCGACTTCCTCGGAATGCTTGACTGGGCTGCGAGGGAGGCTCAGGCCAGGGACGAACCGGAACTCGATGAGATAACGATAGGAGGCCTTGAGCGCAGGCGGATGTTCGGACCCGGCGACGGGATCGTGGCGAAGCTAGCTGGGACTGAGCCTGCCGCTGGAGGCCCCGGTCGGCTGGATCGCCGACCTGTGGCGGGTCGCCGGCCGCCCGCCCCCTCCTCGGACGGGGTGGGCCGGGGACGGGAAGATCGCGCGCTGGTGTCAGTGCTGGACGGAATAGGCGCAGAGAAGTCGCACCGCTGGATGGCCGAGCGCATCTTGGGCGAGGCGAGGGTTGCCTCGGAGTGGAGTTCCGAAAGCTGGATGCGCGCCCAGGTCCGGCGCTGGATCCCCAAGGCCGGGGCGTTGGCAGCCGGCGGCTGGCGCGACCTCGTGCCTCGACATTTTCCCGAGCCATGGCGGACCACGCCGACAGCGGGACCGGGCGCGTAGCGGCCGTTTGTCCGGCCGCAAGCGGGATATCGCGTTGCGGCTTCCGCCGCCCGGCGCTGCCGTCGCCGGCGCCGGATCGGAAACAGCCCCGCAATCCGGGCGGTTTCGGGGGACATGCGGGGTCGGGAGTTGACTTGAATCAGCTTGCTGAGTTGAAGACTGACAAGGATAGTGTTTGATCAAGTCATTGTTATTACAGTAAAAACGTTAATTTTGGGCAGACCATGACATTTCATGACACTTTACGACACCCGCACGCGGCTACCGACCGCGCTGGCCCAGGTCGCGCAGCCAGTGGTCGGCGAGGACGCAGGCCATCATGGCCTCGCCGATCGGCACGGCGCGGATGCCGACGCAGGGATCGTGCCGGCCTTTGGTGATCGCGGCGGTGTCCTCGCCGTCGACCGTGACCGTGGGCCGCGGCCGGGGCAGCGACGAGGTCGGCTTGACGGCGAAGCGCACGACCAGTGGCTCTCCGTTGGTGATGCCGCCCAGCGTGCCGCCGGCCCGGTTGCTGTCGAACACCATGGCGCCGTCTTCCATGTGCATAGTGTCGTGGGCATCTTCGCCGGGAAGCTCCACGCCGGCAAAGCCGTCGCCGATCTCAACCGCCTTGACCGCGTTGATCGACATCATCGCCTTGGCGAGGTCGGCGTCCATCTTGTCGTAGACCGGCTCGCCCAGGCCGGGCGGTACGCCCTCGCCGTGAATTTCCAGCACCGCGCCGGCAGAGGAGCCGGCCTTGCGCGCCACCGTCAGGAAGTTCTCCCACACCGGTACGGCCGCCGCGTCCGGGCACCAGAAGGGGTTGTCGCCGACGATGTCCCAGTCCCAGCGCGCGCGGTCGATCTCCAGGGCCCCCATCTTCACCATCGCGCCGCGGATGCGGAAGGTGTCGCCCCAGGCGGCGTTCAGGACCTGCCGGGCGACCGCACCGGCGGCGACCCGCATGGCGGTCTCGCGCGCCGAGGCCCGGCCGCTGCCGCGATAGTCGCGGATGCCGTATTTCTTCCAGTAGGTGAAATCGGCATGGCCGGGCCGGAACAGGTCCTTGATTTCGGAATAGTCCCGCGGGCGCTGGTCGACATTCTCGATGATCAGGCTGATCGGCGTGCCGGTGGTCAGCCCCTCGAAGGTGCCGGAGAGGATGCGGACCCGGTCCGGCTCCTTGCGCTGGGTGACGAATTTCGACTGGCCCGGCCGGCGCTTGTCGAGCCAGGGCTGGATATCGTCCTCGGTCAGCGGCAGGCGCGGCGGCACACCGTCGACCACGCCGCCGATGGCGAGCCCGTGGCTCTCGCCCCAGGTGGTGAAGCGGAACGCCGTGCCGAAGGCGTTGCCGGGCATGGCGCTAGTCCGCCCCGCGCGCTTCGGCGGCCCCGCGCGCTTCGGCGATCAGGTCCGGCGCGTCGATCGCCTTCATGCCGACGACATGATAGCCGCTGTCGACATGGTGGACCTCTCCGGTCACGCCGGTCGACAGGTCCGAGAGCAGATAGAGGCCCGCGCCGCCGACCTCGCCGGTCGTCACGTTCCGGCGCAGGGGCGCATTGTCGGCGTTCCATTTCAGGATGTAGCGGAAGTCGCCGATGCCCGACGCCGCCAGCGTCTTGATCGGCCCGGCCGAGATGGCGTTGACCCGGATGCCCCGGTCGCCCAGGTCGACGGCGAGATACTTGACGCTCGCCTCGAGCGCCGCCTTGGCCACGCCCATCACGTTGTAATGCGGCATCACCCGCTCGGCGCCGTAATAGGTCAGCGTCAGCAGGCTGCCGCCGTCGTTCATCAGGGCCGCGGCGCGGCGGCTGACGTCGGTGAAGGAATAGCAGGAGACCAGCATCGAGCGGACGAAATTATCCTTTGTCGTGTGGAGATACTTGCCCTTCAGTTCGTCCTTGTCGGCATAGGCGATGGCGTGAACGACGAAATCCAGGCTGCCCCAGGCCTTGCCGAGCGCTCCGAAGGCCGCATCGAGGGATTCCGCCTCCGTGACGTCGCAAGGCAGGACGAGCGATGCGCCGACGCTATCCGCCAGCGGACGGACGCGCTTCTCCAGCGCCTCGCCCTGGAAGGTGAAGGCCAGTTCGGCGCCCTGCTCCGCGACCGCGCGCGCGATTCCCCAGGCGATCGACCGGTCGTTGGCGACGCCCATCACAATGCCGCGCTTGCCGGCCATCAGTCCCGCTTGTGCGGCCATGAATCGATTATGCCCATCCTGCTGCGGTGCGGATGCATCCTACACGGCGCGCTAGACCGGTCAATTGCGCGACAAGCCCGGCCGGGCGCGGTATGGTCTTCGGCCAGTCCGGGCAGGACCGCGGCCGGCCGCCGCCTGTTCGGCCCCGCAGGAAACAACGAACCGCACCGGGGATGACGGAAGCCAAAAGCCGCATCGACGACCGGGAAAAGCCCGCCGCCTGGCGAGCGGTACGCGCCGCGGGCGACTTCTGCGTCTATCTCGGCCTGCGTTTCTGGAAAGACCATAATTTCAGCGCGGCGGCCTCGCTCAGCTACACCACCCTGCTGGCGGTCGTGCCGCTCGCCGCCATCGGCTTCTCGATCCTGGCGGCCTTTCCGGTGTTCGACCGGATCCGCACCGATCTGCTGTCCTTCATCCTGGAGATCTTCCTGCCGCAGAATGTCGAGGCGGTGCGCGGCCAGTTCGACCTGTTCCTGCGCAACACGCGGGAGCTGACCGCGGTCGGCACGGTGGCGCTCGCGGTCACCGCCGTCATCCTGCTCGATACGGTCGATACCTGGTTCAACCGGATCTGGCGCCAGCCGGAGGTCCGGCCGCTGGTTCAGCGCATGACCATGTACTGGGCGGTTCTCACCGTCACGCCGCTGCTCGCCGGCGGCAGCATCGCGATCTCCACCTATCTGTTTGCGCAGGCGAACCTGGGCGTCGTCGAGGGAAGCTGGGTGCAGAATACAGCCGTCCGCTGGCTGCCGCCGCTGCTGCTCTTCGTTTCCTTCGCCGTCGCCTACATGGTGATCCCGTACCGCAAGGTCCGGCTGGGTTATGCCGCGCTCGGCGCAGTCGTTGCGCTGCTGCTGTACGACGGGCTGAAATGGGGCTTCTCGCTCTATTTCCACGCCTTCCCGTCCTACGAAACCCTGTATGGCGCGCTGTCCTACATTCCGCTGCTGCTGATCTGGATGTACCTGGTGTGGTGCGCCGTCCTGTTCGGCGCGCAGACCGCCGCGGCGCTGCCGGAGTGGCTGGCGCTGCAGCGTCACGGGGCGCCCGGCGAAAGCCGCGCGACAAGACGGCTCGGACAGGCGATGGTGATCCTGCACGGCCTGTACCGGGCCGGGGAGACCGGCCGGCCGGTCGACACCGAAACGCTGCTGGAGCCGCTGCCGGATTCCGCCGAGTTGCTGGAGCCGCTGCTGGAGCGGCTCGAAGCGTTGCACTATATCGCGCGCTCCAACGAGGATGCCTGGATCCTGTCGCGCGACCCGGCGGCGCTGACCGTCTACGAAATCGCCCGCGACCTCGGCATCACCATCCGGCCGGGACTGGGCGGATTACAGGACGAGGCGGTCTGGACCGACCGGCTGGACTCCCTGATCGGACTGTCCGAGACGGCACAGAAATCGGTGCTGGACGTTTCGCTGCGCGAGCTGTTCGGCGCCGCCCGGGAAAACGACGGCGAAAATGCCGTGCCGACGGATCGGACGAACTGAACCGGGAAAAACTGATCCGGGAAAAGGGTGCGCTCAGAGCGCAACCGCCCACGCGCCGCGCCGCGTCCGGCAGCGGCGGCCGCTGACGGTCTCCGTCCTGCCGTCGGCGAGCTGCACCGTCTCGGTGAAATTGCGGCAGACCCGACCCTTGGCCGAACCGCGCTTGGCGCGGTAGGGCGGCGAGGTCGGCGTGACGATGCCGCCGTTTCCGGTGCGCGAATTGCGCCAGGCATGGCTGTGGCCGGTCCTGCCTTGCTTCATCGCCCGGTGCGCGTTCAGATGCGCCATTTCGCGGTCCTTGCGGTCGAGCGCATGGCCGATCCGGTTGCCGATGAACCCGCCGACCAGACTGCCGATCGCGGCGCCGGCCAGCCGGCCGCTCGTATCGCCTTTCCGGGCCAGGGCCGCGCCGGCGAGCGCGCCGATCACCGCGCCGCCGGCGGTCCCGGCGGTTTCCTTGTTCGTCGTGCAGGCCGGCAGGACGAGAGCTGCACTCAGTCCGACAGCCAGAAGCACTTTGCGCACCGTTCGATCTCCTGTTGCCATGGCCTTTCCGGCCGGCTGCGCCAACCGCACAACCGGCGCCGATCCCTGCCTGCTTATATGCTGTACGCCGGTATCTCCGACAACCGTCGCCGGAAAACATTCGAACGGCAGACGCCCGCGCGGCGGCTCTAGTCGGGCGATGCCGCCGGTATCCGGCCTGCGCGGATCGGGGTATAGTTCCGGCCATGAGCATCGAACCGACCGCCGAACCCATCGACCTGTTCCAGGCCTGGTTTGCAGAAGCCCGCGAATCGGAGCCGAACGATGCCAACGCCATGGCCTTGGCAAGCGTCGGCGCCGACGGCATGCCGTCGGTCCGCATGGTGCTGCTGAAGGACGCGGACGCCGACGGCTTCGTCTTCTACACCAATTTCGAAAGCCGCAAGGGAACGGAACTGCTGGCGCATCCGCAGGCCGCGCTGTGCTTTCACTGGAAATCGCTGCGCCGCCAAGTGCGCGTCGAAGGCGCGGTCGGGACCGTGACCGACGCGGAAGCGGACGCCTATTTCGCCAGCCGCGCCCGGGGCAGCCAGATCGGCGCCTGGGCCTCGCAGCAATCGCGGCCGATGACGGGCAAGGCAGAATTGCTGAAACGCGTCGGCGCCTTTACGGCGAAATTCGCCGTCGGCAAGGTTGCGCGGCCGCCGCACTGGAGCGGCTTCCGGCTGATGCCCCGCGGCTTCGAATTCTGGAACGACGGGCAGTTCCGCCTGCACGACCGCCTGGTCTATCGCCGCGAGGGCGATGGCTGGCGCACGGAAGTGCTCTATCCCTGAAAAATCCGGATTGACCCGGCTGAGCCCGGATCAGCCTTCTTTCTCCGGCTTCTCGACATGCTCCATGACCTCGCCGAGGTCGGAATCGTCCTCGCCCAGATCGGAGGCATCCTCCAGGACATCGTCGTCCTCGTCCCCGTCGCTGTCGACATCGACCTCCTCGATATCTTCGGGCAGCTTCACGTCATCGCTTGCCTCTTCGCTTTCGGCGGCCGGTTTTTTCTCGGCCTTGCTCTTGACTTCTTCCTGCACCGGCGGCTTGCGGCTGCGTCCGCGAACTAAATCGTCCGGATTGAACGTCGCCCCGCAATAGGGGCACAGTGCCGGCACTTTCGACAGGTCATAAAATTTGCCGCTGCACGAAGGGCAGGCGCGTTTCTGTCCGAGGTCGGCGTCAGCCAAGGCAGGTCTCCGGATCGGGGCGGAAAATTCGCAGTGGCGTCGCCGGACGGCGGCAACCTGCACCATGCGAAAGTCGAATGAGGCGGCTATGTGGTAGACAGGCGCCCGCCGTCAAGACCCGAATTGCACATCCGCACCGATCCATCCGCCGCCTTCGCCCCGCCAATCGCTCTTCCCGAAGCTCTCCGATGTCTGCTGTCCTTCCCGAAATTCCCGACGGTGCGGCCCACCCCGCGATGGCGCGCCGCGCCGGCACGCTTGACGGCGTGGCGGTGGTGCCCGGCGACAAGTCGATCTCGCACCGCGCCCTGATGCTCGGCGCGCTCGCCATCGGCCGGACCCGGGTGACCGGCCTGCTGGAAGGCGCCGACGTCCTGACCACGGCCAACGCCTTGCGCTGCCTGGGCGTGCCGGTGGCGCGGCAGCCCGACGGCACCTGGACAATTGACGGCGTCGGCGTTGGCGGGCTTGCTGCGCCGGATACGGTTCTGGACATGGGCAACGCCGGCACCGCTGCGCGGCTGCTGCTCGGCATCCTGGCGAGCCACGATCTGCGCGCGGTGATGACCGGCGACGCCTCGCTGTGCCGGCGGCCGATGGCGCGGGTGACCGAACCGCTGTCGCAGATGGGCGCGCGCTTCGACTGCGCCGCCGGCGGGCGGCTGCCGTTGACCGTCTGGGGCGCACGAGCGCCTGTTCCCATAGTATACGCCCTGCCTGTCGTCTCGGCCCAGGTCAAGACGGCCGTGATGTTCGCCGGGCTCAACACGATGGGCGAGACTTCGGTGATCGAAGCTGCGCCGACGCGCGACCATACCGTGCGTATGATGCGCTATTTCGGCTGCACGGTATCCTCCGCAGGCGGAAGAGCCGGAACGCGAGTCACGGTCCGCGGCTGGCAGGAATATTCCGCAGCCGATCTCTCTGTGCCGGGCGACCCCTCGTCGGCGGCTTTTCCGCTGGTCGCGGCCCTGCTGGCCGGCAGCGGCGCTGTGACCGTTCGCGGCGTCTGCCTCGATCCGCTGCGCACCGGTCTGTACGATACCCTCGCCGAAATGGACGCGAACCTTTCCATCGAGAACCGGCGTGAGGTCTCCGGCGAGCCGGTCGGTGATCTGGTGGCGGCGGCCGGCGCGCTGAACGCCGTCGCGGTGCCGGCGGCGCGCGCGGCGTCGATGATCGATGAGTACCCGGTTCTCGCCGCCGCTGCGGCCGTTGCAAACGGGACCAGCCGGTTCGAGGGAATCGGCGAATTGCGGGTCAAGGAAAGCGACCGCCTGGCCGCCGTCGCCGACGGGCTTGCCCGCTGCGGCGTACCGGTGCGGACCGGCGACGACTGGATGGAGATCGACGGCTCCGGCGGCCGTCCGGTTGCCGGCACCGGGCCGGATAATCCGGTCGCCACGCTGCACGATCACCGCATCGCCATGAGCTTCCTGGTTCTCGGCCTCGCCAGCAGGGATGGCGTCGCCGTGGACGATACGGCTATGATCGGGACCAGCTTCCCCGGTTTCATTCCGACGATGCAGGCGCTCGGCGCGCCGATCGAACCGCTGACCGATCCGATAGACCAACCGACCGGAGATCGACCATGAGCACCGTTACGGCCATCCGCCCCGCCGGCAGTGTCCGCGACCGGGTATCCGACGAGGAATGGAGCGTTCGCGTCGATCTCGCCGCTGCCTACCGGCTGGTGGCCCACTATGGCTGGGACGATCTGATCTACACCCACATCTCCGCGCGGGTTCCCGGCCCGGAACATCATTTCCTGATCAACCCCTACGGCATGATGTTCGAAGAGATCACGGCCTCCAGCCTGATCAAGATCGATCTTGACGGCGCGCTGATGATGGAGAGCGATTATCCGGTCAACCAGGCCGGCTTCACCATCCACAGTGCAGTTCACGAGGTGCGGGACGACGCGCGATGCGTGATCCACCTCCACACGCTCGACGGCACCGCGGTGTCGACCGACAGCCGCGGCCTGATGCCGCTCAACCAGACGGCGCTGCTGATCCGCAACCAGATCGCCTGGCACGATTACGAGGGCGTCGCCGTCGACCTCGACGAGCGGCCGCGCCTGCAGAAAGACCTGGGTGACCGGAACTATATGCTGCTGTGGAACCACGGCACGCTGACCTGCGGGGAAACCGTCGCCGAAGCCTTCCAGCGCATGTATTTCCTGGAACGCGCCTGCTCGATGCAGGTGCGGACGCTCTCGACCGGGGCCGAAATTCATCCGCCGAAAAAAGAGATTGTCGCAAAGACGGCGCACCAGGGCGCCAATCGGGAGTTCTTCGCAAGAATCTCCAACGACATGGCCTGGCCCGCCCTGCTGCGCATGCTGGACCGGCGCGATCCGTCCTACCGGGAATAGGCGGGCGCCTTCGGAACGGTGACGGCCCGGGCGGTCTTGCGGCCCGGTTGCGACGGTCCGGCCGTGTAGTCCGATACGATCGCGGGAGAGCCCGATGGGCATCGTTACCAACGTGATTTTGCCGCTGGCACTGGCGCTCATCATGTTCGCGATGGGGCTGGGCCTGACGGGCCGGGATTTCGCCCGGGTGTTCCGCCAGCCGAAGGATTTCTTCGTCGGCGCAGGTCTGCAATTGATCGTGCTGCCGGCCGCCGCCTTCGTTCTGGCGTCGGTCTGGCCGATGGCCGCGATCCTGGCGGTCGGCCTGATGATCCTCGCCACCTGCCCCGGCGGGACAACCTCCAACCTGATGACCCTGATCGCCCGCGGCGATGTCGCGTTGTCGATCTCGCTCACCGCGGTCATCAGCCTGCTCGCCGTCGTCACCGTGCCGCTCATCGTCGGCGGCAGCCTGAGCCATTTCATGGGTCAGGCCGCGCCGCCCCTGCCGGTGCTCGAGACCGTCCTCAAGATCACCGCCATCGTCGTGGTGCCGACGGCACTCGGCATGCTGGTGCGCCGCCTCGCGCCGGCATTCGCGCAATGGGCCGGCGGCCATACGCGCCTCTTGTCGACCGCGGTGTTCGTTCTGGTGGTCATCGCAGGGCTGATCGTGTCGCGCGACGACATCGTACCCTTCTTTGCCCAGGCCGGCCTTGTCGCCCTGGTTTTCAACCTGCTGATGCTGGCGATTGCCCATGGTGTCGCCACCGCACTGCGTCTCAACCCGGCGCAGCGGATCGCGGTCACCATCGAATGTGGCTTCCAGAATGCGACCCTGGGCATCGTCGTCGGAACGACCCTGCTCGGCGATGTCCGCTTCGCCATCCCGAGCGCCGTTTATGGCCTGATCATGCTCTTCACCGGCCTCGGCTATGCCCTGATCGTAGCGAGAAGGCGGGACGGAGCCGCGAGCGGCGGCCGGGGACCAGGCGGCTCTTGACGGAGCGCCCGCCGGAATCCCCGCCCGAATCTCCGCCGGAAGCCCTGCCGGGTTCGCCGGCGTCGTCTCCGGGCGCTACGGCGGACGCGCTGTTCCGTGACCATGCGGTGTTCCGGCTGGTGCATAACCGCTTCTATCGCGTGTCGCCGCGCCTGTTCCGCTCCGGCCAGCCGACGCCGGCGCAACTGCGCCGCTGGACCCGCAGGCACGGCCTCAAGACGGTGATCAATCTGCGCGGACGGCACCCCCACGCCACCTACGGGCAGGAGATTGCGGCCTGCCGCGCACTCGGTCTCGTCCATATCGACTTCCGGATCGAATCCCGCGGCGCGCCGGGGAAGGACCGGATGTTGCAGTTGCTCGACATGGCCGAGGGGCTGGACTACCCGGTTCTCGCACACTGCAAGACCGGCGCCGATCGGGCCGGGCTGTTCGCCGCCGCCTTCCTGCACGGCGTGGAGGATCGGCCGATCGGGCTGGCGCAACGGCAGCTCGGATTGCGCTACGGCCACTGGCGCCAGGCCAAGACCGGGATCCTGGATCTGTTCTTCGAACACTATGTCCGCGATACGGGCGGGCGGGGCTTCCGCCGCTGGCTCGAGGAAGACTACGATCCCGCCGCCCTGAAGGCGGATTTCATGAGCCGATGGTGGGCGACGGTGCTCGTCGACCGGATTCTGCGCCGGGAATAGCCCGCGCCCTTTGCCCGCTGGCGCCCGAGTCGGCGCGATCTCCGGACGCCGCCTTGCTTGCCCGTCGTGTCCGCCCCACTTTGCGGCCATGCCCGATGCCGCTGCTGCCCCGGCCGTTTTCCCCGAGGAGTCCCCGCCCGCCGTCCGGGTCCGCGGCCTTGCCAAGACCTATCGCGGTTCGAAAAATTTCCCGCCGAGCCAGGCGCTGAAGGGCATCGATCTCGACATTCCCAAAGGGTCCGTGTTCGGCCTGCTCGGACCCAACGGGGCGGGCAAATCGACCCTGATCAATATCCTGGCCGGCCTGGTCAACAAGACCGCCGGGACGGCCTCGATCTGGGGCATCGATATCGACCGGCATCCGCGCCGCTCGCGCGCCGCCATCGGCGTGGTGCCGCAGGAATTGAACATCGACGCCTTCTTCACGCCGCGCGAGTTGCTGAATTTCCAGGCCGGCCTGTTCGGCGTGCCGGAGCGCGAGCGGATCACCGACGAACTGCTCGCCGCCGTCCAGCTGACCGACAAGGCGGAAAACTATTCGCGCACCCTCTCCGGCGGCATGCGGCGTCGGCTGATGGTCGCCAAGGCGATGGTCCACAAACCGCCTGTTCTGGTGCTGGACGAACCGACCGCCGGCGTCGACGTCGAACTGCGCCAGCAGCTGTGGAGCCAGATCCGGGCGCTGAACCGGTCGGGTACGACCGTCCTGCTGACCACCCACTATCTGGCGGAAGCGCAGGAACTGTGCGACCGGATCGCCTTCATCGATCATGGCGAGGTCATCGCCTGCGACACCACCGGGGCGCTGCTCGAGCGGGTGGACCGCAAGGAAGTCACGTTCCTGCTGGGCGAATCGCTGAGCGAACTGCCGGCGGGGCTGGCGCACTACAGCGCCGAACTCATCCCGCCGCGCCGGCTGGTCATCCGCTACCGCCCGAGCCGGACCCGGTTCCGCGATCTTATCAACGACGTGCGCGAAAACGGCCTGACCATCGTCGACCTGTCGACTCACGAAAGCGATCTCGAAGACCTGTTCCTGCAGCTCACCGCCGCGCCTGCGGATGCCGGTGCGGATTCATCGGAAGCGCAGGACAGTCCATCGCCGCCACCGGCCGTCGCGGGCCGGTAAGACAGTCCCGCTCGGCCGGTGGCGTCAGCCGCCCCAGGCGACGCCGCAGACCTTGCCGAAATGGCGGCCTTCGGGGAAGGCGCGCAGGGCTTCGGCGACATCCTCGAACGCGAAGCTGTGGGCGTCGTCGACCGCCGGCCGGGTGGCGAAATGGGTCATCGCCCGGTTCATCGCCTCGAACATGGACCGGCTGCCGACCGTGACGCCCTGTAGGCGGACATTCTGGGTCACGACCGGCCCGAGATTGAGCGTGCCCGCCGCACCCGCCAGCACGCCGATCAGGCTGACCGTGCCACCCGGCCTTATCGCCCGCAGCGATTGTTCCAGCGTTCCGCCGCCGCCGACCTCGACGATATGGTCGACGCTGCGGCCCAGCGCAGCCCGCGCCGCCTTACCCCAGTCCGGGGTCTCGCGGTAGTTGATCAGGTGATCGGCGCCCATCGCCTGGGCCTTCGCCAGCTTGTCGTCGCTCGACGACGTGGCCACGATTTCCGCGCCCTGCATCTTTGCGAATTGCAGCGCAAATAGGGATACGCCGCCCGTTCCCTGCACCAGGACGGCGTCGCCGGCCTTGACCTGCCCCTGCTCGACCACGGCGTTCCAGGCGGTGACGGCGGCGCAGGGCAGCGTTGCCGCCTCGACCGGCGTCATATGCGCCGGCGCCTTGACCACACCGGTTTCCTGCAGAAGCATTTTCTCCTGCACGGTGCCGTCGTTCGGGCCGCCCAGCGTGCCGCCCCAGCATTCCTCCCGAAACGTGCCGTCGATCCAGTTCTGGCCGAAAATCGGGCAGACCAAGTCGCCCAGCGCGACGCGGCCGACCCCTTCGCCGACAGCCTCCACCGTGCCTGCGCCGTCGGACAGCGGCACCAGCGGGAGCTCGCCCGAGCGCCGGCCGTAGCCGCGGTTGACCATGACGGTATCGCGGTAATTGATCGAAGCCGCCTGCATTCGGACCACGATCTCGCCCGGGCCGGGCACCGGATCGGGCCGCTCGGCCAGCCGGATATTGTCGAGGCCCCAGTCTCCTTCGATCTGCATCACGCGCATGGCGGTTTCCTTCCGGTTTGGAAATTCGATCGGAGCCGGACCTTAGCGACCGTTTGCGGCGGGTCAACCGGCCACCGAACGCTGTTGGACAAAACGAATACATTGCCGATGAAAGGCTGCTCTGCTATCGCCCCTGTCATGGTTGCGCGGGTCAAGACCGTTGCCTTTCAGGGCATCGACGTGCTGGACATCGACGTCCAGGTCCAAATCAGCAGCGGCATCGTCGCTTACAAGATTGTCGGGCTGCCGGACAAGGCCGTGGGCGAATCGCAGGAACGGGTGCGCAGCGCGCTCACCGCTCTCGGCCTCGCCCTGCCGGCCAAGCGGATCACGGTCAACCTGGCGCCGGCCGACGTGCTCAAGGAAGGCAGCCATTTCGATCTGCCGATCGCCGTTGGCATGCTCATGGCAATGGGCGCGCTGCCGGCCGATGCGCTGGACGGCTTCACCGTGGTCGGCGAACTGGCGCTGGACGGTCAGATCGCGCCCGTCGCGGGCGTGTTGCCCGCAGCCATGGCGGCGGTCGGCGAGGGAAAGCGCGGCATCGTCTGCCCGGCGGCCTGCGGCAGCGAGGCTGCCTGGGCCGGCGATCTGGATGTCCTGGCGCCGCGCTCGCTGATCGCGCTCGTCAACCATTTCAAGGGCACCCAGGTGCTGAGCCCGCCGGAGCCGGCGCTCGCCGACGACGAGAGCCGCTATCCGGACCTGGCCGATATCAAGGGGCAGGAAACCGCCAAGCGCGCGCTGGAGATCGCCGCGGCCGGCGGCCACAACCTGCTGATGATCGGCCCGCCCGGCTCCGGTAAGTCGATGCTGGCGGCACGGCTGCCCGGCATTCTGCCGCCGCTGGACGCTGCCGAGGCGCTGGAAGTCAGCATGATCCATTCCGTCGCTGGCATGCTGGACAACGGCCGCATCACAAGGCGCCGGCCGTTCCGCGATCCGCACCATTCGGCGTCGCTGCCCGCCCTGGTCGGCGGCGGCCTGCGCGCCAAGCCCGGTGAGGCCTCGCTCGCCCATCTGGGTGTCCTGTTTCTCGACGAGCTGCCGGAGTTCAACCGCCAGACCCTGGAAGCGCTGCGCCAGCCGGTCGAATCCGGCCGGGCGGTGGTCGCGCGCGCCAACCATCATGTGACCTATCCGGCGCGTTTCCAGCTGGTCGCCGCGATGAACCCCTGCCGCTGCGGCCATCTGGACGATGCGGCGCTCGCCTGTTCGCGCGCGCCGCGCTGCGCCCGGGAATACCAGACCCGGATCTCCGGCCCGATGTTCGACCGGATTGATCTTCACGTCGACGTGCCGGCGGTCAGCGCGGCCGATCTGTCGCTGCCGCCGCCGCGCGAGAGCAGCGCCGACGTTGGCCCGCGGGTCGCCGCCGCGCGCGCCGTCCAGAAGGCGCGCTACGCCGGACAGGGCATCCGCACCAACGCCGAGGCCGACGGCGACCTGCTGGAAGCCGCCGCCGCCCTCGACGCGGCCGGACGCGCGCTGCTCACCGAGGCGGCGGAGAAGCTGCGGCTCAGCGCCCGCGGCTATCACCGGGTTCTGCGCGTCGCGCGGACCCTGGCGGACATGGACGGGAAGAATGCCGACGGGGCGGATGGGGCCGGCGCCGCCGGCGTCGGCCGGCTGCACATCGCCGAGGCGCTGAGCTACCGCCGGATCGCGCCGGGCGCGGGCTGAGTGCGCCCGCAACCTCGCCCGCAATCGCCGCCGGGCTCCTTGACGCCTGTCGGTCCCTGCACCACTTGACCGCCACCATTCGAACGGCCACCTTGGACCGTGCCGCCAGCCTCCCGACCGCGAGAATTTTCGATGTTCATCCAGACCGCCGAAACGCCGAACCCGGTAACCCTGAAATTCCTGCCCGGCCGCACGGTGCTGGAACAGGGGACCGCCGATTTTCCCACATCGGACGCGGCGGACGGACGGTCGCCGCTGGCCGAGGCGCTGTTCGGCGTCGACGGAGTCGCCGGCGTGTTTCTGGGCTCGGATTTCATCACCGTGACCAAGGCCGGCCACACGGACTGGCCCTTGCTGAAGCCTTCGGTCCTCGGCGTGATCATGGAGCATTTCACCGCCGGCCGGCCGGTCATGGCGCCGGACCGGGCCGAGACCGGCGACGAGATGCCGGGCGCAGACGACGACGATCCCGTGGTCCAGCAGATCCGCGAGCTGATCGATACGCGGGTCCGCCCGGCGGTGGCGATGGACGGCGGCGATATCCAGTTCCACGGTTTCGACAGCGGTATCGTTTATCTCACCATGCGCGGCGCCTGCGCCGGCTGCCCAAGCTCGACGATGACGCTCAAGGCCGGCATCGAGAACATGCTGCGCCATTATGTGCCCGAAGTGCACGAAGTGCGCTCGGTCTACTGATGAGCGCCGACCCGGCGACGCTGGACCTGGTCCTCCGCTCCGCCCGATCCTTCGACCGCTACACCGACGAGCCGGTGTCCGACGAAACGCTGGCCGCCGTCTGGGACCTGACGAAATGGGGGCCGACCAGCACCAACGGCCAGCCCGCGCGCGTCCTGTTCCTGAAGTCGCCGGACCAGAAGGAACGGCTCCGCCCGGCTCTTTCGGCCACCAATGTCGAAAAGACCATGGCTGCGCCGGTCGTTGCCCTCGTCGCCCACGACACCCGCTTCTTCGAACATCTGCCGCGCCTGTTCCCCAAGGTGCCCGACGCGCGGTCCTGGTTCGACGGCAAGCCGCACGCCGGTATCACGGCGTTCCGCAATGGCACGCTCCAGGGCGCCTACCTGATTATCGCCGCCCGGGCGCTCGGGCTGGATTGCGGTCCGATGTCCGGCTTCGACAACGCCACCGTCGATGCAGAGTTTTTCCCGGACGGCCGCTTGCAGTCCAATTTCCTGTGCTGCCTCGGCTATGGCGACAGCTCGGCCCTCAAGGACCAGCCGCCGCGCCTGTCGTTCGACGAGGCCTGCGAAATACTCTGACCTCCCGGCCATGGCCCGGATTCTGATTTTCGACACCAGCGGCGCTGCGTGCAGTGCCGCGGTCTGGGCCGGAGACGGCGTGATCGCCGAACGCTACGAGGCGATGCCGCGCGGACAGGCCGAACGCCTGCTGCCGATGGTCGAAGAGACATTGGCTGCAGCCGGCATTGCCTTCGGGCAGTTGGACGCGGTCGGAGTCACCCGGGGGCCGGGCGCCTTTACCGGCCTCAGGATCGGCCTGGCAGCGGCGCGGGGAATGGCCCTCGCACTGGAAATTCCCGCTATCGGCATCACGACCTTCGAGGCCCTCGCGGTGCGCGCGCCGGCGGGCTGCGCCGTCGCCATCGATACCAGGCGCAACGATTTTTTCTGCCAATGCTTCGGGCCCGGCGGCGCGGCAGGCGGCGAGCCGGAAATTCTGGGCGCGGCCGACGCAATCTCGCTGGCCGCGGCAAGGAGCCTTCCCCTTATCACGGATTCGCCTGCGCTTGCGGGCGGAGAAACCGGCCCGGGCGGCGGAAGAACCCCGGATGCCCCGGCGGCCGGCCCGCCGAGAGCCGCCGCCTTTGCGTCGCTGGTCGCCGGGCGTCATCATGCCTTGGGAGAAGGGCGGCCGGGCGGCTTCGACATGCCGCGCCCGCTATATCTGCGCCCGCCGGAAGCGCGATTGCCCGAAACCCGCCGCCCCGGACAGGCCCGGTGATCGATATCCGGCCGGCCGCCGGCGGGGAAAGTTCTCGGGCGGAGCGCTTCCGGATCCGACCGCCTGTTACATATCGGAGTTTCTGTAATGGGGAGGAAAAATGAAATAATATCGAGAAGTCGGGCCGAAAATTGCAATCTATTACTAAATTATTCAAAAAATTATTGTATACCATTTGCAATATAATGCAAATTTCGTATAGTGAATCGATTTTGGTACCCAATTCCCGTCGGAACCGGCAATGTCCGAACAAGAAAATACTGATCATGCCAGCCTGTTGTCACAGACTGTCGAAATCGTCTCCTCCTATGTTTCGAACAACACGGTGCTCCTGGGCGACCTGCCGCGCCTGATCGAAGAAACCTATTCTGCCCTCGAAGCGCAGGGCAGCGGCGCCGAGGCCGCCGATCCCGAACGGCCGCGGCCGGCGGTGCCGATCAAGAAGTCCATTCAGCCGGATTACATCGTGTGCCTCGAAGACGGCAAGCAACTCAAGATGCTGAAGCGGCATCTAAAAACCGCCTACAACATGACGCCGGATGAATACCGGGAGCGTTGGAACCTACCTTCGGACTATCCGATGGTCGCGCCGAACTACGCCAGGCGCCGCAGCCAGTTGGCCAAGCAGATCGGCCTCGGCACGGGCGGCCGCGGCCGTGGGCAAGGCGGCTAGACGCCGGCCGCGCCGGACGCTGGGCGGCGAATTGCTGCCCCGGTAACCGGTTTCGGGACTCGTGTCGCCGGCCATGACGCGATAGGCTGTCAACGCTGCGCGCGGCGTCGCCGGCGCGCGGTTCGTCGCATTCGAGGCCACGCCGGAATACCATGCCCGACCGGATCGAGAAACTGTGCAATGAACGCGGACTGCGCATGACCGAACAGCGCCGCGTAATCGCGCGCGTTCTCTCCGAAAGCGAGGATCACCCGGATGTCGAACAGGTCTATCGCCGCGCCGTCGAGCAGGACCCGAACATCAGCATTTCGACGGTCTACCGGACAGTTCGCCTTTTCGAGGAAGCCAATATCCTGCACCGCCACGATTTCGGCGACGGGCGTGCGCGCTACGAAGAAACGCCCGAAGAGCATCACGATCATCTGATCGACGTGCAGACCGGCGAAGTCATAGAATTCCGCAATGACGAGATCGAGCGGTTGCAGGACCGGATCGCGGCGGAGTTGGGCTATGAACTCGTCGATCACCGGCTTGAGCTCTATGCCCGCAAGAGAAGAGGCAGGTCATGAGGCGCGCCGTCTTTGCCCCCGGCTTGCGGCAAAACCGGGCGCTGTCCTAGTTCCGTTCTGCCTATGATGTCGATCCCTATCGCCGACCCGCGGGATACCGAAGGCTTCAGCGCGCGCCAGATCGATGAACGCGTCGGTCCGCTGCATGTGAGGCTGGCGGAAACCGAGGCTGAAATCGATGCCGCCCTGGCGCTGCGTTACCGGGTTTTCTACGAGGAAATGGCCGCCCGGCCCTCGGAAGAGGTCGCCCGGCTCAAGCGCGATTTCGACGATTTCGACGCCCATTGCGATCACCTGATCGTGCTGGACGACGATCTGGGCACCGGGCCGGCAAGCGTCGTCGGCACCTATCGCATGTTGCGCCGGGCCGGCGCGGCCCGGGTCGGCGGGTTCTATTCCGCAGCGGAGTACGATATCGGCCGGCTGGTCGCCGAACCGGGCGAAATCCTGGAAATGGGGCGCTCCTGCGTCGACTCCGCCCATCGCACGCGCCGCGCCATGCAGGTGCTCTGGCGCGGCGTGTCGGCCTACGTCCTGTCGAACGACATCGCGTTCCTGTTCGGGTGCGCCAGCCTGCACGGAACCGATCCCGAAGCGGTCGCGCTGCCCCTGGCCTATCTGCACCACAACCATCTTGCGCCCGAACGGTACCGCCCGGTTGCGGTGTCGGACCGCTATGTTGGCATGGATCTCATGCCGGCCGACCGGATCGACCCCCGGGCGGCGCTTCGCGACCTGCCGCCGATGATCAAGGGCTATCTTCGCCTCGGCGGCTCGGTGGGCGACGGCGCCGTCATCGACCATGCGTTCAATACGGTGGACGTTTGCGTCATCGTCGATGTCGCCGTCGTCTCGGACCGGTACTACAAGCACTATACGCGCGAGCTCGACCTGCCGGACAAACGCACGGCCAGGGCATCCGGTTGCTGAAAGGCGAAGGCGGGATGCTGTATATTTCCCATATCCGCGCGGCCGTCCGCGCGGCCGCCTGCCTGGCCTGGTTTGCGGTGCTCATTCCGGTTCAGGCGATCAACCTCGCCCTGCGCCTGAACTTTGCGCGGAAATGGCCGATCAGTGTCTATCGCATCTTCAACCGCCTGCTCGGCATCAAACTGGTTGTTGACGGCAAACCCGAAAAAAAAGGGCCTGTGCTGTTCGTCGCCAATCACACCTCCTATGCGGATATTGCGGTGCTCGGCGCGCTCCTCGAAGCCAGTTTCGTCGCCAAGGCGGAGGTTGCCAAATGGCCGGTTTTCGGCCTGTGCGCCAAGATCAGCCGGACCGTGTTCGTCGACCGCAACCCGCGCCTTGCCGTCCGGCAGGCCGAACTGCTGAAGGAGCGTCTGACCGCGGGCGACAGCCTGATCCTGTTTCCGGAGGGCACCAGCAGCGACGGCAACTTCGTCCTGCCGTTCCGCAGCGCCCTGTTCAGCGCTGCTGCCATCCGGATCGACGGCGAGCCGGTGGTCGTCCAGCCGGTTTCGGTGGCCTACACCCACTTGGACGGGATTCCGATGGGCCGGCATCTGCGGCCCTTCTTCGCCTGGTACGGCGACATGGAACTGGCGGGGCATCTCTGGCAATTCCTGGGCATCGGCCGGTCGCGCGTCGAAGTCCGGTTCCACGAGACGGCGACGATCGACCGGTTCGCTTCGCGCAAGGAACTGGCAACCTGGTGCCACGCAATCATCGCCGCCGGCGTCGCCCGGTCGCTGACCGGGCGGGACCAGCCGGCCGGCCCTGCCCGGCTGCAGCCGGCCGGGGAGTCCGCCGCCGGGGCCGGCGTTCCGCCTGACGGCCGGGACCCGGTAGAAGAGGCCGCCGCTTGACACACCCTTTCCGGCGCTTACCGTATTGGGCCTCGAAGGCGCCCCAGAGTCAGAGGCCACGCGCCGCCACCGGTAAACCGCCCGCATGCAGAAATCGGTCTATATCAAGACCTACGGCTGCCAGATGAATGTCTACGATTCCGCGCGTATGGCGGATGTTCTGGCGCCCAGCGGATACCGGCAGGCCGAAGCGCCGGAGGATGCCGACCTCATCATCCTCAACACCTGCCATATCCGGGAGAAAGCGGCCGAAAAGGTCTATTCCGAGCTCGGGCGGCTCAAGCGCATCAAGCAGGCGCGCCGGGCGGCGGGCAAGGAGGCGACGATCGCCGTCGCCGGCTGCGTCGCCCAGGCCGAAGGCGCGGAAATCCGCCGGCGCGCGCCGGCGGTCGATCTGGTCTTCGGCCCGCAGACCTATCACCGCCTGCCCGACCTGCTGGCCGAGACCCGGCGCGCGGGCAGCGCCGTCGACCAGGACTTCGAGGCCGACGAGAAATTCGATGTCCTGCCGGAGGAAAGCGCGTCCCAGGGGCCGGCCGCATTTCTCACCGTGCAGGAAGGCTGCGACAAGTTCTGCACCTTCTGTGTCGTGCCCTATACGCGCGGCGCCGAATTTTCGCGCCCGGCCGCGGCCGTTATCGCGGAGGCCCGGCGCATGGTCGCCGGCGGCACGCGGGAGATCACGCTGCTGGGCCAGAACGTCAACGCCTACGCCGGGGAGGCGCCCGGCGGAATCGGGAGCGGCATCGGGGGCGGAAATGGCCCCGCCGGAACCTGGCGCCTCGGCCGCCTGATCCGCGAACTGGCGGAGATCGACGGTCTCGACCGGATTCGCTACACGACCTCGCACCCCCGGGATATGGACGACGGCCTGATCGCCGCCCATGCCGATGTGCCGGCGCTGATGCCGTATCTCCATTTGCCGGTGCAAAGCGGGTCGGACCGGGTGTTGGCGGCCATGAATCGGAAACACACGGCAGCCGATTACCGGCGGATCGTCGACCGGTTGCGGGCCGTCCGCCCCGATATCGCGCTGTCGTCGGACTTCATCGTCGGATTTCCCGGCGAGACGGACGAGGATTTCGCCGCGACGCTGAAGCTGGTGACGGAAGTCGGCTACGCCCAGGCCTATTCCTTCAAATACAGCGCCCGGCCCGGGACGCCGGCCTCGACGGCTGCGGACCAGGTTCCCGAAGAGGCGAAGGCCGGGCGGCTGGCGGCGCTCCAGCAATTGCTCGATGCGCAGCAGGCCGCCTTCAACCATGCCTGTATCGGCCGCACGATGCCGGTGCTGCTCGACCGTCCCGGACGCAATCCCGGCCAGATGGTCGGACGCAGCCCGTGGATGCAGGCGGTTCATGTCACGGCGCCGCCGGAGCGGTTCGGCAGCATCGCCGATGTCGCGATCGACCGGGCGACCGCCAACAGCCTGGCGGGACGCCTGCCGGCCGCCGAGACCGGGCCGGCGCGCGGGTTCGCCGAAGGGATCCGGGCCGCGTGAGCCGCAAACCGGCGACCGGAACGATCCTGGCCGCCCCGCGCGACGGCGGCACGAGCCTTCGCTTCGACGACAACGGGCTCATGTCCGCCCTGTGCGGAGCCCACGACGCCAATCTTGCGCGGCTCGAACAGAAGACCGGCGCGACGATCCATGCCCGTGGCAACCGGCTGACCGTCACCGGGCCGGAGGACGCGCAGGTCACGGCCGTCAGCGCACTCAAGTCCCTGTACAAGGCCGCGCGCAACGGCGGCGCCGTCGCCCAGCCGGACGTCGATGCCGCCATTCGCATGGCCGGAGAGGCGCCGGATCTGCAGGATACCGTCGACGTCACGATCCGGACGCCGCGACGGCTGGTCAGCGCCCGCTCGCCCGGTCAGGCCGCCTATGTCCGCGCCCTGCGCGCCTATGAAATGACGTTCGGACTCGGCCCGGCCGGCACCGGCAAGACCTATCTGGCGGTCGCCTGCGCGGTGAACATGATGCAGAGCGGGAAGGTCGAGCGGCTCATCCTGTCGCGGCCGGCGGTGGAAGCGGGCGAGCGCCTCGGCTTCCTGCCCGGCGATCTGCGCGAAAAGGTCGATCCCTATCTGCGGCCGCTCTACGACGCGCTCTACGAGATGCTGCCCGGCGACCGGGTCGCGAAGAAGCTGGAGAGCGGCGAGATCGAGGTGGCGCCGCTCGCTTTCATGCGCGGCCGGACACTGTCGAACGCCTTCATCATCCTCGACGAGGCGCAGAACACCACGCCGATGCAGATGAAGATGCTGCTGACGCGGCTGGGCGAAAATTCGCGCATGGTGGTCACCGGCGACCTCAGCCAGGTCGACCTGCCGCGCGGCGTCCGCTCCGGCCTGCGCGACGCGGTCGAGATCATGGGCGGCATGGATGGCGTGGGGTTCGCGCATTTCGGCCATATCGATGTCGTGCGCCACGATCTGGTGTCGCGCATCGTTCAGGCCTACGACGCCCGGGACGATGCCCAGGGCAGGTTGAACCTCGAACCGGGCGAAGAAGCGCCGGCGCGATGACGGGGCCGGAGATAGTCTTCGATCTTGCTCCGGCCTGCTGGCGCCGCGCCGATGGCGACGCGGAATCCCTGTGCCGGGCGGCCGTCTGCGCCGTGACTAGGGCACTGCCCGGCCTGGACCTGGCCGGATGGGAACTGGGGCTGACGATAGCCGACGATGCCCGTATCCGCGCCCTCAACCGGGACCATCGCGGAATCGACCGGCCGACCGACGTGTTGTCCTTCCCGCTCGACAGGCCGGGCCCCGGCCGAACCGGCCCGGCCGGCGGCCTGCTGGGCGATGTCGTTTTGTCCGGCGAGACCGTGCTGCGCGATGCCGGTGTCCTCGGGCGGACGCCCGCCGATCACCTGACCCATCTTGCGATACACGGCATGCTGCACCTGCTGGGTTACGATCACGCCACAGCAGCCGAAGCCGGGCGGATGGAGGCGCTGGAAATCGCGATTCTGGCTGGATTGGGCATTGCCAATCCCTATGCTGGGCCACAGATGCCGGATAATCCCCTGAAACCCCTGGAAGCGGAAAATGCCTGAGGATTCGGCCGGCGCGCAGGAAAGCGCACCCTCCGACAGTAGCAGCGGCCAGTCCGCCGGCGGATCGCCAGGCTCGGTGCCCGCGGCGCTGCCGGAGCCCGGCCTGCCTGCCGTAGCCGGCAACGGCCACCGCGAGACGCCGGCGCCGGCCGGCGCTTCGACCAGGCCGCGCGGGCCGATCCAGCGGTTTCTGCGCAGCCTGCGCCGGCCGCGCAACGGCGAACAGATCCGCGACACGATCGGCGAGCTGCTCGACGACGCCGGCGGCCCCCAGGCGCCGATGGCGGCCGACGAACGGCGGCTGATCCACAATATCCTCCAGTTGCACGAGCTGACGGTGCGCGACGTCATGGTGCCCCGGGCGGATATCACGGCGATCGACATTTCGACCGGCCTGCCGGCGCTGATCGAGCTGGTGAGCAGCGAGACCCATTCGCGCCTGCCGGTCTACCGCGGCACGCTCGACGAGATTGTTGGCATGGTGCACATCAAGGATGTGCTGCCCTTCTGGAGCAAGCGGCGCAACTTCAAGCTGGAGAAGATCGTCCGCAAGGCGCTGTTCGCGGCGCCGTCGATGAGCGTTCTCGATCTGCTCGCCGAAATGCGCGACACCCGCATCCATCTGGCCCTGGTCGTGGACGAATTCGGCGGAATCGACGGGCTGGTCACCATCGAAGACCTGGTCGAGGAGATCGTCGGGGAAATCGAAGACGAGCACGATGACGCCGAGAGCCCGAAGATCGAGGAAATCCGCCCCGGAATCGCCGAAGCCGACGCCCGGGCACGCCTCGAAGACCTGGAAGCGCTCTATGGCGAGTTCCTGACCGACGAGGAACGCGACGACATAGACACGATCGGCGGTCTGGTCTTTTTCCTTGCCAACCGGGTACCGACCCGCGGCCAGCTGATCCCCCATGCGAGCGGGATCGAACTGGAGGTGCTGGAGGCCGATCCGCGGCGCATCCACCGGGTGCGGCTACGGAAACTGCCGGCGCGGCGGGCGGAAGACCCCAACCCGCATTGACGGCCCCGTTGCCCGCCAGCGCAGAGCGCCCCGATCGTGCCGTCGGACCCGTGCAGCCCGGCTGAACCGGCGGCCCCGGTCGGCGGCCGGCCCGGCCCGCAGACCGTCTGGCGCGCGGCTGTCCTGCCGGTCGCCGCCGGCGCCCTTTGCGCGCTCG
>MPMX01000089.1 GCA_002238725.1 Rhodospirillaceae bacterium bin65
CGCGCTGGATCGTCCAGACGATGATGAACTGGGCGGCAAGCGTGGCGACCAGCAGGTACAGGCCCTTGATGCGCAGGGACGGCGTCCCGACGACGGCGCCAACGAGGGCTGCCGTCCCGCCGGCGATGAGCAGTGTGAGGGGGATGGGAATTCCGTATCTTCCGTAGGCGATGACGCCGGCGAACGCGCCGACGGCCATGAACGCCGCCTGACCAAGAGAAATGAGCCCGGCATAGCCCGTCAGGACGTTCAGACCCAGGGCCGCGATCGAGAGGATCAGCATGGGAACGAGGATTCCCTTGAGCCAGTAATCGCCGAGAAACGGCGGCACGATTACAAAAAAGACGACGAGCAGGAACAGGGCGAGCCGGTCCAGGGATCCGGGCAGGTAGCGCAAGTCCCTCTTGAGGGCCTGCGGCAACAGCGTTCGAGTGTCCGGATGGGCCATTCACACCCTCTCGATCATCTCTTCGCCGAAAAGGCCGTAAGGCCGGAACATCAGGAACAAGAGCGCGACGAGATAGGCCATGATGTCCTGGACCCCGCCGCCGACGAGGGGCCCGATGAATCCCTCCCCCAGCGCTTCGGCAACGCCGACGATGAGCCCGGCGACGATGGCGCCGGGAATGCTCTCGATGCCTCCGATGATGAGCACGGGGAGCGCCTTCAGCGCGATCAGCGACATCGCGAAGTGGACGCCGATCCGTGCCCCCCAGAGCATTCCGGCGGCCAGCGCCACGATGCCGGCCAGCACCCAGACGATCGTCCAGACCTTGCGCAGCTGGATCCCCATTGACTGGGCCGCCACATGATCGTCGGCGATGGCCCGCAGCCCGAGCCCGATCCGGGTCTTGTGGAAGAACAGGACCAGCAGCACCACGAAGAAGGCGGCGGCCAGGGCGGAAATGAAATCCGGCATCGAAACGAAAACGCCGCCGATCATCAGCGGTTCGACGGGCAGGCCGAGCTTCAGTCCGTGGGGCTGCGTGCCCCAGAAGATCTGGGCCGATCCCTCGAGGATGAAGGCGAGGCCCAGCGTTGCCACGAAGATGACCAGCGGTTCGGCGCCGACCAGGGGACGGAAGATCGCCCGTTCGGCGAATACCGCGACCCCGCCCATCACGGCGACGGTGAGCAGCAGAGCGACCCAGAAACCGACCAGGGGTATGAGGCCGACAAGGGTCAGCGCGGCAAACAGCGTCATCGCTCCCTGTGCAAAGTTGAACACGGAGGACGCCTTGAAAATGAGGACGAATCCGAGCGCCACCATGGAGTACATGGAGCCGATGAGCAGACCGGTGACCGCAAGCTCGATGCCGTAGACGAGGTTGTTCATCAGGCTTCCTGTCCGAGATACGCCCGGATGACGGTCTCGTCCTGCCGCACCGTTTCTGCATCGCCCTCGGCGATCTTTTCCCCGTGATCGAGCACAACCACATGATCCGAGATGTCCATCACCACGCTCATGTCGTGCTCGATCAGGATGATGGTGGTCTCCAGGTCGACATTGGCGTCGACGACGACGCGCACCATGTCCTCCTTCTCTCGCCGGTTCATGCCGGCCATGGGTTCGTCCAGGATCAGCAACCCGGGTTCTGCGGCGAGCGACCGTCCCAGTTCGACCCGTTTCCGCAGGCCGTAGGGGAGCGTATCGGCGGGCTGGCTGCGAACTTCCGTGAGGTTCAGAAACTCGATGATCTCCTCGACCCTGCGGCGATTCTCGAGTTCTTCGCGCCGGGCCGCGCCCCAGTGGATGCCGCCAGCGAATACGCCCGAGCGCATGTGCAGATGACGGCCGACGAGGATGTTCTCGATCACCGTCAGGCCGCGAAAAAGCGCGAGGTTCTGAAATGTGCGTGCGGTGCCCAGCGCCGCGACCGCCTGCGGCGTGAAGTCGGTTCGATCCTGACCTTTGAAGAAAATGCGCCCGGACGTCGGCCGGTACAGGCCGCTGATCACATTGGCCATGGACGTCTTTCCGGCGCCGTTGGGGCCGATGATGGACAGTATCTCGCCTTTCAGCACGTCGAACCCCACATCGATGAGGGCCCGGACGCCGCCGAACGACAGAGAGATGTCTTCGGTCCGCAATATCGGCAACTCGGACCGGCGGTCGGCCGGGACGGTGTCCCGGAGTCCGCTGGCGACGGCATCCTCCGCCGGAGAGTCGTCGAGCAGCCGTTCAGCATCTCCGTCTGCTTCCTCATCCACGCTCATGCTGCCCGGCCTCGCCGGTCTTCGACAGAGAGGCGCGGCGGCGAAGCCGCTCTTTCGATGACCTCGCGCCCGTTGAGATCGCGCTGCATCTCGACTGTGCCGCCGCCGATGGTGAACATCCGGGCGTCGCGTGCCATTCGTTCGAGCGGCAATTCGTCGGAATACCCTTTAGCGCCAAGAATTTGCAGCGCTGCGTTGGCGACCGAAATGGCCATATCTCCCCGAATGAGCTTGCCCGATGCGAGCCTAGGGGTCCCAGCACCCATGCGGCCATCGCCCGCCTTCCGGGGTGTCTTCGAATTGCATGCTATTCTGCCGCCTTGCGGCCGTACGGAGACAATCCATCGGCGATGAAATCGAGCGCCGCTTCGGTCGCGATCACCGGTGCATAACAATTGTTGATCTGCTCCAGGGTCTGGTCGTGCAGCGGCTGGGTGCTGCCGCACGCATCGCCGACGACGACTGGCATGTAACCCAGTTCGCGGGCATGCCGGGTGGCCATCTCGATGCACCAGTCGGTGTGGTAACCCGAGATTAGCAACGTCCGCGTGTGCCATTGATTGAGCCACCGGATCACAGGAGTCCCCGTGAAGACGCTCCACCCGGGATAGACCAGGGTGATGTCGTCGGGCTCCATGATCGCCTTTACCTCGGGGACGAGATCGGCTTCCCAGTCCTTTTTCGCGCGGTCGCCCACATAGTCTTTGTTCCAGAAGCGGTACTGCACGCGGTCCATTTCATTGACAGGCTCGATCTCGCCTATGAAACGGTCGTATCGCAGCCACAGGAATGGCATCCCGACCCTGCGGGCGGCTTCGGCCAGTCGCAATGTGTTGTACAGCGGGCCGCCCTGCTCGTTGGCGTCGACCCAGATCCGTTCGTGGTTCAGACAGCCTTCAGGATTCAATATGCTGTTCTGGGAATCTGTATTCAGGAAAGCGACGTTGGAAGTCAGCAGGCTGGGGAAGTCGAGCGGCTTCCATTGTTCGTGAAGTTCCGGAGCCATGTCCCTGCAGCCCAACCTGTTCGAATCGATGCCGTAATGGCAGGAGGTAGATTATGAGTACCTGCACATCTATTTGTCCAATGCAATTTAGTTCCAAAACCTAGCTAATTTCGATATAGATTGTTGCATGAAGCTCAGCCACTTTCGCTATTTTGCTGCCGTCGCAGAGGAGATGAGTTTCTCCCGCGCCGGAGAAAGACTGCGCATCAGCCAATCTGCCCTGTCCCGGCAGGTCCACCTCATGGAAGAAGATCTCGGGGTGCGCCTGTTCGATCGTATCGGGCGGCGCATCGAACTGACGGCAGCAGGGCGGGACCTGCTCGGCTGGAGCAAGGCCATCCTCAACGATGTCGACGCCTTGAGTCTGCGCGCGAAGGCGCTCGCCAAAGGATCCCGAGGCGTGCTCCGTATCGGAGCGACGCCGCAGACGATGGAAAGCGTGGTCGCCCGGTTTCTGGCGACTTTCCGTCAACGGTCTCCCGACATCGAAATCAAGCTCGTGGAGGACGGCTCCGCGCGGCTGAGCCAACGCCTTGAGAGCGGCGATCTGGAACTGGCGATCGCCGGATTGCCGTCGAACTCCGCGCTCGAGGGTAGGGCCTTGTTGCCCTTAGGTCTGTTGGCGGTGGTTCCGGCCGGCAGCCGGTTCGAAGGTCACTCCAGAGTAGATATCGGGGGCTTGGCGACGGAGACCATGTTGTTGTTGAAGCCCCAATTCATGACGCGGCGAATATTCGACGGCGTCTGTCAGGTCGCAAACGTCAACCCGCATATTCTCATAGAGAGCGACAGCCCTCATTGCCTGCTCGCCCTGGTCAGATCTGGACAGGGGATCGCCGTAGTTCCTTCGACGGTTCTGCTCGGTCCGCTAGAGGACAGGGCGGTCCCGATCTGCCACGGCGACCGCCTGCTCGGTTTCAACATGTCGGTGCTGTGGGATCCCAGACGATTCGTGTCCCCGGCGATGAAAGTCTTTATCGACGAGCTTTGCACGGCAACGCGAAGCAGCTATCCGGGCAGTTCGTTCAATTTTCCGGACATGGATACGACCGTTTCCCGGTTCGCTCAATCCGTTCCGGACTAGGCGTACAAGGGTCAGGCGGCGGCGGAATTAGGGCCGGCAGTCCGCTCGATCAAAATATTCAACGATTTCAACAGTCTATACACTCTGAAATTGAACGACAGCGCATTGAACCTCGGATCATGACGACACATTACCCTACGCAACAAGCATAACCAGGACCCGGCCGGTCTACGAAGGAGGATGAGGGGTCGAATATCGGTCAGACAGAAGCTGCTTGGTCATCCGCACCGCTGGCACGTCGACGCCGGAGGGAGTGGCAACGACGGTGCGGGCGGTTGCCCGCCATCCGCCGGCGAGGTAGAGCGGTTCGCCGGCGAGCGTCGCCAGGAGTTCTCCCCTCGTAAAGCCGGCCTCGCGTGCTGCGTTTTCGCAGGCGTTCAGGACAAGACGCCCAATACCCTTTCTTGCGTGGTCCGGATGGGAGTACATGGCCCGGACGCGCGCCGGGTCGCGCTGGGGGACCAGCAACTCGCCGTCCGGGTGCGTCAGGCGCTGGCCCGTGACGAAGCCTCGGCGGCAGGCCCAGCCGCCGCAACCGACGACGATCCCATCTTCTTCGGCGACGAAATAGGTTCCATCGTCGATCAGCTGCATGTCCAGCGTCATGACTTCGAAACTCGCCGCGAGCTGTTCGGGCGAGAGGAAGAAGACCTGAAGCACGCGCGTCGACCGTTCGATCAGGTCTTCGAGCGAGCCGACGTCGGCTGGCGTCGCGAGACGGATATTTCGGATCATTTTTCCCTGGTCGCCGAGCGATGTTCGGCAGTTTGCAAGCTTCCAGGACGATAGAAGGCCTATCGCTCCCGTGCAGAGTGGACGATGCCAAATCCGGCCGGCGTCAGGTTGTGCTCAACGAACGGGATCGCACTCGCAATTTCCCGGTCGATCGGCTTCCAATCTGAGCGCCAAACAAAAGGGTGATGGACTGTCCTAACACGCGTGGCCATATCTCAGGACAATTCAATCGGCAGGCCGCCGGTACGGCGACATCGGACGGTGCCCGCACGGCCGGAGGTTATGGCTGCGGGGCTCTTCCATGTAATTCCCAATTCGATCCGCCGGCCGGAACGTGGCAAGGGCAGCGCCATGTTCAGGCGACGTGGAGAGGTCGAGAAGTTTCTGGCGGTTGCGGAGGCGGGCAGGATCGTCGCCGCGGC
>MPMX01000026.1 GCA_002238725.1 Rhodospirillaceae bacterium bin65
CGTGGCACAGCCGGTCCAGTTCTCCTGTCGAGACGCCGGGTTCGACATATGGCGTGATGAAATCGAGGGTCTCGGCCGCCAGCCGGCCGGCCCGGCGCATGCCGTCGAATTCGGCTGCATCGTGCCGTTTAACCAGCGTGCGGGAGCCGCCCGCGGCGCGCCCGGCCCGGCGCCTGCGCTCGATGCGGGTGGATGGGTGCGTTTCACCGCGGGGGGGGGCCCCCCCCGCCGTATCGTAGAGGACGTCGGTTCTCATCGCGACCGGGGTACCGTTGGGCTGTGGAAACCTAGACCCTCATATCTCGACCGGCAAGGGAGCGGCCGCAGCAATCCCGGCGGGCGAAATGCGGCAGCCGAGGGCGCGGAACTCGACGCCGGCTTCCCGGGCCATCTTTGCCGCCGTGGCGTAGGCCGGATCGATATCCGCCGCCACGCGGACGGTTTCGCAGTCCTCGCGCTGCACGAGGTAGAGCAGCATAGCCCGGTTCCCGGACGCGCTGACGGCGGCCAGTTCCTGCAGGTGCCTGGCGCCGCGCGCCGTTACGGCATCGGGAAACTCAGCGATATGCGGCGCCGTCGCAGAACGGCGCAGGGTAACGCTCTTGATTTCGAGATAGCAGGGCGGGCCGGTGTCGGGGCTCACGAGGAAGTCGACCCTGGAACTTTCGCCATACCGGACCTCGCGCCGGACGGACGCCTCCGCGAAAGCCTTTTCGACCGATCCGGCGCGCAGGGCTTCTTCGGCGATCGCATTGGCGCGCCCGGTGTTGATCCCGACCATGCTGCCGGTGGCCGCATCGCGCACCAGTTCCCAGGTCCATTGCAGCTTGCGCTTCGGGTTGTCGGCGGGCGACAGCCAGACTTGGGCGCCCGGCTCCGCCAGCGCCGCCATCGAGCCGGGATTGGGGCAGTGGGCAATGACCCGTTCGCCGGTTTCCAGTTCGATATCGGCCAGGAACCGCTTGTAGCGCCGCAGGAGCGTGCCGCGGACCAGGGGAGCCGGATAATGCATACCTGCGGTTTAGGGCCGGCGGCGCGTGCCGGCAAGCCGCGCCGTCCGCCGTCGGCGGGTTGCCCGTTGCAGGGCGCGGGCGAGGCGTTATTCTCCGGCGTGTAATTCACCGGCTTCCAGCGGACTTTCATGACCGGCACCAGATCCGTATACACGGCCTGCCTGATAATCATCGGCAACGAAATCCTTTCCGGGCGGACGCGCGACGCCAACCTCCAGTATCTGGCCGGCAAGCTGAACGGCTGGGGCGTGCAGTTGCGCGAGGCGCGCGTCATTCCCGATATCGAGCAGACCATCGTCGATACGGTGAACCATTGCCGGCGGGCGTTCGACTACGTCTTCACCACCGGCGGGATCGGGCCGACCCACGATGACATCACCGCGGCCAGCGTCGCGAGGGCCTTCGGCGTCGGGCTGGTCAAGGATCCCAAGAGTTTCGCGCTGATGGCGGCGCGCTACGAGACCCCGGAGGAATTCAACAAATCGCGGCGGAAAATGTGCTTTATTCCGGAGGGCGCCACGCCGGTCGAGAATTCCGTCTCCGTCGCGCCGGGCTTCCAGATCGACAATGTGTTCGTGCTGGCCGGCGTGCCCTCGATCATGCGGGCGATGGTGGATACGCTGCAGAACCGGCTGGTCGGCGGCGCGCCGGTCAAATCGCGCTCGATGGGCTGCCACCTTCCAGAGGGCGCCGTCGCCAGCGGCCTTGGGGAGATTCAGGAACGCTGGCCGGATATCGACATCGGCAGCTATCCCTTCTACCGGGAGGGCCGGTTCGGCACCAGCCTGGTGCTGCGCGGCATCGACGAGGCGGCGCTCGACGCCAGCTACTCGGCGGTGGAGGCGATGGTGATCCGGCTCGGCGGCGTGCCTGTGCCCGAAGAGGATTGAAACCGGGGGAACGGCGTTCGCCGGCGCCCGGTTCACTACCCGCGGTTTCGTTCCGCGCGCCGCAGCAGCGCGGCTATGACAAGGCCGACAATCCAACCGGCCAGCGGTACGGTAAATATGAAATCGAACAGGTCGTGTTTGGTATCGCCATTCGTCGCGACCACGATGCCGGCCATCCAGATGGCCGACAGGATATAGCCGATGCGCTGGACCGGTTCCTTCCGGCGCCACCAGGGCCGTTCGGCGGGGGAGGGGTCTTCCGGATCGGCCATTCGAGCCAGGGCGGTCCATTTCGGGAGAGGCGGGCAGGGCGGGTCCGAGGCTTACCGGCCCGCTGCCGGTTGCGCAATGCCGGACAAAGGACTTACCTATCCTTCGCCGCTGTCTGTAGCTCCGGCCGACGGCGGCTGGGGCCCGCTTGGTGGAATCGGTAGACACGAGGGACTTAAAATCCCTTTCGCGTAAGCGAGTGCGAGTTCAAGTCTCGCAGCGGGCACCAGCTTTCCGGCGCGCTGGTTTCCGGAACGCGACCGCTTGCTACGCTACAGCGATCCGCTCGACCTTGATCCTGCGATCCAGGTCGCGCGAGCGGGACAGATCGAACGCCAGCTGCATGCCGAGCCGCTTCGCCCCTTCGGTAACGGACAGGCCCAGCGGTTTCAGGCAATCCTCGCGCACGAGCGCGCCGGGATGCACGGGGTTCTTCATGGCCATGATGCGCGCTCCTGGCGGTCGTCCTTGTCATCGGCGCCGACCGCGTGTCTGGCACAGGAGCGAATCGTTCGACCGCGGTCAACGATAGACGAATTGCGCCAGTGCCTCAGATTGAAAACTCTTCCCCCTGCGGCGTTCCGGCCGATTCGGGAACGGTCGCGACCTGCCGCCGGTCGTCATATCGACCCGAGCACCGGATCAATTCCGGGGCGAAGCGGAGAAATCCTTCCGGCACCGTGCAACGGATTTCGCACCGCGCGTGAAGGATATTGGGTACATCTATGATTAAGCAGCGCCGGATATTCCTCCGGCGGCGGGACGCGGGCGATAACTGCAACCGCCGCTCGTTCGGCGATGCCCAGGAAAAACCGATAATGCCGCCCCGGACTTGATCCGGCGTTCCGGCCGATATGACGGGAAGGACCGGACGGCGAATGCCGTTCCTCAAATCCAGTTCAGCGTCAGCAGCTTCTGGCGGGCGCCCCGTTCGAACGGCGAGTCCGCCTCCGGCGCGGGCGCTGTCGCCGGCTTCTCGCGCTCGGCGTAGCCCATCGGGGCGGGCGCGAGGGCGACGATCTCGCTGTAGAGATTGTCGAAGCGGCTGCGCGGTTCGCTGCCGAAGATCGGATCGTCGTTGGCGCTGAAGGCGGCTTCGATCGGGGCCCAGTCTTCGGCGGTCAGGAGTTCCTGCGCGCGCGGCATGACCTCGACGCCTTCTTTGCGGGCGTGCGCCCGTTCGAACGCGACATAGCGGTCCACCGCATCGGCGAAGACTCCGAACTTCGCCGCGCCGTCGCCCTGCCAGCGGCCGTTCCACAGGCTCTGCAGTTCGGCGACCCGGTCTTTCAAGTCGTTGACCCGCTCCTCGCCTTCCTCATGCTGGGCCAGCAGTTCCGCGATCACCGGTTCGAGGTCCGGCGCGCGCTCCAGAACCGCAGGAAACAGATAGGAATCCTCCTTGGGATGATGGAACCGGTTGGGAAAGGAGGTCAGGTAGTCCAGCACCGCGTGGATCATCGCGAATGGCGGGACGATGGCGCCCTTGCGTGCCTCGTCGACCGTGTGTTTCAGGCAGAACAAGACTGCGCTGATCGCGCGGTGTTCCCGCCTGAGAATATCCAGCGCTCTCTCCGACATCGCTCCGCTCCGTTTGCGCGCCGCCCAGACCGGCGGCCCGGCCGGCCGCATGGCCCTAACGTCTGCAACATTGGGGATTGATTGCCGATTCCGGGAACGGTTGCATTGATTTGCGTCAAGGTGCGCTGGATCGGTTTGTGTCCCGACGGGCGGTTCAGGCCGCCAGCATGTTTTCGAGGCGCTGTCGGATCAGTTGTTCGGCCTCGGCCATGATGCCGTCGATCAGTTCCTCGCAGGTCGGGATGTCGTCGATCAGCCCGGCGACGAGGCCGCAGCTCCAGGCGCCGGAGTCCATGTCGCCGTCCAGCATGACCTTCGGATAGACGCCCATCACCTCGTCCCGGATATCGTCGATCCGGATCTTGTTGCCGAGCTCACGCTCCTTCTCGAGCAACCGTTCGACCGCCGCGTTGTTCAGCACGCGCTCGGTATTGCGCAGCGGCCGCATGACCAGCCGGGTATCCAGTTCGCTCGCCGCGACGATCGCCTGTTTCACCTTGTCGTGCACGGGCGCCTCTTTCGTCGCGATGAAGCGGGTGCCCATGTTCATGCCGTCGGCGCCCATCGCCAGCGAAGCGACAAGGCTGCGCGCATCCGCCATGCCGCCGGAGGCGACGAACGGGATGGACAGCTCGTCGGCCGCCCGCGGCAGCAGGATCATGTTCGGGATATCGTCCTCGCCCGGATGGCCGCCGCATTCGAAACCGTCGACCGACACTGCGTCGCAGCCAATTGCCTCCGCCTTCAGCGAATGGCGGACGGAGGTGCATTTATGGATGATCTTGATGCCGTTTTCCTTGAACCGCGGCAGAAACGGCTGCGGATTGCGGCCGGCCGTTTCGACCACCTTGACGCCGCTCTCGACGATCGCGTCGACATATTCCGGATAGGGCGTCTCCTGGAACGACGGCAGGATCGTCAGGTTCACGCCGAAGGGCTTGTCCGTCATCTCGTAGCAGCGGGCGATTTCCTTCGCCAGGTCTTCGGGCGTCTGCTGGGTTAGCCCGGTGATGATGCCGAAACCGCCGGCGTTCGAGACCGCAGCCGCCAGTTCGGCGAAGCCGACGAAATGCATGCCTCCCTGGATGATCGGGTGCTCGATGCCGAGCATTTCGGTGATTCGGGTTTTCATGGTGCGGTTCTTTCCGGCGGTGTCGGCAGATCGGTTGCCGTCCGGTCTAGCGAAGCGGCCGGCAGAGATGAAGGTCCAAGTTGCCCCAGCGGGCGCAGGGCCGCACGCAGCGCCCGGCGGCTCCGGCCCTCACCAAAATGTCGCGAAGCCGGCGCGCTCCGGCGGCGTTGCTTGATTTTCCCGGCCGGCTCCCATAGGTCAGGCGCGCGCCCGGCGGCACCAGCGACCCCATCGTCTAGCCAGGTCAGGACGTCACCCTTTCAAGGTGAAGACACGGGTTCGAATCCCGTTGGGGTCACCACCGAATTCTCCTTTCAGGATCCTCGGTTGTGCATCGGTACGCTTCGTTGATTCGGAGGGTACCGCCGGTATCCTGCGTTCCGGACGTTCAACGCTAGATTGATGACACGGGTCCGGTTTCACCCTGCCTCCCGTTTCGGACGGAAAAACAAAATCCGCCATGCCGCTCAAGTCCGATAATCCGGAAGCCCCCGGCTCGGCAAGCTGGAACGGGCGGTTCTCGATTACGATCACGCTGGCGACGGCGATCTCGCTGCTCGTCCTGGTGTCGGTCGGCAGCGTGCTTGGCGTCGGCGTCTGGCTTGCCGGGAAGAACACGCTCGCCCTGATGGGCCAGAACGCCAACCAGGGTATCGCAAACGCGGTGGACCGGCTCGAGCAGCATTTGCGGCCGGCCGAAGACCAGGCGCGCTTCATCGCGCGGCGCATCGAAAAGGGCGAGATCGACCCGGAGGATCGCGCCGCGTTCGGCCGCCTGCTGACCGGGGCGCTTGCGGGCGTCCGGCAGATCGAGGCCGTGTCCTTTTTCGACCGGCGGCTGGTCGCGTTGACCGCCGCGCGGCGCGACGGCGACGATATCGAGGTCCACGAGGCCGACCTGTCGCGCGATCCGCAGATCCGCAGACACCGCCCGATGCTGGCCGACGACCCGCAATGGGCGGCGCCGATCTGGCGCGATGAGCACGGGAAAACCTTTTTCAACCTGGTCCATCCCGTCCGTCGCGACGGCAGGCCGATCGGGGCCGTGGTCGCAATCGTCTCGATCCGGGAACTGTCGGCCTTCGTCCGCCGCACCGGCAGGGCCGACTCCGGCACCCGGTTCATCCTGTATGGCCGCGACCGCGTGCTGGCCCATCCGACGATGGCGCGCGGCTATCCGGGCCTTTCGGTCGCGAACCCGCTGCCCCGCCTCTCCGATTTCCGCGATCCCGTTCTGGCCGCGATGTGGGACGGGGATGAACGCTTCGACCTGCTCATCGAACTCGCCCAGGGAACCAACGGCCACGGCGTCCGGGTCGGCGGCGAGGATTACGTCTTCATGTACCGGCGCCTCCACGGCTACGGGCCGAAGCCGCTTATGGTCGGCGGCTATTTCCGCGTTGCCGATATCGGCACCGAGATGCGCCGGATGATCGTTGCCATCGTCGTCGGCATTTCGGCCCTGCTGCTGGCGATCCTTGCCGCCGTGCTTCTCGGCCGGCGCATCGCCCGCCCCATCGTCCGGTTTTCAGCGGCGGCGGGGCAGGTCCGCAACCTGAACATTGGCGAGGTCGGCGACCTGCCGGGCAGCGTGTTCCGCGAACTGGACCAGCAGGCCAATTCCTTCAACGCCATGCTGCGCGCGCTGCGCTGGTTCGAACTCTACATTCCCAGGAAGGTCGTCGAGCGGCTGGTAAAGCGCGGAGAGATCGACGACACAATGTCCTCGGCGCGGGAGATCACCGTCATGTTTACCGACATCGCGGGATTTTCAACGGTGTCCGAAAACCTCTCGGCGCCTGAGGTCGCTGCCGTCGTCAACCGGCATTTCGAGATCGTTGCGGGCTGCATCGAAGCCGAGGACGGCACGGTCGACAAGTTCATCGGCGATTCCGTGATGGCGTTCTGGGGTGCGCCGGACGCCCAGGTCGATGCCGCCGAGCGGGCCTGCCGCGCCGCGCTGGCAATCGCAGACGGTATCCGGGCGGAAAATGCCCGGCGCCGTTCCAAAGGCGAAGCGCTGCTCGGTATCCGCATCGGCATCCATACCGGCAGCGCTACCGTCGGCAACATCGGCTCACCGGGCCGCGTCAACTATACGATCATCGGCGATACGGTGAATGTCGGCGCGCGCCTCGAACAGCTCGGCAAGACGCTGTATCCCGAAGGCAGCGAGACCGCGATCCTCATCAGCGGCGCGACCGCATCGGGCCTGGGACCGGACTTCGATCCGACGGCGGCCGGCAAGCACCGCGTCAAGGGGCGCGCCGGCGAGGTCGAAGTGTTCAGGCTGGGCGGTTGAAAGGCCGGGGCCGCTCTATGCTCCGGTCACGCAGATGGACACGAACCGGATCGTTCAGGCCGCTGCCGCTTCGATCTTGTCCTGGGTCTTCGTCTCGAAGTCGGACGCGTCGTGGCGTTCGTGGAGCTGGCTTGCCGGATCGCCCATGGTGCGGTTGACCATGCGGCCGCGCTTGACCGCCGGCCGCGCCGCGATGGCGTCGCTCCAGCGGTTGACATGCGCATACTCCTGGACTTGGAGAAACTCGCCGGCATCGTAAATCCGGCCCTTGGCCAGCGCGCCGTACCACGGCCAGATCGCCATGTCGGCGATGCTGTATTCGTCGCCGGCAAAATATTCGTGCCCGGCCAGATGGCGTTCGAGCACGTCGAGCTGGCGCTTGGCCTCCATGGCGAAGCGGTCGATGGCGTATTCGATCTTAACCGGCGCGTAGGCGTAGAAATGGCCGAAGCCGCCGCCGAGATAGGGTGCGCTGCCCATCTGCCAGAACAGCCAATTCAGCGCCTCCGTGCGCTTTGCCGGATCTTCCGGCAGGAATGCGCCGAATTTCCCGGCGAGATAGAGCAGGATCGAACCGCTTTCGAAGACGCGCCGTGGCGGCGAGCCCTCCGGTTCCGCGCTATGGTCGATCAGTGCTGGGATCTTGGAATTCGGGTTGGCTCCGACGAAGCCGCTGCCAAACTGGTCGCCTTCCCGGATCCGGACGAGCCAGGCATCGTATTCCGCGCCGCTTTGGCCGGCGGCCAGCAATTCTTCCAGCATCACCGTGACTTTCACGCCATTGGGCGTGCCCAGCGAGTAGAGCTGGAGCGGATGTTTGCCGACGGGCAGTTCCTTATCGTGGGTCGCGCCGGCGATGGGCCGGTTAATGTTGGCAAAGTTGCCGCCGCTGGGCTTTTCCCAGGTCCAGATTTTCGGCGGGACGTATTCGGCAGGGACGTCTGAGGGCATGGTGCGGGGTCCGGCTATTTCGATTTGCGCGCTTTCAATGACCGGATGACAGGTCGCTGTCCAGAGCGAAGGATGCCGCGCGTCTGTGCCGGCTGCTGCCGGCGCGTCCCGCGCCATGCCGCCCCCTATCCCTGCTGCCTGCTCTGTCTTAAATTCGGCATCGGAGCGGCCGCGACCGATTGCGTGCCGCGCCGGATTATCGCTTCCGAGGAGGCCGTTTCGCATGCCGGATGACAGTCGCCAGGCGCTCGCCGCAGCCGATAAACGCCCCGCCCTGAAGAATTCCGTCCGTTTCGTCACGGCGGCGTCGCTGTTCGACGGCCACGACGCCTCGATCAACATCATGCGGCGCATTCTGCAGGCGCACGGGGCGGAGGTCGTTCATCTCGGCCACAACCGCTCAGTTGACGAGATCGTCAAGGCGGCGATCGAGGAGGACGCCCACGGCATCGCCGTCTCGTCCTACCAGGGCGGCCATGTCGAGTTCTTCAAATATATGGTCGACCGGCTGAACGCACTGCGGGCCGGCCACATCAAGGTGTTCGGCGGCGGCGGCGGCACCATCGTGCCGGAGGAAATCCGCGCGCTGCACGATCACGGCGTCGCCCGCATCTACAGCCCCTACGACGGCCAGAAACTGGGCCTGCCGGGCATGATTGCCGACATGCTGGCAAGCGCGGATGTCGATCTCGCCGCTGCGCCACCGCCCAATCTCAACGCGCTGGACGCCGCCCATACCGGCGTGGTCGCCCGGCTGATCTCCTGCCTGGAGACCGGAACGCTGCCCCAGTCGATGGCGGCAGAAATCGCGGAGCGGGCAGCGAAAATCGACACGCCGGTCCTCGGCATCACCGGTACCGGCGGCGCGGGCAAGAGCTCCCTTACGGACGAGATCGTCCAGCGCTTCCGCCAGGACCAGCCGGAACTGCGCATCGCGCTGATCGCCATCGACCCGACCCGCCGGCGCACCGGCGGCGCGCTGCTCGGCGACCGCATCCGCATGAACGCGATCGACAGCGACCGGGTCTACATGCGTTCCATCGCGACCCGCGGCGCGGAAGGCGAGGTTCCGCCGGTCACGCCCCGGGCGATCGAGGTATGCAAGGCAGCCGGCTTCGATCTGGTGATCGTCGAAACGCCAGGCATCGGCCAGGGCGACGCCGGCATCGTGCCCTATGTCGACCTGTCGCTCTATGTCATGACGCCGGAGTTCGGCGCCGCCAGCCAGCTCGAAAAGATCGACATGCTGGATTTTGCCGATCTGGTGGCGATCAACAAGTTCGACCGCAAGGGCGGCAAGGACGCGCTGCGCGACGTCGCCAAGCAGGTCCAGCGCAACCGCGAGGCCTTCGGCCAGCGGCCGGAGGAGATGCCGGTCTACGGCACCATCGCCAGCCGCTTCAACGACGACGGCGTGACGGCGCTCTATCTCGGCCTGCTGGACCGCCTGCGCGACAGGGGCCTTGCCGCCGCAAAGAGCAAATGGCCGGCGACGGACGTGCGCCATTCCTCCGACAACCGCGCCATCATTCCGGCCGACCGGACGCGCTACCTGTCCGAGATATCGGCGACCGTGCGCGGCTACCACGAATGGGTTCGCACGCAGGCGCAGATCGCGCGGGAACGCCAACAACTGACAGCGACCCGTGCCATGCTGGGCAAGAAGGGCAGCCCGAAAGCCCTCGACACGCTGATCGCCGAAAGGGAAACCGCGCTCGAACCGCGCGCCCGCAAGTTGCTCGAGATCTGGCCGCAGGTGAAGGCAGGCTACAGCGGCGACGAATACAAGGTGAAGATCCGCGGCCGCGACCTGACCTATGCACTGAGAAGCAAGAGCCTGAGCGGCACGCCGGTGCCCCGGGTCGCACTGCCGAAATGGCAGGACGAGGGCGAAATTCTGCACTGGCTGCTGCGCGAGAATGTGCCGGGCAGCTATCCGTATACCGCCGGCGTCTTCGCCTTCAAGCGCGAGGGCGAGGACCCGACGCGCATGTTCGCTGGCGAGGGCGACGCCGCGCGCACCAACCGCCGCTTCCACTATCTTTCCGCCAACTCCGAAGCCAAGCGGCTTTCCACGGCCTTCGACAGCGTCGCCCTGTACGGCCAGGACCCGGCGCTGCGGCCGGACATCTACGGCAAGGTCGGCACGTCGGGTGTCTCGATTTCGACGCTGGAGGACATGAAGATCCTTTACAGCGGCTTCGACCTGTGCGCGCCGACGACTTCGGTCTCCATGACCATCAACGGGCCGGCACCGACCATTTTGGCGATGTTCCTGAACACCGCCGTCGACCAGCAGCTCGACAAGTTCCGCGAGGAGAACGACCGCGCGCCGACAGACGAGGAAATCGCCAAGATCCGCGCCTGGACCCTCTCGACCGTCCGCGGCACCGTCCAGGCCGACATTCTCAAGGAAGACCAGGGCCAGAACACCTGCCTGTTCTCGACCGAGTTCAGCCTCAAGGTGATGGGCGACATCGCGCAGTATTTCGTCCAGCACGACGTGCAGAATTTCTACTCGGTCTCGATCAGCGGCTACCACATCGCCGAGGCCGGGGCGAACCCGATCACCCAGCTGGCGCTGACGCTCTCCAACGGCTTCACCTATGTCGAGAGCTATCTGGCGCGCGGTATGAACATCGACGATTTTGCGCCGAACCTGAGCTTCTTCTTCTCCTACGGCATGGACCCGGAATACAGCGTAATCGGCCGGGTGGCGAGGCGCATCTGGGCAACCGTCATGCGCGAAAAATACGGCGCCGGCGAACGCAGCCAGAAGCTGAAATTCCATAGCCAGACCTCGGGCCGTTCGCTGCACGCCCAGGAATACAGCTTCAACGACATCCGCACGACCCTGCAGGCGCTGATCTCGACCTACGACAACACCAACAGCCTGCACACCAACGCCTATGACGAGGCGATCACCACGCCGACCGAGGAGAGCGTGCGCCGCGCCATGGCGATCCAGCTCATCATCAACAAGGAATGGGGGCTGGCGAAAAACGAGAACCCGAATCAGGGCAGCTTCGTTATCGAGGAACTGACCGACCTGGTCGAGGAGGCGGTGCTCGCCGAGTTCGACCGGATCGGCGAGCGCGGCGGCGTGCTCGGTGCGATGGAGCTGGGCTATCAGCGTGGCCTGATCCAGGAAGAGAGCCTCTATTACGAGACGCTGAAACACGACGGCAACCTGCCGATCGTCGGCGTCAACACTTTCCGCAACCCGAATGCCGAGGAGTGGGAGGAGACCACCCTGGAGTTGATGCGCGGCACAGAGGAAGAGAAGGAGGGCGCGCTCGACGCGCTCGCCCGTTTCCACGACGAGCACGAAGCCGAGGCGCCGGCCATGCTGGAGCGCCTGCGCGAGGCCGTGCGCCGGGACGACAACGTCTTCGAAGTGCTGATGAACGCCGTGCGCGTCTGCTCCCTCGGGCAGATCACCCGGACCCTGTTCGAGGTCGGCGGAAAATATCGCCGAAATATGTGACTGCGGTTCCGAAGGCGGCGGATGGCGGTGCCACATTTCCCCGACTCTCAAGATTCAAAGACATTGAAACAATGCTAATTGTAATTATAATTGTATTGGCCGGCTAAGGCGCATCCATGGACTTCGAATGGGACGAAGCGAAGAACCGGCTGAACATCGCGAAGCACGGCATTGGATTTGCCCGAGCATCTACGATATTCGCCGGGCCTACCCTAGGCACCGTGGATAACCGGACCGACTACGGTGAGGTTCGAACTATATCCCTCGGAATGCTCGATGGAATATTGCTACTGGCGGTGATCCACACGGAACGAGACGGCGTCATTCGACTGATTTCCGCCCGGAGAGCCAACCGCATCGAAAGGCGACGTTATGAAAAGGCCTTACGACAGAGAATTGACAACTGAAGAACTTTTGCGTCTCAAAGACGAAGACATCGACTATTCCGATATCCCGGAACTGGATGACGACTTCTGGGCCAAGGCTCGTATCATAATGCCCGAGCGGCGCAAAAAGATCCAAATCACCGCAAAGTTCGACGCCGACATGGTGGCTTGGTTCAAGGCACAGGGCCGGGGCTACCAGGCGCGCATGAATGCCGTACTGCGCTCGTATTACGAAACGGCGCGGCGCAGCGGGATTTAGCGCCGCCTCTCGGGGAAAATTCGCGCGCTCTATTCGGCCGCGACGGCGGTCTCGCGGTTCATCCCTTCCGACCTCCGCGCAAATGCCGCCAGCGCACGGTGGGCGCCGGCGACGCCGGCGTCGTGGTCGCGCAACGCCAGCGGGCGGTCCGGATCGCGCAGGATCGACTGCTGCTGCGCCTCCAGGACCACCTTGTCCTCGAGGAAGGTCGGGTAGATGTCGTCGTAGAGGTCCTGCGTCGCCTGGGGATCGTGCTGGCGGTAGCCGTTCGCAACCGACCAGAAATAGTAGCAGCGCGTTTCCGTTGCCGGCGTCGCGTGATGGAACAGGCGGAAGCGGAAGGTCCCCGGCTGGTCCGGGTTCTCGACCGCGCCGCGGCCGATGTCCATGGCCGTCGTGAACTGGCGGACGGAGGCCGGCGCGACATAGTCGAACTCAGCGATCCGGTCGATGTTGCCCTGGAAGGACATGCCCTTGGTGAAGGTCGGCGGCGGCGGATGGTCCAGGACATGGCGGACAATTTTCGTGCCGTTCTCGGTACGCGTCGTGATCTGGCCGGCGGCGTTGTGGAATTCCGGCGTGCCGCCGATCGTCTTCGCGTGGACATAGCCGAGATGGGTCTGGTCCATCAGGGCGTCCATGACGAGCATGAAGTTGCAGTCCAGCTCGAACCGTTCGTAGCGGAACGGCCATTCGCCGGGCCGGTCGTGCCACGGATAGTCGACGATCTCCGACGGATCGGCGCGCGCCGGATCGCCCGGCCAAATCCAAACCATCTGCTGCCGTTCGACCAGTGGAAAGCTCCTGACCGAGTGGCCGGCCGGGTCTTCGCCCGGATTGACCGTGCAGGCGCCGTCGGCGCCGAAGGTCATGCCGTGATAGCCGCATTGCAGGCCTTCGTTTACGACCTGGCCGAGGCGCAGGGGTGCGGCCCGGTGGCAGCACCGGTCTTCCAGCGCCGCGGCGGTTCCGGCGGCATCGCGAAACAGGACTAGGGACTGGTTCAGGATCGTGCGGGCGATCGGCGGCTGGCCCGGCTCGAAGTCCGGCAACTCCGCGGACCAGGCCGCCAGATACCAGGCGTTCGCCACCAAGGGTTCGATTGCGCGGTTTGCCATATTTCGCCATCCTGCCTGTCTGCGTGATCGAACGGCGGGAAACCGCCGCGGTGCGCCTGCCGGAACTCTATACCCGGATCGTCCGCTTACGGCGATTCGCAACGGCGTACAATGTGCCGGGCAGCGCCGCTCCGGCTTCTCGAAGCCTGCTGAAACCGCCTTGCGTCGCCGCCGTCTTGGGTATACGGACGCCCGGCACATTTGATCCTCGAATTTTCAAGGACGCGGCGGCGCAGCGTGCGGAATTGGCGGATGTAGTTTCATCGACAGACCGGTCGCCGCGGAGTGCCGCGAGTGCCCCGGCGCGCGAACGTCGGGGCCGGCGGAACCGCAGCCGCGACGGTTCTCCGGCAACCGCCGACCGGCCTGCGCGCAAGATCGATTATCGCCGGCTGGTCAATCCGTTCGAGCCGGTCCGCGTTTATTCCGAAGACCAGATTGCCGCCATCCACGACATGGCGCTTAGGGTGCTCCAGGAACTCGGCATGCGCCTTTTGCTGCCGGAAGCCCTCGACCTCTTGCGCGCAGAGGCGCCGGACGGCGTGTCCATCGACGACGACGCTCGGCATTGCCGGTTCGACCGGGGGCTGGTGGCCGAGGCGATGGCGACGGCACCGGCGCAGTGGACCCTGCACGGCGGCACGCCGGAAACCTCGTCCGTGTGGGGCGGGCGGCATGTCGTCTGGTGCGCGGTCGGCGGCGCGCCGCATGTTTCGGACCTCGATGGCGGAAAACGGCCCGGAACCATGGAAGACAGCCGCAACATCATGCGGCTGTGCGAGCACTACGATGTCATGCACGTCCAGGGCCCGAATGTCGAAGCGCAGGACATCGATACTGCGTTTCGCCATTTCGAAGTCACCGCGGCCCAACTCACCCTCTCGACCAAGGCGCCGTTCGTCTACTGCCGCGGCAAGGGCCAGGTCGCCGACGGCATGGAAATGGTGCGGATCGCCCGCGGCCTTTCGGAAGAGGTTTTTCGGAACACCCCTTCGGTCTACACAGTCATCAACACGAATTCCCCGCTGGTGCTCGACCGGCCGATGCTGCAGGGGATCATGGATTTCGCCGACAATGGCCAACCGATCCTTCTGACGCCCTTCACGCTCTCCGGCGCAATGGCGCCGGTCACCATTCCCGGCGCCCTGGTCCAGCAGCATGCCGAGTTCCTTGCCGGCCTCGTGGTCAGCCAGGTAACCCGCCCCGGCGCGCCGGTCTGCTACGGCGCCTTCACCTCCAACGTCGCCATGCGCAGCGGGGCACCGGCCTTCGGCACGCCGGAGAATGTCCGGGCGGCCTTCGCCAGCGGACAGCTTGCCCGGCTGGTCGGTGTGCCGTGGCGATCTTCGGGGTCGTGTACGGCCAACTGCGTCGACGCCCAGGCGGTCTACGAAACCCAGATGGCAATGTGGGGCGCGACGCTCGGCGGGGCGAACTTCGTCGCCCACGCCGCCGGCTGGATGGAAGGCGGACTGACCGGCTCGATGGAGAAATTCATCGTCGATATCGAGATGCTGCAACAGATGGCGGAACTGATGCAGCCTGTTACTTTCGACCAAGACGATCTCGCCTTCGAGGCGATGCGCGATGTCGGCAGCGGCGGCCATTTCTTCGGCACGCAGCACACGATGGATCGGTACGAAACGGCGTTTTACGAACCCTTCCTGTCCGACTGGAGCAACTTCAACCAGTGGACCGAGAACGGCTCGGTTCAGACGCCGGAACGGGCAAACGCCATCTGGAAAAAAGTGTTGGACGATTTCGAAGCGCCGGAGATGGACGAAGCCGTCCGCGAGGCCCTGGACGATTTCGTCGCCCGCCGCACTGCCGAGGGCGGAGCACCACCGCTCAGTTGACGGCGGCAGCCCGGCGAACCGTAAAGGAGTGTGAGAGACGTGGTCGATACTGCAGACGCTATCGTTATCGGGGCCGGGGTCATCGGCGCGGCTACTTCGTTCGAACTTGCCAAAGACGGTCGCAAGGTCGTGTCGGTCGACGCCAACGGCGACGCCGGCATGGGATCGACCGCCGGATCCTGCGCCATAATCCGGGTGCATTACTCTACGCTGGATGGCACCGCCTTCGCCTACGAAGGCTATTTCTACTGGCGCGACTGGGCCGACTATCTGGAGGTCGCCGACGAGGCCGGCCTGGCCCGGTTCGTCCAGTGCGGCGCTCTGGTGATGGCAGTGGATGCCAACGGATATCTCTTAAAACACAAAAGGTATTGCGACGAACTCGATATTCCGTATGAGGATTGGGATGCCGAGGCTATTCTGCGCTGCCTGCCGCAATTTGACCTGGCCTGCCATTCGCCGGCCAAGCGCATGGACGATGCCGGTTTCGGCGAACCGACCGGCGGATCGGTCAAGGCCGGGGTCTACTGGCCGACCGCGGGATACATCACCGATCCCCAGCTTGCTTCCCATAACCTGCGCCGAGCGGCGGAAGCCAAAGGCGCACGCTTCCGGTTCAATGCCCGCGTGACGGATATCCTGCAGCAGGACGGCCGCACCGCCGGGGTCAGGCTGGCGGACGGCGCGGAAATCCATGCGCCGGTTGTAGTCAATGTCGGCGGACCGGCGTCCTACAAGCTCAACGAAATGGCCGGCGTCACCGGCGACATGACGATCAAGACCCGGGCGCTGAAACAGGAAGTGGTCCATGTGCCGGCGCCCGAGGGGATGGATTTCGAAGCGAACGGCTTCGTCATGTCCGACAGCGACATCAGCGTCTATACCCGGCCGGAGCAGGGCAACCACATCCTGATCGGCAGCGAGGACCCGGAATGCGATCCGCGCGACTGGGTCGATCCGGACGACTACGACACCAACTTCACCGACCAGTGGACCCACCAGGCCTACCGCTTTGCCCAGCGGCTGCCGACCCTCGGCATCCCGAGCCGGATGAAAGGCGTCGTCGATCTCTACGACGTGTCCGACGACTGGATCCCGATCTACGACAAGTCCGCGCTGCCGGGATTCTACATGGCTTGCGGGTCGAGCGGGAACCAGTTCAAGAACGCGGCGATCGCCGGCAAGATGATGGCCGCCTTGATCGACTACTGCGAGGCTGGCAACGATCACGATACCAGCCCGCTGCAGTTCACCTTGCCCTATATCGGGCGGACGCTGGATGTGGGATTCTTCTCGCGAAAGCGCGAGATCAATCCTGAAAGCAGCTTTTCCGTCCTGGGATAGGCGGGAGAAGAGCCATGGCCGATCTGCCAAAGACTGCCCGGGTCGTCATCATCGGCGGCGGCGCCGTCGGCGCCTCGAGCCTGTACCATCTGGCGCTCAAGGGCTGGACCGACTGCGTCCTGCTGGAAAAGAACGAACTGACCTCGGGCTCGACCTGGCACGCCGCCGGCAACGTGCCGACCTTCTCGGCAAGCTGGTCGGTCATGAACATGCAGCGCTATTCGACCGAGCTTTATCGCGACCTGGGCGAGCGGGTCGATTATCCGATGAACTACCATGTCACCGGGTCGCTGCGCCTCGCCCATTCGCGCAACCGGATGATGGAGTTCGAACGGGTCGTCGGCATGGGCCGCTACCAGGGCATGGACGTTTCCATGGTCTCGGTAAGCGATCTGAAAGACCGCTATCCGTTTCTGGAAACCCACGATCTCGCCGGTGGTCTGTACGATCCCTATGACGGCGATATCGATCCGGCGCAGCTGACCCAGGCGTTGGCGAAGGGCGCGCGCGATCTGGGTGCGAAAATCGTCCGCTTCTGTCCGGCCACAGGGGTACGCCGCGACGGCGGCGAGTGGATCGTCGAGACACCACAGGGCGACATCCGCTGCGAGTTCGCGGTCAATGCCGCGGGCTATCGCGCCCAGGAAGTCGGCGCGATGTTCGGTCGTTTCGTACCGATGGTCAGCATGTCCCACCAGTATATGCTGACCGATCCGATTCCCGAACTCGAAGCCTGGAGCGTCGTACAGGCCCAAAAACTGCCGCTGCTGCGCGATGTCGACAGTTCCTACTATTTGCGCCAGGAGAAGTTCGGCCTCAACCTCGGCCCCTACGAGCGCAATTGCCGGGCCCACTGGACGACGCCGGACGATCCGATGCCGGAGGATTTCTCCTTCCAGCTCTATCCGGACGATCTCGACCGGCTGGAATGGTATATCGAGGATGCCATGGAACGGGTGCCGATCCTCGGCGCTTCCGGCGTCAACAAGGTGATCAACGGGCCGATCCCCTACACGCCGGACGGCAACCCGCTGATCGGGCCGATGCCGGGCGTGCCGAACGCCTACGAGGCCTGCGTCTTCACCTTCGGCATCGCCCAGGCCGGCGGTGCCGGCAAGGTGCTGGCCGAATGGATCGCCGAGGGCGGCACGGAATGGGACATGTGGAGTTGCGATCCGCGCCGCTTCACGGGCTATGCCGATCAGGATCACACGAACGAGAAGGGCATGGAGGTCTACGGCCACGAATACGCCATGCACTTCCCGCACCACGAATGGCCGGCCGGCCGCGGCAAGCGCCTGTCGCCGATCCACAGCCGGTTGAAGGAATTCGGCGCGCAGTTCGGCGTCTACGGCGGCTGGGAGCGGGCCAACTGGTTCGCACAGCCGGGCGACGACACCTCGGAGGAAGCGACGCAGACTTGGCAGCGGGACGGGCCCTGGTTTGCGCGCATCGGGGAAGAGTGCGAAGCGGTGCGCGACGCCGCCGGCATCCTCAACCTGTGCGGTTTCTCCCGCTATCTCGTAACCGGCGCTGGCGCCGTGGCGTGGCTCGACGGCCTGATGACCGGAAGGATTCCGTCTGTCGGGCGCATCGGCCTCGGCTATTTCCCGGACGAGCGGGGCCGGATCGTCACCGAGATGTCGCTGATCCGCCTCGCCGAAGACAGGGTGCTGCTCATCACTGCTGCGGCAGCAGAATGGCACGATCTGGAATGGCTGAGAAAGCACCTGCCCGATGGATCGGACATCGCCATCGAGAACCGGACCGAGGAATTCGATTGCCAGATCCTGACCGGCCCAAAGACAAGGGATATCCTGTCCGGCCTGTGCGATGCGGACCTGAACCAACCCTGGCTGAGCTGGCAGAGGACGAATATCGCAGGCAAGGCCGTTTTGCTGCTGCGTGTGTCCTATGCCGGCGAACTGGGCTGGGAGGTTCACACGAAAACCGACGAAACTGGGGCTGTGTTCGACTCGATTTGGCAGGCCGGCCGGCCCCTCGGCCTCAAGCCGTTCGGCATGTACGCGCTGAACAGCCTGCGGCTGGAAAAGGGCTACCGGGCCTGGAAAGGCGATCTCTCGACCGACTACACGGTTCTGGAAGGTGGGCTCGACCGGTTCGTGCGCTGGAGCAAGGAAAGTTTTGTCGGTAAGCCGGCCATGGAGATCGAGCGCCAGGCCGGCCCGGCCAAGCGCTTTGTTACCCTGGTCGTAGACGCCGGCGCTTGCGATGCACCCTATATGTCGACTCTGCGCTACGGCGAGGAAAAGGTCGGCGAGACCACGTCGGGCGGCTGGGGCCACCGCATCGGCAAGTCAATCGCGCTGGGCATGGCGCGCGCCGATCTGGCGGTCGAGGGTACCGAACTCGATGTCGAAATCTTCGGCGAGCGCCGCCGCGCCGTGGTCCAGGCCGACCGGCCGCTCTACGACCCGGACAATGCCCGGATGAGGGTCTGATCGATGGCGGCGCTGCCCAGGCAGGCCCGCGCCGTCATTATCGGCGGCGGCGTTTCCGGCTGTTCGGTCGCCTATCATCTGACAAAACTCGGCTGGAAAGACATTGTGCTGCTGGAGCGCAAGCAGCTGACCTGCGGCACGACCTGGCACGCCGCCGGCCTGATCGGCCAGTTGCGGGCCAGCCTGAACCTGACCCGCCTCGCGAAATACTCCGCTGAACTGTACGTCCGGCTCGAGGAGGAGACCGGCATCGCCACCGGGATGCGCCAGAACGGGTCGATCACCGTGGCCCTGACCGAAGAGCGCCGGGAGGAAATTTACCGCCAGGCCTCGCTGGCGCGCGCTTTCGATGTCGATGTTGCGGAAATCACGCCGTCCGAAACGAAGGCGCTCTATCCTCATCTGAATGTCGACGACGTCGCCGGCGCCGTTCACCTGCCGCTCGACGGCCAGTGCGATCCGGCGAATATCGCGCTGGCGCTCGCCAGAGGCGCGCGCCAGAACGGCGCTCTGCTGGCCGAGGGCGTGAAAGTCGCCGGCGTTTCGCAGGCGAACGGCCGCGTCACCGGAGTATCGTGGGAACGCGACGGCGAAAACGGAACAGAACGGGGCGAAATTGCCAGCGACATTGTGATCAACTGCGCCGGGATGTGGGCCCGCGAACTGGGCGCGACAAGCGGCGTGACGGTCCCGCTGCACGCCTGCGAGCATTTCTACATCGTCACCGAGCCGATCCCGGATCTCGGCAACCTGCCGGTTCTGCGCGTGCCGGACGAATGCGCCTATTACAAGGAGGATGCCGGCAAGATGCTGCTCGGCGCCTTCGAACCGGTCGCCAAACCCTGGGGCATGGACGGCATTCCGGAAGATTTCTGCTTCGACCAGCTGCCCGAGGATTTCGACCATTTCGAGCCGATCCTCGAACAGGCGGTCGGGCGCATGCCGCTGCTCGCCGAGGCCGGCATCCATACTTTCTTCAACGGCCCCGAGAGCTTTACCCCGGACGACCGATATTATCTGGGCGAGGCGCCCGAACTGCGCGGATACTGGGTCGCGGCCGGATACAACTCCATCGGCATCGTCTCGTCGGGCGGCGCCGGCATGGCGCTGGCCCAGTGGATCGCCGACGGCGAAGCGCCGTTCGACTTGTGGGAAGTCGATATCCGGCGGGTCCAGCCTTTCCAGAAGAACCGGCACTATCTCAAGCATCGCGTGAGCGAGACCCTCGGCCTGCTCTACGCCGACCATTTTCCCTACCGCCAGCCGGCCAGCGCCCGGGGCGTCCGCCGTTCGCCGCTGCACGAACATCTGAAGGCGCGCGGCGCCTGTTTCGGCGAAACCGCGGGGTGGGAGCGCGCCAACTGGTTCGCGCCAGCGGGAATAATGCCGGAATACCGCTACAGCTGGAAGCGCCAGAACTGGTTCGACTATTCGCGCGCCGAGCATATGGCGGTTCGCGAGGGCGTCGGACTGTTCGACATGACCTCCTTCGGCAAGCTCCGGGTCGAGGGCCGGGATGCCGAGGCTGTGCTGAACCGAATTTGCGGCAACGATATCGCAGTGCAGCCGGGACGGCTGGTCTACACCCAATGGCTCAACGCGCGCGGCGGCATCGAGGCGGACCTGACGGTCGCGCGGCTGTCCGAAACCGCCTTCCTGGTCGTCACACCGGCGGCGACCGTGCAACGCGATCTCGCCTGGCTGCGCCGCCACACCCCGGAAGACGCCCATGTCGTCGTCACCGATATCACCGCGGGCGAGGCGGTCTTGTGCGTCATGGGGCCGAAATCCCGTGCCGTGCTGAACGCCTGCTCGCCGGCCGACCTGTCGAACGAGGCGTTTCCGTTCGGATCGGTCCGGGAGATCGAACTCGGCATGGGCCTCGCCCGGGCGCACCGGGTTTCCTATGTTGGCGAACTGGGCTGGGAACTCTACGTCTCCGCCGATATGGCCGCGCATGCGTTCGAGACGCTGGAAGACGCCGGGGCGGCGCACGGCCTGAAACTGTGCGGCCTGCACATGATGGACAGCTGCCGGATCGAAAAGGCCTTCCGCCATTTCGGCCACGACATCACCGACGAGGATCATGTGCTCGAGGCCGGCCTAGGCTTCGCCGTGCGCACGAAAAAGCCGGAATTTCTCGGCCGGGACGCTGTCCTGCGCAAACGAGAGGAAGGCCTGTCCCGGCGCCTGCTGCAATTCCGCTTGCGCGACCCCGACCCGCTGCTGTTCCATAACGAGCCGGTCGTACGCGACGGCGAGATGGTCGGTTATCTGACCTCCGGCAACTATGGCCATGCGTTGGGCGGCGCGGTCGGCCTGGGTTATGTGCCGTGCCCGGACGGAGAGAGCGCCGAGGCGCAGCTTGCTGCCGGCTACGAGATCGAGATCGCCGGCACACGCGTCGCCGCCGATGTCTCGCTCCGGCCCATGTATGACCCGGCGGCCGAGCGGGTACGAATGTGAGCGGCGCCGGCCGCCAATCTGCCGGGGAGGCTGACATGTCCCGCGATCGCAATTCGAAAGAACGGGCAGGGCGCCGCGCTGGCGGAAGGGAAGCCAGGCGGGCCTTGCGGGCGGCGCCGCTGGCAGACGACGTCCGGCCGGTCCGGCCGGGCCTGGAGGGCGGGCGCTACAAGGCGCTGACGGACGCAGAGGTCGAGCGGATCCACCGGGCGGCGCTGCACATCCTGGAGGAAATCGGCCTCGCCGACGCACCGGAGAGCGGCGCCGGGTTCATGACCGCAGCCGGCGCGATCCAGGGCAGCGACGGGCGGCTGCGTTTTCCGCCGGCGCTGGTCGAGGACATGCTGGCAAAAGCGGCGCGGGACATCACCCTGCACGGCCAGGACCCGAAATTCGATATCCGGCCGGGCGGCAGCCGGGTGCACTACGGCACGGCGGGCGCGGCGGTCCACGTCTACGATGTCGAGGCGCGGGTGAACCGCGACCCGACGGTGCAGGACCTGTTCGACGCCGCGCGCATGGTCGAGGTGCTGGACAATATCCATTTCTTCCAGCGGCCGCTGACGACCCGCGATACCGAAGACCCGACCGATCTCGACGTCAACACGCTCTACGCTTCGGTCGCCGGAACGACCAAGCATATCGGCACGTCCTTCACCTCGTCGGAGCGGACGCAGATGGGGCTGGACATGCTCCACATGGTCGCCGGATCGGAAGTGGCCTGGCGGGCGCGGCCCTTCGTTTCGAACTCCAACTGTTTCGTCGTCCCGCCGCTGAAATTCGCCACCGAATCCTGCCGGGTTATGGAAACCGTGATCGAGGGCGGGATGCCGGTCCTGCTCCTGTCGGCCGGGCAGGCGGGAGCCACTGCGCCGGCCGCGCTGGCCGGGGCGGTGACGCAGGCGACGGCCGAATGCCTGGCCGGTCTGGTTTATGTCAACGCCATGAAACCGGGCCATCCGGCGGTATTCGGCACCTGGCCCTTCGTTTCCGACCTGCGCACCGGCGCCATGTCCGGGGGTTCTGGGGAACAGGCATTACTTACCGCTGCATGCGGGCAGATGGCGCGCTTCTACGATCTGCCCGGCGGCTCAGCGTGCGCTATGTCCGACAGCAAGGCGCCGGACATGCAGGCCGGCTACGAGCGCGGCATCGCTAATGCGATGGCTGGCCTGTCCGGCCTGAACCTGGTGTATGAAAGTGTTGGTATGCACGCCTCGCTGCTCAGCTTCTGTCACGAGAGCCTGCTGATCGACAACGACATGATCGGCCAGTGCCTGCGCTGCGTGCGCGGCATTGAGGTCACCGACGAGACCCTGTCGCTTGAGGCCATCCGCAGCGTCTGCCTGGAGGGGCCGGGCCACTATCTCGGCCATCCGCAGACCCTCTCGCTCATGCAGTCCGAATATGTCTATCCCGAGGTCGGAGACCGCAGCAGTCCGAAGGAATGGATCGAACAGGGCAAGCCGGACCTGGTGGAGAAGGCGCTGGCGGAAAAGCACCGCATCCTCGCCACGGTCTTTCCGAGCCACATCCCGGAGCCGGTCGACGCCGCAATCCGCGAGCGTTTCAACATCGTGCTTCCGCGCAGCAACATGAAGGCGGCGGCCTGAGGCTACGCCATCGGTTTGGCGCAGCGTTTCCAGACCTGTTCGACGCTTTTTGCCGAATCGAGCCCGGTGCGCAGGATCACGGTATACTCGTCGATCAGTTGCATCGTGATGCGCTTGCCGGCGCCCGACTCGCCCGGCGGGATGACATAGGCGAAGCCGTGGCGGTCGTAGTCGCCGGTCATGGCCGTGCCGCCGGGCGTGACGATGGCCGACCCGTCGATGCTCATACTGCGCCCGTCCTTGTGGCACCAGTGACCGTCGATGGCGTCGCCCAATGCGGCTGACGGAATACCGATCAGGAATAGGGTGGCAAAAATTGCTGTCGAACGCATGACCTTGTTCCGGATTGAAGAGAGCGGTGCACTGCCTAGGTTAGGCCGGTCTTATCACGCTCCTCCGCGCAGTTCATGAACAAAGCAGAAAGCGCCGCCGATCCGATTGCCTTGCCGGCCGGCCTTCCGTCGGTGGACCGGCTCATGCAGGATTCCCGCCTGGCGGATCTGTCCGATCGGGTCGGCCGGACATGCGTCGTCGAGGCGGCGCGGGCCGTCCTGGAGGAAGGGAGGCAAAGCCTTCTGGCCGGCGGCCGGATCGACCGGGTACGGCTGGCTGATAGCGTGGCCGCCCATGTCGCCGCGGCTACCGTCTCGTCGATCCGGCCGGTTCTCAACCTGACCGGCACGGTCATACACACCAATCTCGGGCGCGCCAGCCTGCCGGAAGTGGCGGTGGAAGCGATAGCGCAGGTGGCGCGGCAGCCGGTCGATCTGGAATTCGATCTTGCGGCCGGGAAGCGTGGCAGCCGCGACAGCCATCTCGAATCGCAGATCGTTTCCCTGACCGGCGCCGAGGCGGCCACGGCAGTGAACAACAATGCCGCCGCCGTCATGCTGGTGCTGAACACGCTGGCCAATCGCCGGGCGGTGCCGGTATCGCGCGGCGAGCTGGTCGAGATCGGCGGTTCGTTTCGCTTACCGGACATCATGCGCCGTGCCGGCGCCCGCCTTGTCGAAGTTGGCGCGACCAACCGGACCCATCTGAAGGATTTTGACGAAGCGATGGCCGCGCGGCCAGCTCTCGTCCTGAAGGCGCATACCAGCAACTATGCCGTGATCGGTTTCACCGGGTCCGTTCCGGAACGGGAACTGGCGGCCCTGTGCCGGCGCCATGCCGTGCCTTTCTGCGTCGATCTGGGCAGCGGCACGCTGGTCGATCTCGAACGCTTCGGCCTGCCGCACGAACCCACGGTGCAGGAAGCGCTGACCAGCGGCGCCGATCTGGTGACATTCAGCGGCGACAAGCTGCTCGGCGGGCCTCAAGCCGGGATCGTCGCCGGCCGTGCGGATCTGGTCGCGCGGATCAGGAAGAACCCGATGCACCGGGCGTTCCGGCTCGACAAACTGCGGGTAGCGGCGCTCGAGGCGACGCTCGCCCTGTACCGCCAGCCTGAAAAGCTCACCGAAACCGTCCCGACCTTGCGCTGGCTTGCCCGGCCGCTGTCGGAGATCCGCGCGGTCGCCGACGATGTCGCAGCGGGCCTGGACCGGGCCGCGCCGTCAATCTGGCGGGTTGCAGTCGCCGACTGTTTCAGCCAGATCGGCAGCGGCGCCCTACCGGCGGAGGCCCTGCCCAGCGTCGCCGTGCGCCTGACGCCGCAGGCCGGTCGCAAGGCCGCGGGCCGTGCGCTCGGCGACACTGCCGCTGCATTCCGCGCGTTGCCGGTCCCGGTGATCGGCCGGGTCGGGGAGGGCGCCTTCTGGCTCGACATGCGCTGTCTGGAAACGCCGGAACTGCTGCTCGACCAGATCGACAGCTTCGCCTGGCCGGCGCCTACATGATTATCGCGACTGCCGGCCATGTGGACCATGGCAAGACCAGCCTGCTGAAGCGTCTGACCGGAATCGATACCGACCGCCTGCCGGAAGAAAAAAGGCGCGGGCTGACGATCGATCTCGGATTTGCCTATACCGACCGCTTGCGGCCCGGCGAGACGACCGGTTTCGTCGATGTGCCGGGCCACGAGAAGTTCATCCGCAATATGCTGGCCGGCGTGACCGCGATCGATGCGGCGATTCTGGTCGTCGCCGCCGACGACGGGCCCATGCCCCAGACCCGCGAGCATCTGGCGATCCTCGACCTCGTCGGCGTGCACACCGGAATCGTTGCGGTCACCAAATCGGATCTGGCGGACGCAGAGTGGCTGGACGAGGTCGTCGATGCGGCCTGCGCCCTTGTGCAGCCGACCGGATTGGCCGCAGCGCCGGTCGTACCGGTGTCGTCGGCGACAGGCGCCGGGTTCAACCGGCTCATCGCGGCGATCCGGGCACTCCGGCCCGCGGAGAAACCGGCTGGCGGCGGCTTCCGCATGGCGATCGACCGCAGTTTCATCGTCGGCGGCGCCGGGCTGGTTGTCACCGGCCTTGCCCAGTCGGGCACGCTGAGAGTCGGCGATCGTCTGGCTGTCAGTCCGGCCGGCCCGAAGGGGATCGAGGCGCGGGTGCGCGGCCTGAAGGTGCAAGACGCGCCCGCTGCCGAAGCCCGGGCCGGCGACCGCTGCGCGATCAATCTGGCCGGGCCGGATGTCGACCGGGCCGCGATCGGCCGCAGCCAATGGCTGGTCGCGCCCGAGTTGCAATCCGTTGGTCCGCGGGTCGATATCGACCTTCGACTGCTCGGCTCGGAAGAACGGCCGTTGCGCCACTGGACGCCGGTCCATGTCCATGCCGGAACGGCCGACATTCCCGGCCGGGTCGCGCTGCTGGAAGCGGACGAACTCGCGCCGGGGCACGGCGCCTTGGCGCAACTGGTTCTGGACCGCGGGGTCTGCGTCTGCCGGGGCGATGCCGTCATTCTGCGCGACCAGTCGGCGCAACGGACCGTCGGCGGCGGCACGGTTCTGGACCGCGACGGCCCGCGGCGCGGCCGGGCGACGCCACAGCGCCTGTCCCTCGTCAAGGCGCAGCGGCGCGAGAAACATGCCGAGGTGCTCGCCACCCAAATGGAAACGGCCGCCGGCGGCATTGACCTTGCGGCATTTGCGCGAAACCGCAACATCACCACCGCTGAATTGGCCGACATCGACGCGCCGGGGCTGGTGAGGGTCGGCGCCGCCGGCCGACCAGCGGCGGTCCTGGAGCGCCATTTGACCGGTGTCGCCGAAGCCGTCAGGTCTTTGCTGATTGGTCGGAAGGAAGGGCGAGACAGCGTTTCCGGCCTGCCCGCCGCGGCGTTGCCGCGGTTGCTGCCCGGCCGGCCGCTTACCCCGGTCGTCGATGCGGCGCTGGATCGCTTGGTGCGCGACGGGGTCGTCGAGCGGCGTGGCGACCGAATCGTCCTCGCCGGCCGGCGGATCGAGCTTGACACACGCGATGCCGGGCTCTGGTCGAGGATCGAACCCGCGCTCATGTCGTCGGGCCGGCCACGCACGGTGTGGGAAGTGTCGGAGGCCGTCGGCATCACGCAGCAGGACGCGATGCGTTTCTTCAAACGAGCGCAGGCGGCCGGGCTGGTTGTCCAAGTATCGAAGTCCCGCTTCATGACGCAGGCGGCGCTGGCCGCGCTAGCGGCAACTGCCGAATCCGGTCTCGTCACATCCGGCATCGAGCGATTTACCGTGGCCGATTTCCGCGACTGGTCCGGGCTGGGCCGTAACCTGAGTGTCGAGATGCTCGAATATTTCGACCGGGCTGGATTTACCCGCCGGGCTGGCAACGACCGCGTAATCCGCAAGCCGGCCGCCGAGGCGTTTGCCGCAGCCCGAGATAAGAAGTGATGCGACCGTTTCCGAACGCTGCCGAACCGTGCTAGCAATCCGCCATCGACGGAGGAGGATCGGCTCCCGGTGGGCCGCGCGGGCTTCAAACCCGTCGAGACGCGCCAGCGCGTGTCTGGTGGGTTCGACTCCCACCCTCTTCCGCCATTCTCTCCCGGCCCAGACCGCCGTTTGAAGCGGTGATACCGTCCTCACCCATCGAAACCGATATCGTGCTGGTCGGCGGCGGCCATGCCCATGTCGAGGTCGTCCGACGGTTCGGCATGCAGCCGGAACCCGGCGTGCGGCTGACACTGGTCTCGACGCCGGTCGATACGCCCTATTCGGGGATGCTGCCGGGCTATCTGGCCGGGCACTACCGGTATGAAGACTGCATGATCGACCTGCGGCGCCTGTGCCGCTTCGCCGGCGCGCGGCTGATCGTCGACCGGGCGGCCGGAATAGACCGCGCCGCGCGGCAGGTGCTGCTCGCCGGGCGGCCGCCGCTGGCCTACGACCTGCTGAGCGTCGATATCGGCTCGGTCCCCGAAACTGGGGACATAGACGGTGCGGAGCACGCCATTCCCCTGAAGCCGGTGCCGGCATTCCTTGGCCGGTGGTCGGCGGTCGAAGAACTGGCCTTGAAACGGCGCGGGGCGGTCCGGATCGTCGTTGTCGGCGCTGGCGCAGGCGGTGTCGAAGCCACGATGGCATTGCATCATCGAATTGAGAAGGGACTTGAACAGATTGAAAACAAAGAAATAACGAAGCCGGATTCACCCCGGTTCACGATCCTGTCGCTGACCCCGGAAATCATGCAGGGACACACCGCCGGCGTCCGCCGACGCGTGCTCGCCGCGCTGCGCGGGAAGGGTATCGCAGTCGAAGCCGGCGAGACGGCGGTGGTGATCGAATCCGGCCGCGTCCGGTGCGCGTCGGGCCGCGCGTACGAACACGACGCAGCGATCCTCGTCACCCAGGGCGGCGCAGCGCCGTGGCTGCGCGAAACCGGCTTTGCCGCCGATGACCGTGGGTTTCTGCGGGTCTGCGAGACCCTGCAATCCGTCACGGACGAACGGGTTTTCGCGGCCGGCGACTGCGCTGCCTTCGATTCGGCCGTGTTGCCGAAGTCCGGCGTATACGCGGTCCGCCAGGGTCCGGTGCTGGCCGACAATCTGCGCCGCGCCGCCCGCGCCGAACCGCTGCAACCGTTCCGGCCGCAGCGCCGCGTCCTCGCCCTGATTTCGCTGGGCGGGAAGCGGGCGGTTGCCTCGAAGGGCGTCTGCGCCGGCGAGGGTGACTGGGTCTGGCGCTGGAAGGACCGGATTGACCGCCGATGGATGGCGCGTTACGGCGCCGACCTGCCGGACATGACCGCGCCGGCGGCGGTTGGGGGAGAGGAGGCGATGCGCTGCGGCGGCTGCGGCGCCAAGGTGCCCCAGGCGATCCTCAATGCGGTGCTGGACCGGCTGCGCGCCGACCCTGCGACCGCCAGGGCGCTGGCGCTGGACGATCCGGACGATGCGGCAGCGCTGCCCGCGCCGGCGGGCGGACAATTGTTCCAGACCGTGGACCAGTTCCGCGCCTTTATCGACGACCCGTACCTGTTGGGCCGCATCGCCGCCAATCACTGTATGGGCGATATCCACGCCATGGGCGGCGCGCCGCTGTCTGCGCTGGCTGCGGTAACCCTGCCGTACGCCGCGCCTCAGATCGTCGAACGCGACCTCGAACAGTTGTTGCGTGGCGTGTTGCACAGCTTGGGCGATGCCGGCGCCATCCTGATCGGCGGTCATACGGCGGAAGGCGCGGAAATGGCGATCGGCCTCACCGTCAACGGGGCGGTGCGCGCCGGCGCGCCCTGGCGCAAGGGCGGCGCATCGCCCGGCGACCGGCTGATCCTGACCAAATCGATCGGAACCGGCGTATTGCTGGCAGCCGAAATGGCCCGCGCCGCCAAGGGCCGCGACGTTGAAGCGGCTTTGGGCAGGATGCTGATCAACAGCGGGCCGGCCGTCGGAATCCTGCGGCAGCACGGCGCGACCGCCTGCACCGACGTGACCGGATTCGGGCTGGGCGGACATCTCCTGGAAATACTCGAAGCGTCGGGTTGCAGCGTCGTGTTGGACGAAGCGGCGCTGCCGCTGCTGCCGGGTGCTGCCGACCTGCTGGCCGCTGGTCACGCCAGCACCCTGCATCCGGCCAACCGGGCGGCGCTGACGGCAGCGTGCGACGGTGCGGCGCCGGAAATCCTGGCCGATCCGCAGACCGCCGGCGGCCTGCTCGCCGCCTTGCCGCCGGACAGCGCCGATGCCTGCATCGCGGAACTGCGCGAGGCCGGCTACAGCGACGCCGCGGTCATCGGGGACATGGCCGAACGATCGCCGGGTCCAAACCGGATCCGGTTCATCGCACGTACCCGACGCAGTTGACCGAACGGCCGGCCAACCGTTCCCCGGTCATCCCGCCCAGGGCGCGGAAGGGTTACTCAGCGGCGCGGAGAGACTGCGCGCCAGCATCCATCCGCTTCAATTCCGGCAGCACCTCTGCGCCGAAGAGGCGCAGCATGTCGAGCGTCCGCTCGGGGCCGTAGTAGGGCGGATAGTGGATCATCAGCGAGGTCGCGCCGACATCGCGGAACATCTCGATCTTGCGCAGCACCGTGTCGGGCGAGCCGTGCAGGATGGTGTCCTCCACCAGATTTTCGTAGGCGAACTGGCTTTCGTCGGTCTTCTCCGCGACATCGCCCAGGTAGCGACCGACCGCACCGCTCAGAAACGATTTCATATGGTTCGTGATGCCGGCCTCGCTTTCCTCGCGCGCCCTGGCGTCAGTCGGCGCGACATAGGTCATACGCACCACATCCACCTCGCCGAACGCCGGATTCGCGTCGAAAGGGGCCGGTGCTTCCGCCATATGCTCCCGGTAGAGCGCGATATGCTCGCCTATAGTGGCGGCTGAGGGCAGCAGGGACTGCATCAACCCGAATCCGTTCCGCGCCGCCGTGCGGATGGAGGCGTCCGTGCCGGCGGCCATGAAGAACGGCGGGTGCGGTTGCTGGATCGGTTGCGGAAATATCTCGCAGGTCTCGTCCATCGAGAATCGGAAATACTTGCCGTCGCTATTCACGCGCTTCCTGTGGAAACCGTCGAGAATCAGCGGAATCGCTTCTGCCTGGATTTCGCGCCGTTCCTCGTAGCTGATGCCGAGCCCCTCGAATTCGTAGGGGCGGTAGCCGGAGCCCATGCCGAGCTGGAAGCGCCCGTCGCTCAGGATATCGACGAAGGCGGCATTCTCCACGATCCGCAGGGGATGGTGCAGCGGCACGACCATGACAGCCGCGCCGAGCCGGATTCGCGTCGTCTTCGCCGCGAGGTAGGACAGAAAGCTGAATGGGTCCGGCAGGATGCCGTACTTGTTGGAAAAGTGGTGCTCGGCGATCCACACGGCGTCGAAGCCCAACTCTTCCGCTTCGAGGATCTCGCGCGTGACCCGCTCGTGAATGCCGCGGTGCGGATAGGGTTCGGACTTCGGGTCCGGGTGCGAAGTGAAGAGAATGCCGACCTTCATGGCAGACGCGCCTTTCGTCATTCGATTGGTTCCAGCGTGGCCAGCCGGCAGAATGCGGAGGCGGCCGCGCGCGCCGGCAGGCGCTACTCGGCCGCTGCCGCCAGGCTGGCTCTGCCGAAGGTGTCTATCCCGAGTTCTTCCCGGAAATCTGCCGAGACCGCAGCCTTCTCGTCCTCCAGCGGTATGCCGATGGCATCGGCGACCCGGTCGATGGCGTTGAAGTTGGCCGCAATGGCTGCGGCGTCGACCAGGGCGGCTTCGCCCATCCGTTCGATCACCGCCGCGCGGGCCGCCGCGGTCGCCGCATCGTCGTAGGCGATCGCCGTTTCGGCGAGCCGTATCAGCACGTCGGCGTGCGGGATGCCGCTGTCCTTGCCCGAATCTCCCAGAACGGCACTGAGATCGTAGTCGTCACCGGTATGTTCGCCGCTCGCACGGAGCAGGGCCACATGGCTGGTTGTTCAGTAGACGCACTGGTTGATGGCCGAGACCCGTCCGGCAACCAGTTCGATCTGGGCGTGGGTGATGGCGCGGTACTCGGTTGAGAAGTCGCGCATCTGCATGCCGTTCATGTAGAGCACGGTGGCCATCTGCCAGAACTGGCGCTGGCTGTCCGGCACCGAGGACAATGCCCGGCGGATATGCGCCGCGCTCGGCGGGCCGCCTGGGAAGAACTCCTTCTGCAGCGGGCCGTCGACGAACGGATCGAGGGTAGGCGCAAAGGCCAGGTCGCGGTTGAGGTACCCTTCGCCGACCGCCTCGCGCGACAGGTCGCCGTCCTGCGGCTCGGGCAGGGGCGGCGGCGCTATCCCGATGCCCCTGCAGAAGGTATCGACGCCGACCGTGCAGGCGACCAGGCCGACAATCTCGACATATTCGGTCTCGGGCAGGCCGCCTTCCGTGAGGAATTCGTACCAATGTCCGGCGATGCGGCCGGGATCGGTCATCATCCTGTGGATCAGTTCGACCTTGTCGTCCGGCAGCTCGCCCAGGGAATTGTGTTCCCCGTGCACCGCATAGGGCGACAGGGCCTCCGCGCGTTCGGCGCATAGCGCACAAAAACGCGCGTTCCGGCTCTCCGCGGCGACCGCCACCCGCTCCTGCGCGGTCAGCCAGGTTCCCGGTAGTCCGATCCGGGCCCAGACCTGCGGCAGGGCTGCCGCAATGTCGTCCCGGATGGGCAACGGCGTTGCGTCGAAGGTCAGGGTGCTCATCGGCGACCCTCCTCGTTGCGGTAGCGACGCGGCAAGGTAGCGGGGCGCCGCAGCGGCCGCAAGCGGCAAGCGGGCGGACAATCTGCTGGCGGCCATGTACTTTCGGCATGACCCGGAGGCCGAATTGGTCTAATCCGGCCCGCCACCCTCAGGGATCGCCGATACCGGCGACGGGCCCTGCAGGCGATGCAGGAAAGGAATGCGATGTCTCCCGAGAGACGCGGCCGGACCGGCCGCCGGCGACGCGGCGGAGCCGGACCCGTGGCAGAGGTCCAGGAGCCCGCGATCCGTCCGCAACCGCGCCGGCCGTTCGATCCGGTGCCTGCCGTGTCGGAAGACGAACTGGAGGCCATCCACGGGACGGCACTGACCGTATTGCAGGAAATCGGCATCGATATCCTGCACGACGAGGCCAGGTCGCTCCTGGGAGAGGCTGGCGCCGATGTCGCGCCGGACGGTAACCGTGTTCGCTTTCCGGCCGATCTTGTAGAGGCACAGATCGGTAAACCGCCGGAAACCTTCCGGTTTTACTGCCGCAACCCGGAGCGTACGCTCGTTTTCGGCGGCGACAGGCTGGTCTTCGGCGCGGTGAGCAGTACGCCGAACGCCTGCGATTTCGAGGGCGGCCGCCGGGTCGGCAATTTCGAGGACTACAAGCAATTCCTGCGCTTGGGGCAGGTGCTGCCGGCGATCCATATGTGGGGCGGTTATCCGGTCGAACCGACGGACATACACCCCAGCGTGCGCCATCTCGATGCGCTGCACGCCGCGCTCACCATGACCGACAAGCCGATCCACGCCTACAGCCTCGGCCGGGAGCGCGTACTGGACGGCATCGAGCTGTCCCGCATCGCCCGCGGCGTCGACCGCGAGACGCTGGCGCGCGAACCGTCGGTCATCACGGTGATCAATTCCAGTTCGCCGCTGCGGCTCGACCTGCCGATGGTCGAAGGCATCCTGCGCATGGGCGACCGGGGCCAGCCGGTCGTAATGACGCCGTTCACCCTGGCCGGCGCGATGGCACCGGTCACGCTGGCCGGCGCGGTGGCGCAGCAGAATGCGGAATTCCTGGCCGGGCTGACGATCCATCAGCTGAACAGTCCCGGCGCACCGTTCGTCTACGGCGGTTTCACCTCCAATGTCGACATGCGTAGCGGGGCGCCGGCTTTCGGTACCCCGGAATATATGAAGGCCACGCTGATCGGCGGCCAGTTTGCCCGTCGCTACCGGGTGCCTTACCGCTCGTCCAACGTCAACGCCGCCAACGCCGTCGACGCCCAGGCCGCTTATGAAAGCGTGTTTTCGCTCTGGGCCGCCGTGATGGGCGGTGTCAATCTGGTGAAGCACGCCGCCGGATGGATGGAAGGCGGCCTCCAGGCCTCGTTCGAGAAGATGGTGCTGGATGCGGACCTGCTGGACATGATTGCCGCTTTCCTTGAGCCGTTCCGGGTCGACGAGGCCGAAATGGCGCTGGACGCGATGCGCGAGGTCGGCCCGGGCGGCCACTATTTCGGCGCGGAACACACCCAGTCGCGCTACAAGACGGCCTTTTTCGCCCCGATGGTGTCCGACTGGCGCAACTATGAGGCCTGGACGGCGGCCGGCTCGCCGACCGCGGGGGATCATCTGCACCGGCTCTACAAGGAAAAGCTGGCGCAATACGAAGCGCCGCCGATGGATCCGGCGGTGCGCGAAGAACTCGACGCCTTCGTCGCCCGGCGCAAGGAAGAAGGCGGCGTACCGACGGACTTTTAGCGGAGAACCATTGCCGGCGGTGCGTCCGGCGGTGAATCGGAGCGAGCATATGAAATCTCACTTGCAGGCGGCGGTTATCGGCGGCGGCGTTGTCGGCGCCAGCGTGCTCTACCACCTGACGAAGGCCGGCTGGAAAGACGTCGCCCTGTTCGAGCGCTCCGAGCTTACCAGCGGCTCGACCTGGCACGCCGCCGGCGGCATGCACACGCTGAACGGCGATCCGGACGTCTCGGCGCTCCAGCGATACACGATCGACCTGTACAGGGAGATCGAGGAAATCTCCGGCCAGTCCTGCGGCGTCCATCTGACCGGCGGCGTCATACTGGCCGACACGCCGGATCGTATGGACTGGTTGAAGACCGCCCACGCGATCGGCCGCTACCTGGACCTCGACACCGAACTGGTGACGCCGCAGGAAGCCTATGAGCTATTTCCGCTGATCGATCCCGCCCGCTTTGTCGGCGGCATGTATGACCCCGTGGAAGGCCACGTCGATCCGTCGGGCGTGACCCAGGCCTATGCGAAGTCGGCGCAGATCGGCGGGGCGGAGATATATCTTCGGACCAAGGTCGAGGAATTGCAGCCAAGGCCGGATGGCAGCTGGGACATCGTCACCGAAAAAGGAACGGTCCATGCCGAACATGTGGTTAACGCCGGGGGCCTTTGGGCGCGCGAAGTCGGCCGCATGGTGGGTGTGGAACTGCCGGTGTTGGCCATGGAGCACATGTATCTGCTGACCGACGAGATTCCGGAAGTCACCGCTTTCAACGAATCGACCGGTCGCCAGATGATGCATGCCCTCGATTTCGGCGGCGAGATCTACACCCGCCAGGAAGGGCCGGGCATGCTGATCGGCACCTACGAGCGGGCCGGCAAGCCCTGGTCGCCGAAGGTGACGCCCTGGGACTTCGGCCACGAATTGCTGCCGCCCGACCTCGACCGGATCTCGCCGTCGCTGGAAATCGGTTTCCAGCATTTTCCGCCCTATGGCCGTGCGGGTATCAAGCAGATCGTCAACGGCCCGTTCACCTTTGCGCCGGACGGCAATCCGCTGGTCGGGCCGGTCCGCGGTCTGAAGAATTACTGGTGCGCCTGCGCCGTGATGGCCGGCTTCAGCCAGGGCGGCGGCGTTGGCGTTACACTCGCCAACTGGATGACGGAGGGCGATCCCGGGTTCGACGTGTTCGGCATGGATGTCGCGCGCTTCGGCGACTGGGCGACGCTTGCCTATACCAACGCCAAGGTGCGGGAAAATTACAGCCGCCGGTTCAACGTGCCATTTCCGAATGAGGAACTGCCGGCCGGCCGGCCCCTGCGCACCACACCGCTCTACGACCGCTTCAAGGCGCAGGGCGCCGTGTTCGGCGAGGCCTACGGCCTCGAATACCCGCTCTGGTTAGCCGACGAAGGCAAATTGGCGGAAGATATCGTCAGCTTCCGGCGTTCCAACGATTTCGCCAGTGTCGGGCGCGAGGCCGCGGCCGTACGCAACGGTGTCGGCCTCTACGAAACTTCCGGCTTCGCGAAATATTCGGTGACCGGTCCGGGCGCGGAACTCTGGCTGTCGCGGCTTCTGGCCAACCGGACGCCGCGGGAAGGGCGGCTGATTCTGAGCCCGATGCTGAACCCGAATGGCAAGCTGATCGGCGATTTTACTCTGGCCAAGACGGGCAGTGAGAATTTCTACATGGTCGGCTCCGGCCCGGCGGAGAAATACCATATGCGCTGGTTCGAAGAGCATCTGCCGGACGACGGCTCGGTTGCGGTGCGCGCCCTCGGCCTCGATCGTGTCGGCCTGATGATCGCCGGGCCGGCATCGCGCGACCTGCTGCAGGCCGTAACGGATGCGGACGTCTCGGCCGAAGCCTTCCGGTTTCTCGACTTCCGCGCCATGGAGATCGGCCCGGCACCGGCGCTGGTCGGCCGGATCTCGTATACCGGCGACCTGGGCTACGAAATCTGGATGGCGCCGGAATACCAGATCGCGGTGTACGACCTGTTGACGGAAGCGGGCGCGCCGCTCGGCCTTAAGCCTTTCGGTCTCCGGGCGCTGGACAGCCTGAGGCTGGAAAAGAGTTTCGGCGCCTGGGCGTTCGAGTACCGGCCGATCTACGGGCCCTACGAAGCAGGCCTCGACCGTTTTGTCGATCTCGCGAAGAACGATTTCATCGGCCGCGACGCGGCGCTCAGAGAAAAGGAAGAGGGCGGCGAACGACGACTGGTCGCCATGGCGGTCGATGTATCGGACGCCGATCCGTTCCGCGACGAACCGATCTGGCACGACGGCGCCGTCGTCGGCCGGGTGACGTCCGGCGGCTACGCCCATGTGGCGCAGCAGTCGGTGGCGCTCGGCTATCTTCCGCGGAATGTGGCGCAAAGTCCGGGTTCTTTGGATGTTGAAATCCTCGGCGAGCGTTGCGCCGCGCGGATTCTGGATGAACCGCTGTTCGATCCGGCCGGCGCGCGCATGCGCGGGTAGGGCGGCCCCTGCTCATTATGCGATGATTGGCCCGCTGGCGCGCGGCAGCGCGGCTGCTATCACCGTTGCACGGTGAAAGTGGCGGATTGCTGCTGCTCCACCTGAGAAAGTTGCCGGAGGCATCGGAGTGGACAGTGTCGCCGAATTCTTCGCGATGGGCGGCTATGCGGCCTACGTCTGGCCTGCCCTCGGCCTGACCGCGGCCGCGATGATCGGGCTGGCCTGGCAATCGTGGCGCCGGCTGCGCCGCGAGGAAGCGGCAACGGCCGAACTCGAACGGATTCTGAAAACAGGACGCGCGACAGCAGAGCAGCCGGACGGGAAGGCCGAAATTGCGGCCTAAGCGGCGGCGAATGACCTTTCTGGCGGTCGGCCTGTGCCTGCTCGGCGTGGCGGCCGCGCTGGTTCTGGCGGCGCTCGACGATGGCGTCACCTTTTTTTACACGCCGTCCAAAGTTGCGGCTAATGCGGTGCCGGCAGGACAGCAGTTCCGCCTCGGCGGGCTGGTCGAAACGGGCAGCCGCAAGACGCTTGGTGACGGTGTCAGCGTCGCCTTTCGGGTAACGGATTGTATCCGGAGCCTGCCCGTCGTCTACAAGGGCGTGCTTCCGGACCTGTTCCGGGAAGGACAAGGTGTCGTGGCGATCGGCCGGCTGGAAAAGTCCGGCACCTTCCGGGCCGATTCGATCCTAGCCAAGCATGACGAAAACTACATGCCGAAGGATCTGGCGGACCAGTTGAAAGAGCAGGGGCAATGGCACAAGGACGGCGGCGGCAAACCCTGCCCGGAGGCAAAATCCTGATCCGAAGGGCGCAAGCGTGACTGCGGAAATCGGCCATTTCGCCCTGATTGTCGCGGCGATCCTGGCGCTCGGCCAGAGTATCTTGCCGATGGCCGGGGCAGCCCGGCGCCACGGCGCGCTGATGTCTCTCGGCAATACGCTGGCGACCGGCCAGTTCGTGTTCGTCCTGATCGCGTTCTGTGCGCTTACCTGGGCGTTCGTCGCCTCGGACTTCTCGGTCGCCAACGTTGTCCAGAACTCGCACAGCGGCAAGCCGCTGCTCTACAAGATCACCGGCGTCTGGGGGAACCACGAGGGCTCGATGGTCCTGTGGTGTCTGATCCTCAGCCTGTTCGGCGCTTGCGTGGCCTGGTTCGGCAGCAATGTCTCGCCCGGCCTGCGCGCCCGCGCAATTTCCGTCCAGGGCATGATCGGCCTGGCGTTCCTGGCCTTTGTCCTGCTGACCTCGAACCCGTTCGACCGGGTCAACCCGATGCCGCCCGACGGCCGAGGCCTGAACCCGATTCTGCAGGATCCCGGCCTCGCCTTCCATCCGCCGCTGCTTTACCTCGGCTATGTCGGTTTCTCCGTAACCTTCTCCTTTGCCATCGCCGCCTTGCTGGAGGGCAGGGTGGACGCCTCCTGGGGGCGCTGGGTGCGGCCCTGGGCGCTCGCCGCCTGGAGCTTTCTCACCCTCGGCATCGCGCTCGGCAGCTGGTGGGCCTACTACGAGCTTGGCTGGGGCGGATTCTGGTTCTGGGATCCGGTCGAGAACGCCTCTTTCATGCCCTGGCTGGTCGGCACCGCGCTGCTGCACAGCGCTATCGTGGCGGAAAAGCGCGACGCGCTGAAAAGCTGGTCGATCTTGCTGGCGATCCTGACATTTTCGCTCAGCCTGCTCGGGACATTCCTGGTCCGCTCCGGCGTGCTGACTTCGGTTCACACATTCGCGACCGATCCCGAGCGCGGCCTGTTCATCCTTGCGATTCTTGCCGTCGCTATCGGCGGCGCACTGCTGCTCTACGCCTGGCGGGCGCCGACGCTGAAGGGCGGCGGCTTGTTCAGGCCGGTCTCGCGCGAAGGAGCGTTAATTCTCAACAATCTGTTGATGACCGTAGCCGCGCTGACCGTGCTTTTCGGCACCCTCTATCCGCTGGTCGTCGATGCGTTGGGCCTTGGTAAGATCAGCGTCGGCCCGCCGTATTTCAACGCTACTTTCGTGCCTCTAATGGCGCCGATGATTCTCGCGATGGGCGTCGCGCCCTTCCTGCCCTGGAAGCGGGCCGACCTGCTTGGCGCGTTCGACCGGCTGAAGCTGATCGCCGGGGTTGCGGTCGCCCTGGCGGCGGCAGTTGCCTTCGTCGAGGACCGGCACAGCTTTGCCGCGGCCCTAGGCCTCGGTCTGGCGGCCTGGCTGATCGGCGCAGCCGCATGGGAAATCGCCGGCCGGATCCGGTTGTTCCGCGCCCCGCCCGGCGAATCGCTGCGCCGTGCCGCCGCTATGCCGCGCAGCGCCTTGGGTATGACTGTCGCTCATGCCGCCGCCGGCGTGGTCGTCGCCGGGATCACGGCCTCCGGCGTATGGCAGACCGAGGTCATCCGTACCATGAAACCGGGCGACCGGGCCGACGTCGCCGGCTATACCATAGGTTTCGCCGGTGTGCGCGAAGTGAGGGTGGGTAATTATCTCGCCCGAAGGGGCCATTTCATCGTGTCCGAAGGCGGTGTCGCCGTCGACGCGCTGTGGCCGGAGAAGCGGGTCTACCTGCCGCAACGCATGCCGACGACCGAAGCGGCGATCCGGACTACGTTATTTGCCGACCTCTATGTCGTGCTGGGCGATCCGGACGGGAAGGGCGGCCACGCTGTGCGGCTCTACCACAATCCGCTGGTGCCGTGGATCTGGATCGGGGCCGTGTTCATGTTCCTCGGCGGAATGATCTCGCTGACCGACCGGCGCCACCGGGTCGGCGCGCCACGGCGTTCGGCCCGGCCCGCATCGGCCCGACCGTCGGAAGCCTGACCCGCGATGGGTTCGCGCCGGCTGCTGTTCCTTGTGCCGCTCGCGGTCTTTGCCATCGTCGCGGCTATTGCTGCCTACTATCTCTCAAGCGGGCGCGACCCGCGCCTGCTGCCCTCGGCGCTGATCGACAAGCCGGCGCCGGTATTCGCCGCAGCCGATCTTGCAGTCGGCGAAACTATCGTTGCCAAAGGATTTTCCAGCGCGTTTTTCAAAGATCGCATTACCGTTCTGAACTTCTTCGCAAGCTGGTGTGCGCCCTGTCTGGTCGAGCACCCGCAGATAACGGCGCTATCCAAGGTGCGCGGCGTAACGCTGGTCGGCATCAACTACAAGAACAAGCCGGATGAGGCCGCGGCCTGGCTGGCCCGCCACGGCAATCCCTATGCCCGGATCGGCGTCGATCCAACCGGCGATCTGGCGCCCGAGTTCGGCCTGTACGGTGTACCCGAAACTTTCCTGATCGGGCCGCGGAGCCGGATTCGCCTGAAGCATGTCGGACCGATCACCATCTCGGTCCTGAAAGATAAATTCCTGCCGGCAATCGAGGCGCTGAAGCAATGAGGCGATGGAACGTCCTGCCCTTGCTGATTCTGGCGCTGTTCTTTGTCGTGGCGTCGTTGCCTTTCCGCGCGCACGCAATCGAGCCGGGCGAGGCCCTGGAAGATGCCGGACTGGAGGCGCGCGCGCGCGACATCGGCCGCCAGTTGCGCTGCCTGGTTTGCCAGAACCAGTCGATCGACGATTCCGATGCGCCGCTCGCGCGCGACCTGCGGCGACTGGTGCGCAAGCGCTTGGTTGCCGGCGACACCGACCGCGACGCCATCGCCTATATCCATGCGCGCTACGGCGATTTCGTGTTGCTGCGCCCACCGGTCGACGAGCGGACCTGGCTGCTCTGGTTCGGCCCGGCAGCGGCGCTGTTCGTGACGCTGTTGTTCCTGCTCTGGCGATTGCGCCGGCCGCGCGCCATTTCGCCGGTGGAGGCCTTGTCGGTGGAAGACGCCGCGCGCGCCGACGTTCTTCTTGGGGACGGCGGAGACGAGCCGTGATCTGGCTGGTCGCAGCAGTCCTGAGCATCGCAGCCGGTGCCGCTATTCTATGGCGCCTGTATCCCCGCGACGCATCCGACGCGGCGCCGACGCCTGATCCGGCGGCATTCGACCTCGAAGTTTATCGTGACCAGTTGCGGGAACTCGACCGCGATCTCGGACGCGGCACGATCGAAGCGGCGGAAGCCGGCGCGGCGCGCGATGAAATCCGCCGCCGGGCGCTCGCCGCCGAGAGCCGGCAAGCGGCGGGATCGACCGGCGCAGCGCAGTCCCTTTCGCGCTTAACGGTACTGCTGCTGGCCGCGGCTGTGCCGGTGCTGAGCCTGACGCTCTATGCCGTGCTCGGCCGTCCCGAACTCGCCGACCGCAACCGGCTCACCGTGCAGGAGCAACCGCGCGGCCCAACCCGGGAGGATATGCGCGCGGCCGAGCGGATGACGCCGGAAGAGCGCCAGGAGATGATCCGGGGGATGGTCGACCGGCTGGCGGCGCGGCTGGAGGAGAATCCGGGCGATCTTGCCGGCTGGCTGCGTCTGGGCCGGGCGCAGGCCGTGCTGGGCGATTCGGACAAGTCTGCCGACGCCTATGGCAGGGCAGTCGCCCTCGCGCCAGACAATGTTCGCGTTGTGACATTGTACACGATGGCCGTGCTGCGCCTGCGCAATTCCGACGATCCGCTCGATCCGCAACTGGTCGAACTCTTCAAACGTCTCCACGCGCTTGAACCGCGCCATCCGCTTTCCCTCTACTACCTGGGTCGTTATGCCTTCGAGCGGGGCCGTGAGACCGAAGGCAAGGCCTATTGGCGCAAGCTGCTGCCGCTCATCGCCGACCGGCCGGAGTTCGCCGCGCGAATCCGGGAGCGCCTGGAGCGGAAAGCGGAGTAGGGACGGGCAATTTGCCCGCTTGAGTGCAACGCAGGACGAAGGCTGAACTGCCGCCGGGCCAAGCCGTTTCCGGGTGACCATGTCTGAAAATCTCTATGCGCTGCTCGCGGCGAACTTTCCAGACGATCCTTCAGCTGTGTTTCTCGATATCGAGAACGGACCGCCGTTACTGTACGGCGAGATCGATGGCCGGACCGCCCGGATCGCCGCAGCGCTGAGTGCGCACGGTGCGGCAGCCGGCGACCGGGTCGTCGCCCAGGTCGAGAAATCTCCGGATGCCGTGATGCTGTATCTGGCCTGCCTGCGCGCCGGGCTGGTCTTTGTGCCGCTTAACACCGCCTATACCGTGCAGGAAGTCTCCTTCTTCCTGGAAGACGCCGCGCCCGCCGTTTTTGTGTGCCGGGAAGCGGATCGCGAGACGGCCGAAGCGATCGCGGGCAGGGCCGGGGTCGGCGCGGTCCTGACGCTGCGGGACGGTGGCGGATCGTTGCTTGACGCCGCTGCCGAGGCGCGCGCCGGGCCCCCTGTTTTCGCGCGGCAGGCCGACGACCTGGCGGCAATCCTCTATACCTCCGGCACGACGGGAATGCCCAAGGGAGCGATGCTCACCCATGGTAATTTGTCGTCCAACGCCTTCGTACTCCGGGATTATTGGGGTTTTACCCGGAGCGACGTGTTGTTGCACGCCCTGCCGATTTTTCACGTCCACGGCCTGTTCGTGGCGTTCCATTGCGCCTTGGCCAGTGGATCGCGTGTAATTTTTCAGAAGGCGTTCGCGGCAGAAAAGGCCATAGCAAGGCTGCCGGAGGCAACGGCGATGATGGGCGTGCCGACTTACTATACGCGCCTGCTCGATACGCCCGGATTCACCGCCGGGTCCGCCCGCAGTGTCCGCCTGTTCATCTCCGGTTCGGCGCCCCTGCTCGAAGAAACCTTCGCCGCATTCGAAGCCCTCACCGGCAAGCGCATTCTGGAGCGCTACGGCATGACGGAAGTCGGCATGGCGTGCAGCAATCCGCTGGTCGGCGAGCGGATTGCCGGCACAGTCGGTTTTGCGTTGCCCGGCGTTTCCGTGCGCATCGCCGACGAAGCCGGCCGGGAAGCGCCGCGCGGCACGGTCGGCGTCTTGGAAATGACCGGTCCGAACGTCTTTTCCGGCTACTGGCGCCTGCCGGACAAAACAGCGGAAGATTTCCGGCCCGACGGCTATTTCATTTCCGGCGACATGGCCCGGATGGATGAAGCCGGCCGTGTCACTATCGTCGGCCGGGCCAAAGACCTGGTCATTTCCGGCGGCTTGAACGTGTATCCCAAAGAGGTCGAGCTCTGCCTCGACGCCTTGCCGGGGGTCCGGGAATCCGCGGTGTTCGGTGTGGCACACCCCGATTTCGGCGAAGGCGTGACCGCTGCGGTGGTGGCCGACGGCTCAATGGCGCTCGACCCGGAAGCGATGTTGACCGGGCTTGCGGAGTCGCTGGCCAATTTCAAGCAACCGAAACGAATCTTCGTCGTCGACGAACTGCCGCGCAACGCGATGGGCAAAATCCAGAAGAAGACGCTGCGCGACCGGTATACGAACATCTACACCGGATAGCCGGACCCGGCATTGACGGCCCGCAGCCGCCGCGTCTCTATAGGCCGAACGAGGAATCGCAAGGGCGGGGGTAAGACCGATGCGCAATCTGCAGGAAGACAACATCACGGAAGCTGTACTTGAGACCATGGACGGGACCGAGGACCCGCGGCTCAAGGAGATCATGACCAGCCTGGTCAAGCATTTGCATGCCTTTGCCCGGGAAGTCGACCTGCAGCAGGATGAGTGGATGCGCGGCATCCAGTACCTGTACGACGCCGGCAAGATTTCGACGCCGGAGCGCAATGAGTTCATCCTGACCTCCGATATTCTCGGCCTGTCGTCGCTGGTCGACATGATCAAGGGTCGCGGCGTGACGAGCGGGACGGAATACAGCGCGCTCGGCCCGTTCTTCGTCGATGGCGCGCCGGAAGTGTCGGTCGGAGGCAATCTCGCCGGCGACGATCCGGGCCCGGAGGTCGTGCTGACGGGGCGTGTGCTGAACGAACAGTCCGAACCGGTCGAAGGCGCGCGTATCGACTTCTGGCAGACCCAGTCGAACGGTCTGTACGACGTGCAGGAAACCCATGAGGGAGCGGTCCCCAACCTGCGCAGTCACCAGTTCACCGGAGCGGACGGCCGGTTCGGTGTGCGCACGGTGAAACCGGTGTCCTACAAGGTGCCGGACGACGGGCCGGCCGGTGAAATCCTGCGCTCCACCTCGCGCACCGCCTGGCGGCCGGCGCACTTCCATATCTGGATCAATGCCGATGGATATCTTCCGCTGGTGACGGAGCTGTTCCCCGGCGACGACGACTGGATCGACCGCGACGCCGTGTTCGCCGTGCGAGATTCCCTGCGGGTCGATTTCAACGCCGCCGCCGATCCCGACGAGGCGAGCGCCTTCGGCGTTACCGCGCCCTACCAGAAGGTCGAATACGACTTCGTCCTGGTCGCCGACTGAAGACGAATCGGCAAGTCGCACAGGCCTCAGACGCCGTTGTCCCCGGTGCCGACCTTCCCTTCCCGGTAGGCGTCTAACGCCGCCGGCGTGTCGAGATCGTGCAACACGGCGTCGTCTTCCATCTCAACGGTCACGACATGCTCGGCGTGTTCGAGCAGGATGTCGCGGGCGCCGGCATCGCCGCCGAGGCTCGCCAGATCCTCGGCAAAACGCCGATCCCACAGGACCGGATTGCCCCGTTTGCCGGCGTTGGCGGCCGCAACGATGGTCCGGCCCGCCGCCGGGTCGTAGTTGATGATCAGCGCGTCGAGCACGGCGGGCGTAATGTCGGGCATATCGCCAAGGCAGATGATCGCGGCGTCCGGCGGTTCGGCCGAATCGAACACGGCCCGCGCCCCGGCTGCGACCGACGAGCCCATACCCGTCGGGTAATCCGGATTGTCCGCAAAGTGGCATTCCAGGCCGCTCAACGCGTCCCGGACCAGGTCGGCCTCGTGACCTGTCACGACGATCAGGCGTCGGATTCCCGCCGCACCGACGGCCGCCGCAACCCGCCGGACCAGCGGCTCGCCGCCGATCGGCTCCAGCAGCTTGTTGCGCAGACCCATCCGTTTCGACTGGCCGGCCGCGAGCAGGATCGCATCGACTGTCGGCTTCGGTTTCGCTTCTTCCGGCGGTGTGCGGTCGCGCAGCATGGGCCGGGCGCGGATTTCCTTGAGCAGGCCGCCGACGCCGAATCCGGCAATCGTGCCAGAATCGACCGGCAGGCCGGCGGCGAGCCGTTCGAGAACCCAGTCCGAACCCTGTTCCCGCGGCGAGCGCGCCGAGCCTGGCATGGCCACGACCGTCGCCTCGCCCAGCCTGGCCAGCAGCGTCAGGTTGCCGGGATCGACCGGCAGGCCGAAATGCTCGATTTCGCCGCCGGCCGCCACGATGGCAGCAGGCACGACATCGCGCCGGTCGACGATGGCCGAAGCGCCGATCACGGCGATCAGGCCGGCAGCGACCTTGGCTTCGGCTAGGGCGGCAGCCAGATCGTCTTCCCGGTGTTCCGTGACGTAGGTCTGCGAGACTCTGGCCTCGATTCGGCGCAGGCGCTCACGGGTTGAGCGTTCCGTTTTCGTCAGGAGTGCTTCGGTCGTGTGGGGCAGACGGGTCTGGATCAGCGCGGCGGTTTGCGGCCGGAACCCTGCGACCGAAACGGTGCCGGCGGCAGCCGCGGCGACCTGCCCGACTTTGGCCTCCGCAGTGCCGAACGTGATGATCTTGATGGTGGCGGCGAGTTGCCCGGCAACGACCGAAGCGAACGCCGGCAGGGTAGCCAGGGTCAGTGCCTCGTCGATCCGGTTGGCGGCAATGACCCCTTCGGCTTGGACAAGGACCAGACCGGCACGTCGCGCATACAGGTTGCAACGGCCATTGGCTGCCGGCCCTGGACGCAAGCTGCCGGAGGTGAGCGCTCCGGCGATGCGCGCCGCCGCAGCATTCTCGTCGAGGTCAGCCGGTTCCAGCCGGGCGACCGTGACTGTGTCGAAGCCGGAAGCGCCGATGGCGGCGACATCGTCTCCGGTCAGCCGGCGGCCTTTGGGAAGTCGTCCGGTCGCCGTTCGGACGGCATGGGCCAGGATGGCGCCTTCGGCCTCGCAGAGGGGAACGGGGCCGAATTCCATTGCTATGCCGCCGCCGCCTGCGGTCTGCGGAGCGTCGCCGTGATCTCGGCCATGATGGCAAGGGCGATTTCGGACGGCGACTTGGCGCCGATGTCAAGGCCGATCGGACCGTGGATGCGGCCGATCTGTGGGTCGTCGAAGCCGGCCTGTTTCAGCCTTTCGACCCGCGAGGCGTGGGTTCGGCGGGAGCCCAGGGAACCAACATAAAAACAGCCGGAGCGCAGGGCGCTGTGCAATGCCGGATCGTCCAGCTTCGGATCGTGAGTCAGCGTGACGACAGCGGTGCGCGAATCGGGTTTGAGCGCCGCCAGCGCCTCGTCGGGCCAATCGTCGGTCAGGTTAATGCCCGGAAACCGATCGGCCGTGGCGAACGAGCCGCGGGGATCGATGACGGTGACGGCATAGCCGGCAAGTGCAGCCATCGGCGCCAGCGACTGGGCGATATGTACGGCGCCGACAACCATGAGGCGGAGCGGCGGGTTGAAGACATGCAGAAAAAGGCGCCGGCCATCTCCGGTCTCTACGGTCTGGCTCTTGTCATCCCTCTGCGCTGCAGCAGCGGCCGCGAGAATGGCTCCATCAACCGTGACGGGACCGGCCGCCGACCCGTTCTCGATCCAGGTTCTTTCGCCGGAGCCCAGATCCGTCGCGACCACGACCCCGCGGTGTGCGGCCGGGGCGGCGGCCAACCTGTCGATCAATGCCCGGTCCATCTAATCCAACCGTTCGACGAACACTTCGATCCGGCCGCCGCAGGCAAGGCCGACGGCCCAGGCGTCCTCGTCGGCGACGCCGAATTCGAGCAGCCGGGGCGCGCCGCTGCGAATGACTTCCTGGGCCTCGGCGACCACCGCGCCCTCGATGCAACCGCCGGATACGGAGCCGATCATCTCCTGGGCGCCGCTGACGGCAAGCTGGCTTCCGACCGGACGGGGCGACGAACCCCAGGTATTGACCACCGTGGCAATGGCGACAGCCTTGCCGCTGTCCTGCCACGCCGCTGCCCGGCCCAGCACTTCCTCGCTCGATGGCATCAGGTTCTCAGCGTCGGCAGCCATTTGGTTACGCTCCTGTCCTGCCGGATTCCCGGATGGGCGAACGCCGCGCCCAGTTGTTCGAGGCTCTCCAGATTGTGCACGGTACGGAAGTCGTCAACATGGGGCAACATGGCCCGAATACCGGCAGATTTGGGCTCGAATCCCTCGTAGCGCAGCAGGGGATTGAGCCATATCAGGCGGCGGCAGCTGCGGTGGAGCCGGTCCATCTCTTTCTCAAGACCGGCGCCGCCGTCCCGGTCCAGCCCGTCGGTGATCAGGAGGACCATGGCGCCCTGGCCGAGCACGCGCCGCGACCAGAGGCGGTTGAATTCGCCGAGCGTCTGGCCGATTCGCGTACCGCCGTCCCAGTCCTCCGCAACCTGTCCGATCTTGTCGAGCGCCTCGTCGACATCCTTGTAGCGCAGATAGCGGGTGACGTTGGTGAGCCGCGTGCCGAACAGAAAGGTATGCACACGGTCCCGGTCGTTGGTGACGGCGTGCAGGAAGTGCAGCAGCATGCGCGAATAGCGGCTCATGGACCCGGAAATGTCGCACAGGATTACCAGCGGCGGTCGCCGGATCTTGCGCCGCCGCCGGGCGAGCAGGATGGTGTCGCCGCCGCTGCGCACGCTGCGCCGCAGGATGCGCCGCATATCGATGCGCGGGCCGGCCGGGTCGGGGCGGAATCGCCGGGTCGCCACCCGTTCAACGGGCAGGCGCAGCCGGGACAACACTTTCTTGGCGGCGGCCAACTCGTCCCGGGACATTTTCTCGAAGTCGCGCGTCTTCAAGACTTCGCGGTCGGTCCACGTCATCACTGCGTCCAGGTCGATTCGTTCCTGTTCCGGTGCCCGGTCGGCGGCTTCCGCTAACCCTTTCAGCGCTTCCGCGAGCCGCCGCGACATCTCCTCCTTTTCCTCGTCCGCCGGCGTCTCGATCGTCGGCAGGATCACCGACATCAGCCGTTCCAGCAGCCGGGGATTGCGCCAGAAGACATGGAAGGCCTGATCGAACAACTCGCGCTGGTCGCGCCGGTTCACGAAAACGGCGTGCAGGGTCCAGTAAAAGTCCTCGCGCGTGCCGATACCGACCGCGTCCGCGGCTTCGATCGCCCGGATGACCTGGCCCGGCCCGACCGGCAAGCCGGCCGCGCGCAGCACGCGGGCGAAATGCATGATGTTTTCCGGCAACCGGCCGCCGCCGGGAATGCCGTCACCGCCGCGCTCGGGCATTTCCGGTTCGGGCGGGGGATCGAATGGCATGGGGACTGCCTGCTCGGATTCGCCTTAGGACCCGCGCACCCGGTTGAGGGACGCCTCGGTCCGGATTTCGTCCAGGATACGCATGGCTTCACTGCCGCGGATGCGCTCGATATCATCCTGGTATTTGAGCAGCGTGCCGAGTGTGGCGTTGAGCGTATCCGGGTCCAGGGCGACGACATCGAGTTGCGCCAGAGCCTGGGCCCAATCGATGGATTCGGCAACGCCGGGCAGCTTGAACAAATCGACATCGCGCAGCTTCTGGATGAAAGCGACAACGTCGCGGCGTAGCGCTTCCCCGGCCTCAGGCGCCTTCTTGCCGAGGATTTCCAGTTCGCGGTCGGCATCAGGATAGTCGACCCAGTAGTAAAAGCAGCGCCGTTTCAGTGCGTCGTGGATTTCCCGCGTCCGGTTCGACGTGACGATAACGATAGGCGGATCGTCGGCCTCGAAAACGCCGATTTCCGGCACGGTGATCTGAAAATCGGACAATACTTCGAGCAGGAAGGCTTCGAACGGCTCGTCGGTGCGATCCAGCTCGTCGATCAGGAGCACCGGCGGGCCGCTGTCCCGCGGCTCCAGGGCCTGGAGCAGCGGCCGTTTGATCAGGAATTCTTCGGCAAAGACATCGCGGGTGAGCGTTGCCCGCCCGGCTTGGCCTTCCGCCTCGCCGGTCGCCTCGGCCAAGCGGATTTCGATCATCTGCCGGGCGTAGTTCCACTCGTAGACGGCGCTGGAGACATCGAGTCCCTCATAGCATTGCAGCCGGATCAGGTCGCGGCCCAGGCATTCCGATAGCACCTTGGCGATTTCCGTCTTGCCGACGCCGGCCTCGCCTTCGAGGAACAGCGGGCGGCCCAGCTTCAGCGCCAGATACAGCGCCGTCGCCAGCGACCGGTCGGCGACGTAGGCCCCGGCGGCGAGCAGCGTTTCGGTCGCGTCGACGGAATTGGGCAGGGCGGTTTTTTCTGTCATGTCCATTCCAGAATGGGGATCCGCGCAGAAAATCCGAAACGTATTTTGGGCGAATGTTCAATCAGCCAGGCGAGCGAGGCCGGAAGCCTGCCATGCGCCGCAAAAGCGAGGCTTGCCTCGGGCTCGGTTATTCCCCTCGAGGCGTGGTAACGGTCGCCGGTTCGCCGCAGCATCCCCATTCTTGCTGCGGCTCAACGCCAGGAGATTCGGCAGGTGTAGATCGCCAATCAGACCCGGAAAACAAAAGGGTAAGAGGAAAAATTAACCTCCCTCCGCGGGGAAGAAGGTCAATAATTCCAGCAACCATTACCCGGCTTTTGCCACGGCGCGCTTGGCCATGACGGTCACCAGGTGGGCGCGGTATTCGGCACTGGCGTGGATGTCTTCGTTCAGACCGTCCGCAGGAATCCCGATGCCGGCCACCGCATCGGCCGACCAGTTCGCGGCGAGGGCCGCTTCCATCTCCCCGACCCGGAAGACGCAGGGGCCCGCGCCGGTGACAGCGACCCGGACGCCATCGGCAGCCTGCGCGACGAAGACGCCCGCAATCGCATAGCGCGATGCCGGGTTCGGGAACTTCATGTAGGCCGCCTTGCCGGCCCTGGGGAACGACACCGAGGTCACGACCTCGTCCTGATCGAGAGCCGTCTCGAACAGCCCGGTGAAGAAATCGTCCGCGGCGATCGCCCGCTTGTTGGTCTGGACGGTCGCTCCGAGGCCGACCAGCGCAGCCGGATAGTCCGCCGCGGGATCGTTGTTGGCGATCGAACCGCCGAGCGTGCCGCGGTTGCGCACCTGCGGATCGCCGATATGGCTCGCCAGGTCCGCCAGGGCAGGGATCGCTGCCGCAACGTCGGCCGAAGCTGCGACCGCCGCATGCCGGACCATGGCGCCTATGGTAACGCCGTTCCCGTCCGCCGAAATGCCATCCAGGCCGCCGACTCCGTTGAGATCGACGACAGTGGTCGGTGAGGCGAGCCGCTGCTTGAGCGTCGGAATGTAAGTCATTCCTCCGGCAAGCAATTTTGCATCCTCGTCGCTGCCGACGATGCCGGCGGCTTCATCGACACTACCGGCCTTTCTGTATTCGAAATTGTACATGGCTGGGTTCCTTCCTGCCGGGTACGGGCCCGGTCCGTTCCTGTTCGGTAATGCTCGGCGACAGCGCCTAAGCTGCAGCGTCCTGGATGGCTTGCCAGACGCGCAGCGGCGTCGCCGGCATCTCGATATGGCCCACACCCACATCGCTCAGAGCATCGTGGACCGCGTTCATGACCGCCGCCGGCGCCGCGATCGCGCCGGCCTCGCCGCACCCCTTGACACCCAACGGATTGAGCGGTGAAGGCACGCCGTTGAATCCGACATCGTAGTTCGGTACATCGTCGGCGCGCGGCATGGTGTAGTCCATGTAGGAGCCGCTGATCAGCTGACCGTCGTTGTCGTAGACCGCCTGCTCCAGCATGGCCTGGCCGACGCCCTGGCCGATCCCGCCATGGACCTGGCCCTCGACGATCAGCGGATTGATCAGCACCCCGAAATCGTCGACCGCGGCGTATCTCTCGATAGAAACGCTGCCGGTTTCCGGATCGACCTCGACTTCGCAGATATGCGTGCCGGCCGGGAAGGAGAAGTTCAGCGGATCGTAGAACGCGGTCTCGTCCAGCCCGGGCTCCAGGCCTTCCGGATAGTTGTGCGGCACATAGGCGGTGAAAGCGACCTCGGCGATGTTCATCGCCTTGTCGGTGCCCGTGACCGTGAAGTTGCCTCCGGCGAACTCGATATCGTCCTCCGAAGCCTCGAGGGCGTGGGCAGCGATTTTTCGTCCCTTTTCAATGACTTTATCCGCAGCCTTGACAATCGCTGAGCCGCCGACCGCGGCCGACCGCGACCCGTAGGTGCCCATGCCGAAGGGAACCTTCGCTGAATCGCCGTGAATCACATCGACCTGCTCGTAGGGCACGCCCAGCTTGTCGGCGACGATCTGGGCATAGGCCGTTTCATGGCCCTGACCGTGGGAATGGCAGCCGGTGAACAACTGGACATTACCCGTTGGATTAAAACGGATATTTGCCGATTCCCACAGGCCGACACCGGCGCCGAGGGACCCGGCAGCTGCAGACGGCGCGACGCCGCAGGCTTCGATGTATGAGGAGAAACCGACACCGCGCAGCTTGCCGCCGGCCTTCGATTCCGCCTTGCGGGCCTGGAAGCCGGAATAGCCGGCCAGATCCAGTGCCTGATCCATCGAGCCGGCGAAGTCGCCGCAATCGTACTGCATGATGACCGGCGTCTCGTAGGGGAAGGCGTCGGTCGGCACGAAGTTGGTTTTGCGCAACTCGGCCGGATCTCGGCCGGTTTCGGCCGCTGCCGCCTCGACCAGCCGTTCCACGACGTAGGCCGCTTCCGGCCGCCCGGCGCCGCGATAGGCGTCGACCGGCACCGTGTTGGTGAACACTGCCTTGACGTTGCAGTAAATGCCGCCGGTCGTGTACTGGCCGGCCAGCAGGGTTGCGTAGAGATAGGTCGGCACCGCAGAGGCAAAGGTCGAGAGATAGGCGCCCATATTCGCGATGGTGTTGACGCGCATGGCGAGGAACTTGCCATCGCCATCGAGCGCCAGTTCCGCCTTGGTCACATGATCGCGGCCGTGGCAATCGGTCAGGAAGCTCTCGGTGCGCTCCGCCGTCCACTTGATAGGCCGACCGATATGCCGGGACGCCCAGGTCAGCACGACTTCTTCGGCGTAGATGAATATCTTCGAGCCGAAACCGCCACCGACATCGGGCGCCACCACGCGAAGCTTGTGCTCCGGCGCCAACCCGTGGAACGCCGACATCACCAGCCGGTGGACATGCGGGTTCTGCGAGGTGAGGTAGAGCGTGTAGTCGCCGGTGCCGTCCTCGTATTCCGCGATACAGGCCCGCGGTTCCATGGCGTTCGGCACCAGGCGGTTGTTGGTGAATTCCAGCGAAGTCACGTGGGCCGCGCCTTCGAAGGCCGCATCGATGGCGGCCTGGTCGCCGATCGCCCATTCGTAGCTCAGATTGCCGGGCGCCGTCTCATGGATCTGGATTTGCCCGTCAGGCGCGGCCGTGGCCGGATCGACCACGGCACCCAGTATGCCGTAGTCAACATCGACAGCCGCCGCGGCGTCCTTGGCCTGCTCGAGCGTATCGGCGATGACGACAGCGACGGCGTCGCCGACAAAATTCACCTTGCCGATGGCGAGCGCCGGATGGGGCGGCGCCCTGTGGGGCTCGCCGTTCACATCCGTGATCGCCCAGCCGCAGATCAGCGGCCCGACCTCGGCCATATCCTCGCCGATAAAGATGCCGCGCACACCGGGCATGGCCCTGGCGGCCGCGGTATCGACGCCGTTCAGCGTCGCATGGGCATGGGGCGAGCGCACGAAACAGGCGTGGGTCTGACCCCTGCGGTTGATGTCGTCGGTATAGTGACCCTGACCGGTCACGAAACGGCGATCTTCGCGGCGCGCAACAGCAGCGCCGATGCCTTGCTCGGTCATGAATTCCTCACTGCGCTTGAGACGGTCAAATCCATTTCAATTCGGTCCGTTGTCCGTCGCGGCGCGACAGGACGGTTCGTCCGAGGTCAGCCGCGCATTGCGGCGGCGCCGGCATCGATGGATTTCACGATATTGTGGTAGCCGGTGCAGCGGCACAGATTGCCTTCCAGCCACTCCCGGATTTCCTTCTCGGAAGGGGCCGGGTTGTTTTTCACCAGATCGAGCGCGCTCATGATCATGCCCGGCGTGCAGAAACCGCACTGCAGGCCATGATTTTCATGGAATGCCTGCTGCATGGGATGCAGCGTGTCGCCGTCGGCGACGCCCTCAATCGTCTTGACATCCGCGCCTTCGGCCTGGACCGCCAGCACCGTGCAGGCCTTGACCGATTCGCCGTCGACATGGACGACACAGGCGCCGCACTGGCTGGTGTCGCAGCCGACATGGGTGCCGGTGAGGTCCAGGTTTTCGCGCAGCATCTGCACCAGCAGGGTGCGCGGTTCGACGTCGGCGGAAACGGCCTCGCCGTTCACCGTCAACGAGACAGATACAGTCATGGAGCGCTTCTCCCAGAAACACGTTTGACAGACTTCACCGCGACCGCACCAACCGGCGCCTTTCGGCGCCTGCCCCCTCGACCGCCGTGTAACACTGGCACTAGTCTATTGAGGGGGCGGAGAGCGTCAAGCTGCGAATGGCGGGAAACGCCGCGGCAAAGCCTGCAATCCCGTAGCGCCGCCAGGGAGTGCCGCAGTCCTGCCGCGATCAGAGCGAGATCGCCGACCGGCCGACCGCCAGAAGAAGCAGGACGAGGGCGACGCTGAGCAGGGGGATCCAGATCCGGCCGGAGAGGCCGGGCCGGGGCGGCGTGTCGGGCTCCGGAAGTTCGATCGCCTCGGCGGCGGGCGTAGGGTCGTCGGGCATGGCTGAGGCGGCTGTGTACCGGTCGGATTCACGAGGCCGGCTATTCGCGGCGGGGCTTTTTGCAGATTGTGCCCGGCCACTCTAGGCGCTTTTCTGCCGGACGGGAACGGGCGGCTGTATGCGGCTCCGGCAACCCGGCATCGCGCGGAACGCCCGACGAACCTGAAGACTCGGATGATGGCAGCAGACGACCGGCACGCCCATTGCCTCCTCACGACGGCGGAGATGGCCGCCGCCGATCGCGCGGCGATTGCGGCGGGAACGCCGGGCATTGACCTGATGGAGGCGGCTGGTGCGGCAGTGGCGCGGGAAATCCGCCTGCGCTGGCGGCCCAGGCCGGCCGCCATCCTGTGCGGACCGGGCAACAATGGCGGCGACGGCCTGGTCGTCGCCCGGCTGCTGCACCGGGCGGGATGGCCTGTCTCGGTGTTCCATGCGCCGCACCCGGAACGGCTGGCCGGCGACGCCCGGACCGCCTTCGACCTGTGGGTCCGGACGGCAGGCGCCGGTGAATTGCGGGCCGCAACGTCCGAATGGCGGACCGATGCGGTGGACCGGGCCGAATTGATCGTCGACGCCCTGTTCGGCGCCGGCCTGACCCGGCCGGTTTCCGGCCGCCCGGCGGAATTGCTTGCCCGGGCCGCAGGACGCCGCCGGAGCGCAGGCGCGCCGGTCGTCGCCGTCGATGTCCCGAGCGGGGTGGACGGCGACAGTGGCGCGTGCCTCGGTCCGGTCGTGCCGGCCGACCTGACGGTGACGTTCTTCCGCGCCAAACCCGGCCACTATCTGCTGCCGGGCAGGGAAGTGTGCGGCGACCTGGTGGTCCATGATATCGGGATCGCCGACGCCGTGCTCGATCCGATCGCGCCGCAGACGGCGGTCAACGCGCCGGCCCTGTGGCGAAGCGCGCTGCGGCCGCCGTCGTCCAGGGACCACAAATACACCCGCGGCCATGTCCTGGTTGTCGCCGGGGAAATGCCCGGCGCGTCGACGCTGGCGGCGCGCGCCGCTGCGCGTAGCGGCGCCGGCATGGTCACGGTCGGCTGGTTCGGCGGCGACGATGAAGCGGTCCGGCCGTTCTTCGATGCCCAGCTCCCGGCAGCATTTCTCCGGCGGAAACTGGGTGGCATCGAAGATCTGGCGCAATTCTGCCGCGACCGGAAGGTACAAGTAATACTTGCCGGACAGGGTTTCGGCCGCACTGCCGAGCGGGTGAGAAATCTGACCCAAATCGCCCGATTGCCGGTAGTTTGTATACTGGATGCTGATGCGATATCCGCCGTTGTATCCACCATTGGCGACGGGCCCGGGCCGCTGGATGCGGAAACGGTCATGACGCCCCATGGCGGCGAATTCGCGCAAATCGCCGGATCGCAGGACGCCGGAGCGGGCAAGGTAGAGCGGACGCGCCGGGTCGCCGGCAGAACCGCCGCGACGATCATCCACAAGGGCTACGACACGGTGGTCGCGGCGCCGGACGGCAGGGCCGCGATCAACCCCAACGCCTTGCCAAGCCTGGCGACGGCCGGGACCGGCGATGTCCTGGCCGGCGCGGTGGCGGGCCTGCGCGCGCAGGGAATGCCGCCGTTCGAGGCAGCCTGCGCCGCCGCGTGGTGCCATGCCGAGGCCGCCCGGCTCTGCGGGCCTGGCCTTCTGGCCGACGACCTGCCGGACCGGCTGCCCGAAGCCCTGTCCGCCGCCCTCGGCCGGGAATCTTCCCGATAGCGCGCAGTCCCACGGCCAGGGCGCCGCCCGACGGAACCGTTCAATCCGGGCCGCCTTTGTCGGCGGTATGTTGTATGCACAAAGACGAAGTACCGGGCCAAGTCGATCCCGAGCGTTATTGTCTCCGTGTTCTGAGACCGGACCGGACAATTCGTGCAGGTTTTCCGGATACACAACGCTGGTTTTCAGTACTGGACGCTCCGTCTTCACCGTAATTTGGCTTTTACTCGGAATCGAACGGTTGCCGCAAATCGAAACCTGCATGGGGCGGCGTGCGCGATTTCTTTCTGCCGGTCCGGCCCGAATCGGCCTAGACTGGCCGCCATCCACAGTCCGGACCGTTCGAGGAACGGAGCTATCCGATGGTGTCTGCAGCCGATCCGATACCCGCGGAAGCGGCGACGCCCGACCGGCTGCGCCTGCTGCGCGCGCTGGAGCGCAAGGTGCTGTGGCTGTCGAGCTGGACGATCCACCACGCGAACCACATCCGGCCGAACCGGGACGGGCTGAAGGTCGGCGGCCACCAGGCCTCCAGCGCGTCGGTCGCGACCATCCTGACCGCGCTTTATTTCGATATCCTCCGGCCGGAAGACCGGGTCGCGGTCAAGCCGCACGCCAGCCCGGTCTTTCACGCCATCCAGTATCTGCTGGGCCGGCAGAGCCTTGAAAATCTGAAGAATTTCAGGGCGTTGGGCGGCGCGCAATCCTATCCTTCGCGCACCAAGGACGCCGATGACGTCGACTTTTCGACGGGCTCGGTCGGCCTCGGCGCCGCCATGACGAGCTTCGCCGCCCTGGTCCAGGCCTATCTGCACGTCAAGGGCCGGCTGCCGGAAAGCCAGCCGCGCGGGCGGATGGTATCGGTCGTCGGCGACGCCGAACTGGACGAAGGCAATGTCTACGAAGCGCTGCTGGAAGGCTGGAAGCACGATATCCGCAACGTCTGGTGGGTCATCGACTACAACCGCCAGAGCCTCGATTCGACGATAACCGATCAGCTTTACGGCCGCTTCGACCAGCTTTTCGAAGCCATGGGCTGGCGGGTCGTGACGGCGAAATACGGCTCGCTGCTCGAGGCGGCGTTCGAGCGGCCGGACGGCGCGGCCCTGCGGGAATGGATCGACCGCTGCCCCAACTCGCTCTATTCCGCCCTGTGCTACAAGGGCGGGGCACTGGCCCGCGGCGTCGCCGGGGACGGGCGCATAAAGGGCTGGCGCGAGCATCTGCTGGCCGACCTGGGCGATTTGGCGGGCATCCGCGCGCTGCTCGGCGAGCTGGACGATTCCGGCCTGCAACGGCTGATGACCAATCTGGCCGGCCACGACATGGCGACCATGCAGGCCATGTTCCGCGCCGTCGACGACGACCGGCCGACCTGCTTCATCGCCTACACCATCAAGGGTTTCGGCCTGCCCTTCGAGGGCCACAAGGACAACCATGCCGGGTTGATGAATCCCACGCAAGTCACTGGATTCCGTGAAGAATTGGGAATCGCACCGGGCGAGGAATGGGACCGTTTCGCCGGGCTGGAGTTCGATCCGGACGAAGTGCAGGCCTTCCTCGACGCCGTGCCGTTCGCCGCCCGCTATCCGCGGCGCACGACGGCGCCGCCGGTCCCCGTCCCGGCGATCGCGACGCCGAGGCCGGCCGGGCAGGGCGGGACGCTGTCGACCCAGGCGGCGTTCGGCCAGATCCTCGACGCCCTGGCGCGCGGCGAGGAACCGCTGGCGGATTGCATCGTGACGACCTCGCCGGACGTGACGGTCTCGACCAACCTGGGCGCCTGGGTCAACCGGCGCGGCATATTCGACCGGCGCGACCGGGGCGATACCTTCCGGGACGAAAAGGTCGTCAGCGCCCAGCAATGGCGCCAGTCGCCGGACGGCCAGCATATCGAGCTCGGCATCGCCGAGAACAATCTCTTCATCTTGCTGGCCGGGCTCGGCCTGTCCCACGAAATCTTCGGAATGCGCCTGCTGCCGATCGGCACGCTCTACGATCCCTTCATCCAGCGTGGCCTTGATGCGCTCAACTACGCCTGCTACCAGGGCGCGCGCTTCCTGCTGGTGGCAACGCCGTCCGGCGTGACGCTGGCGCCCGAAGGCGGCGCCCACCAGTCCGTCGGCACGCCGCTGATCGGCATGGCCCAGGACGGGCTCGCGGCCTTCGAGCCGGCCTACGCCGACGAATTGGCCGTCCTGATGGCCTGGTCCTTCGATTACCTGCAGCGCGACGGCTCGGCGAAGCGCGGCCGCGGCTGGCTCCGCGACGCCCAGGGCGGCAGCGTCTATCTCCGGCTCTCGACACGCGCTCTGGAACAGCCGAACCGTACGGTAGACAACGCTTTGCGGCGGAACATCGTCGACGGCGCCTATTGGCTGAAAACGCCGGCTGACGGCGCCGAACTGGCCATCGTCTATACCGGCGCCGTCGTGCCGGAGGCCATCGCCGCCTGGGAGGCGCTCAACGAAGACATTCCCGGCGCCGGCCTGCTGGCGGTCACCTCGGCGGACCGGCTCAACGCGGGCTGGAGCGCCGCGCAACGCGCGCGTCAATCCGTTACCGCAGGGGCCGGCGGCGCCCCGCCGGAGACGCTGTCCCACATCGAAGGCCTGCTCGCGCCGCTGGCGCCGGATGCAGGCCTGGTGACGGTGCTGGACGGCCATCCGGCGACGCTCAGCTGGCTCGGCGCGGTCTACGGCCACCGCACCCACAGCCTGGGTGTCGAGCATTTCGGCCAGTCGGCGGATATCCCGGATCTGTATCGCGCCCACCGTATCGATACCGACGCGATCCTCGACGCCTGCGCCAAAATCGCGCTCGAACGGCTGACCGGCTGGCGGTAGGCCTCCCCCGATTCCGGCAACCGTGCAGGCGGACATGTCCATCGAGGCCGTCATCTGGGATTTTGGCGGCGTGCTGACCGACAGCCCCTTCGTCGCTTTCAGCCGCTTCGAGGCCGAACGCGGCCTGCCGCGGGATTTCCTGCGCTCCGTCAACGCGCGCAACCACCTGGACAACGCCTGGGCCCGCTTCGAGCGCAGCGAGATCGATCTGGATACCTTCGACGCCGCGTTCCGCTCGGAAAGCGCGGCACTGGGCCATCCGGTCAACGGCCGTGAGGTAATTTCCTTGCTTGCCAGACGGTTACGCCCCGAAATGGTCAACGCGCTCAAGGCCTGCAAGGCGCGGCTCAGGGTCGGCTGCATCACCAACAACGTCGCCGCCGGCGAAGGCCCGACTATGGTACTTGGCGAAGGCGGCGAAGAATCCGGCCTCGCCGCCGAGGTCGCCGCGGTCTTCGCCCTGTTCGACCATGTGATCGAGAGCAGCAGGGCCGGCCTGCGCAAGCCCGATCCGCGCATCTACCGAATGGCCTGCGATGCGCTCGGGGTAGAACCGGAAAATACGGTTTATCTGGACGACTTGGGCATCAATCTTAAACCGGCGCGTGAAATCGGAATGACCACGATCAAGGTCACCGACCCGGCCGCCGCCCTGGCCGAACTGGAAGCGGCCGTGGGCTTCCCGCTGCACTGAAGGCGCCCGCCACCCGACGACGCCAGTATTCTTGTACGAACGCTCAACCACCGTCTGTGGCGCGACCGCCCTTCGTTTCCCCTTTCCCCGTCATTCCGACCGGCGCGGCGGATCGAGTCCGGGGCGGAGCGGAGGACTCTCGTTGCCGGACCCGGGCGCTTCGGTCGGGATGACGGGTGGGGCGATGCCGATCTTCCGATCCGTCATGAAATGTCATGAATTGTCATGGTCGGCCACGCTGCGTCAGTCTCCGCGGCAGGGGCGGACATAGTCGAATTCCCTGAGATACGCCCCGGCGGTCCGGTTCTCCAGCGGCGGGCGGGTGCGGGCGAGTTCCTTGAGATAGTCCTGTTCCTCTTCGGCGGCGGCCCGCTCTATGGGGCAGGGGTCCCCGGCGGGCGGCAGGACGTCGCCGGCGTCCAGCATCTTGTCGGACCGGCGCTCGTCGGACCGGCGCTCGTCGGGGCCGGCGTCGCGGCTCTGCCGCTCGGACGCTGCCATCTTGCTGGCCACCCTGGCCCTGAGGGCGTGCAGGTACGCCTCGTTGTCCGTGCAGCTGTCGCGCCAGTCCGGCGCCGGCGGGTCGTCGCTGTCTCCGGGCCGGAAGAAGAACGGCCTGTAGGGCGCTTTGGGTCTGCCGACCGGCCCGCGGGCGCCGCCGTCCGCCTTCGCCGGCATCAGGCCGGCCCGGTGTAAGGAAATGTCAGGAGTCGTCAGGGCGGCGGCATCCGGCCGGGTGTCCGGCCCGTCGGCCGCCCGGTCCGGCGTGCGGGACCGGCGCTCCTCGACGGTGGCGTGCAGGCGTTGCGCGGTCGCCAGCCAGTCGGCCTCGTCGAAATCGTCATACTCCTCCAGGATCATCCGGCTCGCCCGGTGGGCGGCGAGCGCCCGCTCGGTCCGGTGCCGGCCCCGGCGCACCGCTTCGGCGACAGGACCTCCGGACACTTCTCCGGTCCCGTCTCCCGGCAGGGGCCACAGGCCGGCGCGCCGGTGGGCATGGCGCCGGTCGAGGCCGGACAGGTCGGCCTGCAGCTTGACGACCCGGATCATCAGCGACGCCGAGCCCTTCTCGACCGCGGCGTCCCAGGCCTGTTCGAGCCGGCCGAGCAGGATCTGCGCCTCCGCGCGCTCGACCGCCTGCCAGGCCGCCCGGATGTCCCGCACCCGTTCGGCAATGGCGGGCCGGTCCAGCAGGTCGTGGCCGGTCTGGCGCGCCGAGCCCTCGGCATAGCCGGCGTCGCGCGCCGACCCGGCGGCGTTGCCGGTCGCCGCGTAGTGGCGGCAGAACTCCTCCTGCCGCAACGTGAGGGGCGCGTCCGGAGGCGGCGCAGGGGGCGGAGACTCCGGCGCGTGTTGTCTTTCGGTTTAGCTCGATAGCAGCCCAGGCTTTTTTCCCACATTGAGCGCCCGGTGGATTTGGCGGGAAGGTGGGCGAGCGTGGGACATGCCGGTCTTGCGGCTTTGCGCTGCCGGGTTGG
>MPMX01000027.1 GCA_002238725.1 Rhodospirillaceae bacterium bin65
AGGGCAGGCCCTTCGATACGCCGCTTCGCGGCTACTCAGGGTGAGGAGATTGTTTGAGCAATGAGCAACAATCCAAAGCACCTCATCCCGAGTAGCCCCGGATTTTATCCGGGGCGTATCGAGGGACGCCACGCCGCCATGGTTCTGTTCAAAACGGACAAGCTCTAACGGGAGCGGAATTCGGTCGACGGGCCGGACCAGGTCAGGAAAACCGGCGAACCCACTGATTTTGCGGCCCATTCTTTGAAAACCAACAGGGAACTTCCGATCAATCGCGCAAGGATTATTATCTTGTATACGCAGCTTTTGCGTCACAATCGGCAGGGCGCTCCGGGTCGCCACTGTCTCGAAAAGCGAGGCGGCGCAAGGCGTTGCCCGCAGCGCGGCAGGCCGCGGCCGGGCCGTTTCGGCAATTTTTTTCAAAAGATGGAACGGTCTGTCCAGTTCAGGGAAGCGGGACAAGTGCCTGTTTTTCCACCACAATCTCTGGATTCGAAAATTGAACGACCGTGCAAATACCTATGCCGGCGGTGGCAGGGCGGTTCCGGGGCGCAGCGCCCTACCGCCGGCGCCGCGGTCTCCGCGATAGGGATTCGATCACGCCGCGCAGGCCGCGGACTTCCGAATCGGTCAGGTTCGCCCGGTGGAAGATGTTGCGCAGATTGCGCGCCATGACCGGGCGCTTTTCCGCCGGAAAGAAATGGCCGGAGTCGTCCAGCGCGCGCTCCAGGTGCTCGAACATGTTGAGCAGGTCGCTCTGCAGGGCCGGCGCATCGCCCTTTTCGACCGTGGTTTCCGGCTCTGCCGCAGGCGTTTCGACCGGCCCGGCCATCCACCATTCCCAGCCGACGAGCAGGACGGCCTGGGCGAGGTTGAGCGACGTATGCGCCGGGTTGAGCCGCGCTTCGATGATCGTCCCGGCCAGGACGATATCGTCGTTGTGCAACCCCTTGGATTCCTTGCCGAACAGAACGCCGTTGCGCTCGCCCGCCGCTTCGGCGCGGCGCATAGCCGAGCCGGCTTCGCGCGGGCCGAGCACCGGCTTGTTCATGTCGCGCGGCCGGGCCGTCGTTGCGTAGACGCTATGCAATCCCTCCAGCGCCGCGGCGGTCGACTCGTAGAGCCGGGCATCCTCCAGGATCCTTTCGGCGCCGGAAGACGCGGCGACCGCGGGCTCGCTGGGCCAGCCGTCCCGCGGGTTGACCAGCCGCAGGTCGGACAGGCCGCAATTCATCATCGCGCGCGCCGCCGTGCCGATATTCTCGCCGAGCTGCGGCTCGACCAGGACTATCGCAGGGGCGGCGCTATCGACCATCCGTGGGGCGCCCATCCGCGGGGCGACCGTCGGCGCGGTCGCTGTCCGCGTGGCGCAGCAGCTTCCAGTAGATCGCGTCGCGCAGCGCCTCATAGGAGGCTTCGATGATGTTCGGCGAAATGCCGACGGTCGACCAGCGCAGGCCGCTGTCGTCGGTCGATTCGATCATCACGCGGGTCACCGCGGCGGTGCCTTCCTGCGGCGTCAGGATGCGGACCTTATAGTCGGTCAGGCGCATGTCGGCCAATTCCGGATAGGCAAGCAGCAGCGCCTTGCGCATGGCGTCGTCCAGCGCGTCGACCGGCCCGTTGCCCTCCCCCGCCTCGAGATAGCTCTTGCCGGCCACGTCCAGCTTGGTCATGGCGGTCGAAACCGTGGTCAGGCTGCCGCGCGCGTTGTAGCGGCGTTCGGTTTCGACGCGGAAACTGTCCATCGTGAAGAATCTGGGCAGGCCCAGAAGCAGTTTCCGGGCCAGCAGCTCGAAGCTGGCCTCGGCGCCGTCATAGGCATAGCCGTCATGCTCGCGCGCCTTCACATCCTCGACCAGCCGGCCGATCTTCGGATTGTCGGCCCCGATCTCGATACCGGCGTCCGCCAGCCGCGCCAGGATATTCGACCGCCCCGCCTGATCCGACACCACGACGTGCCGGCGGTTGCCGACCAGGACGGGATCCATGTGCTCGTAGGTCCGGGGATCCTTCTGAACCGCCGAGACGTGCAGGCCCCCCTTGTGGCTGAACGCCCCCTCCCCGACATAGGCCTGGCTGCGGTTCGGGCTGCGGTTCAACAGTTCGTCCAGCATATGCGACACGGATGTCAGCCGTTCCATCTGCGCCGGCGAAATCCCGATATCGTAATCCGTCTTCAACGCCAGGGTCGGAATCAGGGAGATCAGGTTGGCGTTGCCGCAGCGCTCGCCCAACCCGTTGATCGTCCCCTGGACCTGCCGGACCCCCGCCTCGACCGCGGCGAGGGAATTGGCGACGGCGTTCTCGGTATCGTTATGGGCGTGGATTCCGAGGTGCGTGCCGGGGATATGCTGCGCGACATCGGATACGATGCGGTGCACGTCGTCCGGCAACGTGCCGCCGTTGGTGTCGCACAGCACGACCCAGCGCGCGCCGGCGTCGAAGGCGGCCCTCAGGCAGTCCAGGGCGAATCCCCGGTCGGCCTTGTAGCCGTCGAAGAAATGCTCGGCGTCGAACATCACCTCGTCGAGCCGCCGGGTGGCCAACGCGACGCTGTCGGCGATCATCGCGATATTCTCCTCGAGCGTCGTCTCGAGGGCGATATCGACATGAAAATCCCAGGTCTTGCCGACCATGCAGACCGTCCGCGCCTTCGTCGTCAGGATCGCGGTCAGGCCCGGGTCGTTCTCGGCGCTGCGGCCGGGCCGGCGGGTCATGCCGAAGGCGGTGAATTTCGCCGTCTTCAACGCGGGCGGGGCCTCGAAGAACGCATCGTCGGTCGGGTTGGCGCCGGGCCAGCCGCCCTCGATATAGTCGATGCCCAGCGCGTCGAGCGCCTCGGCGATGGTTGTCTTGTCGCGCACGGAGAAATCGACGCCGCGGGTTTGCGCGCCGTCCCGCAGCGTGGTGTCGAACAGATAGATGCGCTTGTCGTCGGCGCTCACGCGGTTTCTCCGAACCGATTTCTTCAAAGCGGACAGTTACCACCGGCACACGGCTGCAATGCTGCGACACGGACTCACAGGGCGCGCCGGCGGGTCGGCTTCCCCCGTCGCGGCAGCCTTGCTAAGTAGCGGGCTAGGAAACCCCGCCGCGACCGGTCACATGCCCGAAGCCTCCGCGCCCGTTTCATCCATCCTCGACCTGATCGGCAATACGCCGCTGGTCGAGGCCGCCTGCTTCGATACCGGACCGTGCCGCCTGTTCCTCAAGCTGGAAAGCCAGAATCCCGGCGGTTCGATCAAGGACCGGGTCGCGCGCTCGATGATCCGGGCCGCGGAAGAAGCCGGCGATCTCAAGCCCGGCGGCACGATCGTCGAGGCGACGGCCGGCAACACCGGGCTCGGCCTCGCCCTGATCGGCGTCCTCAGGGGCTACCGCTGCATCCTGGTTGTGCCGGATAAAATGAGCCAGGAGAAGATTTTCCACCTGAAAGCCCTGGGCGCCGACGTCCGCCTGACCCGGTCCGACGTCAACAAGGGACATCCCGATTACTACCAGGAGGTTGCGGCGCGCCTGGTCCGGGAGATTCCCGGCGCCTGGTGGGCCGACCAGTTCGGCAATCCGGCCAACCCGAGCGCGCACGAAACCGGCACCGGGCCCGAAATTCTCGAGCAGATGGGCGGCGATGTGGACGCGGTCGTGTGCGGCGTCGGCTCGGGCGGAACGATAACCGGTATCGGCCGATTCATGGCCGCGAACTCACCGAAGACCGAGATGGTGCTGGCCGATCCCGAAGGCTCGATCCTTGCCGGCTATGTGAACGGCGGGACGGTTGCCAACGAGGTCGGGTCGTGGCTGGTCGAAGGGATCGGCGAAGATTTCATCCCGCCGGTTTCCGATCTCGGTCTGGCCCGCAAGGCCTACACGATCCCGGATTCCGAAGCCTTCGCAACCATTCGGACCCTGCTGCTGAAGGACGGCATATTCGCCGGCACGTCGTCGGGGACGCTGATCGCGGCGGCGCTGCGCTATTGCCGGGAACAGACGGAACCGAAGCGGGTCGTCACGCTGGTCTGCGACAGCGGCGCCAAATACCTCTCGAAAGCCTACAACGACTACTGGATGGCCGATCACGGCTTTCTCAGCACCGAACCGGCGGGCGACCTGCGCGATCTGATCGGCCGCAAGCATTCCGAACGGGCCGTGGTCACCGTCGAGCCCGGCGAAACCCTGATGGCCGCGTTCGGCCGGATGAAGCTGCATGACGTTTCGCAACTTCCGGTGCTGGACGACGGCCGGATCGTCGGTCTCATCGACGAGAGCGATATCCTGCTGTCGGTGCTGGACGATCCGGGCCGGTTCGAAACACCGGTGCACGACTCGATGACGGCCAATCTGGAAACCATCGACCCCGGCCAGCCCATCGACACGCTTCCGCACCTGTTCGACGGAGACAAGGTCGCCATCGTGATGGAGGGCGAACGCTTCCTCGGCCTGATTACGCGGATCGACCTGCTGAACTACCTGCGCCAGCGCGCAGCCTGATCCGGAGCCCCGCCGCAGTTACGCCGGCTGCGCGGCATCGCCGTGTTCTCCATCGGGCAGGTAGTTCCGCCAGCGGGCTTCGACCTCGGCCGCCAGACTCTTTCGCAGGCCGAGCGCGAAGGCGATTTCGGCGACCAGGAACATCGGCGCGATGAAGACCTGCATGACATTGTCCAGCAATGCCGGTTTACGCCCTTCGAAGGCGTGGCCGAGCAGCTGAAGCGTCCAACCGCCGACGAAGAGTATCGCGAAGCCGATCCCGACTGCCGCTGCGCCCTGCGTCGCCAGCCAATCGGCGAACGGCAGCGCCGGAACGAAAACAAGCGACGTAACGATGCCGAACGGCCGGTCCAAGGCGATCCAGAACAGCCAGACGGCCGCGGCGAGGATTGTCGCCAGCGAAATATCGTACCAGCCGGCCGTGACGAATGTCACCAGCGCCGGCGGCAGGAGCAGGGACACCGCGATCGCCGGCACGCCGATAATGTGGGTCGCTTTGTTGCGGCCGTCCCGGTGATAGGACGCGTATCTGGAAACCTGCCCGATGAAATAGCGCTGCATGGCCTAGCGCCCCGAACCGTCGGAACTGTCTTCGGCCGCGATCCGGGCATACCGGCCGCGATAGTACAGCAGCGGATCGACGTCGGCCTCGTGGCTGAACTGCACGACCTCTCCGACGACGATGATGTGGTCGCCGCCGTCGTGGACGGCATGGGTCACGCATTCGAAGACCGCCAGCGCATCGGCGAAAACCGGGCAGCCCACGCTGCACAGGTCATAGCCGACATGGCGCCACTTGTCCTCCGACGGGCGGGCGAAATGGGCGGATACATCTTCCTGCCGGTCGGTCAGCACGTTGACCGCAAAGGTCTTCGTCTTCGAGAAATGACCAAAGGAATAGCTGCCCCGGTCCAGGCAGAAGAGGAGCAGCGGCGGCTCCAGCGAGACCGAACTGAAGGAGTTGGCGGTAAAGCCGACCGGCGCACCGCTGTCCGACATGGTGGTGATAACGGTGACGCCGGTCGCGAAGGTTCCCAGCGCGCTGCGATAATCACGGGCATCACTCACTGCGGCGGCCACGCTTTCGCTCCTGCACTCCCGATGATCGCATCAACCTAGCCGCCCTGCTTCGAGGCGTCAAAACGGTACCGTTGCAGGCTGGTAATGGCAGCCCCGCTGTGCCAGTTAGACGCCGTCCGATCCTGTCAACGCCTCCCCGGAGACCCTCCCTGTGAAGCTCGATACCCGCATCGTCCGCGCCGGCATTTCGCCCGATCCGACCACCGGCGCCATCCTCCCGCCGATCTACGAGACGGCGACTTTCGTGCTGGAGGAGATCGGCAGGGACAAGGGTTTCGACTACACCCGCTCGTCGAATCCGACCCGTCAGGTTCTGGAGGCGAATCTCGCCGCCATCGAAGGCGCCGACTATGGCGTCTGCTTCTCCAGCGGCATGGCGAGCGTCGACAGCGTCATGAAGCTGCTGTCCGCCGGCGACCACACCATCTCTTCGAACGATGTCTACGGCGGCGTCTCCCGGCATTTCAACCGGGTCCTGACGCGCTACGGCCTCGACTTCACCTATGTCGACACCGCCGACCCGGACGCGGTGCGCGCGGCGATCCGCCCGGAAACCCGGATGCTGTGGGTCGAAACGCCGACCAATCCGCTGCTGCAGGTGACCGATCTGGCGGCGATGGCGGCGATCGCGAAGGAGCACAATCTCCTGTTCGGCGTCGATTCCACCTTTGCCACCCCGGTCTTCCTGCGGCCGCTGGAGTTCGGCGCGGATATCGTGGTCCACAGCACGACCAAGTATCTCTCCGGCCACAACCAGATCATCGGCGGCGCCGTCCTGACGAACCGGGAAGACATCTACAACGAAATGAAGTTCATCCAGAAAACCATCGGCGCCGTGCCGAGCCCGATGGATTGCTGGCTCGTGCTTCTCGGCCTGAAGACGCTGCATCTGCGCATGGCGCGCCACAACAAGAGCGGCACCAGGATCGCGCGGTTCCTGGAAGACCACGACAGGGTGGCGCGGGTGCGCTATCCCGGCCTGCCCTCCCACCCGCAGCACAACATCGCGGCGGCCCAGATGGACGGATTCTCCGGCATGATTTCCTTCGAGCTGAAGGGCGGCATCCCGGCGGGCAAGGCGTTGATGAACTCGGTCGAACTGTGCGCGCTGGCCGAGAGCCTGGGCGCCGTGGAAACCATGATTACCCATCCGGCGACCATGACCCACGCCGAGGTGCCGGCCGAGGAGCGCCATGCCCGCGGGCTGACCGACGGCCTCGTCCGCCTTTCGGTCGGGATCGAGGACTGCGACGATATCCTGGCGGATCTTGGCCGGGCGCTCGCGGCGGCCTGAGCGCCGTTGCGGCGGCGCCGGATCAATTGTCCGGAACCCGGACGCCGGCTTCTTGCAATGGCCCGGCATCTTGGCCATCATACCGGCGCCAAAACAGCCTGACGGATCGGGCAGGAACCGGCCGAACAAGCATCGATGACTGCGCACACCGCCAAGCTGCCGCGTTTTTTCTACCGGATGCCGCCCCGGCCTTGCCCCTATTTGAAGGGGCGGACGGAGCAGAATATCTTCACCGAACTCACCGGCGCCAACACGGCCGGCCTGTACGACGCGCTGACCCAATCGGGCTTCCGGCGCTCGCACAATGTCGCCTACCGGCCGGCCTGCCCCGGGTGCCGGGCCTGCGTGCCGGTCCGCGTCCTCGCGCCGTCTTTCTCGCCGGGCGCCAGCCTGCGCCGGATCGTCAAGCGTAACGGCGATCTCGCGGAAAAGGATCTGCCGGCCCGGGCGACGGCCGAGCAATACGAGCTGTTCCTGCGCTATGTAACCTCGCGCCATGGCGACGGCGAGATGGCCGGCATGACCTTCCAGGATTATGCCGCCATGGTGCAGGACAGTCCCTTGCGCACCTTCGTGACCGAATTCCGCGACACCGCCGGGCGCCTGCGCGCCTGCGCGCTGGTCGACCGGCTGGAAGACGGCCTCTCCGCCGTTTACAGCTTCTTCGATCCGGCCATGGAACAGCGCAGCCTGGGCACCTTCATGATCGTCCGCCTGATCGCCAAGTCGCGCCGGCTCGGCCTGCCCTACCTCTATCTCGGCTACTGGATCGAGGGCAGCCGGAAGATGTCCTACAAATGGCGCTTCCGGCCGCTCGAAGGGCTGACGGCGGACGGATGGCGCCTGCTCGATCTGCGGCCGCCCGAAGAGCCCGACCTGTTCGCGGCCTGAGCCGGTAGGCGTCCGGATCGCCGGTCCGGGGTCCCGGCGCGGAAACGGCCCCGGCGCCTGCCCGAAGGCAGCGCGCCTACCGGCCAATAGCGCACATGTTGCCACTGCGTGTTATCCGCATATAATGCAGCCACGCCGCCGTGCGGAGGCGTATCCTTGCGCTGAATCCGCCGCCCCGGCTATTCGGTATTTGCCTGCCTGAACCTGCCTCGTTTGGAACGTCAGGCGGCACGAGGGAGCCACAACAGTCAAAGAGGACGGTCCATGAAACGTCGTATTTTCCTGTCGGGCGCGGCTGCGGCCGGCGCTACCGTCGCCGCCAGCGCACTGCCGAAACCGGCTCTGGCACAGAAGAATGTCGAAGCCGTCATGGTGACGACCTGGCCGCGCGATTTTCCGGGCCTCGGCACCGGCGCGCAGCGTCTGGCCAAGCGCATCAACGATGCCACCGACGGCAAGATCAAGATCACCTACTACGCCGCCGGCGAGAAGGTCGGCGCCTTCGCCTCGTTCGACGAAGTCGCGTCGGGCAAGGCCCAGATCTATCACGCCGCCGACTATTACTGGAAAGGCAAGCACCCGGCCTGGGCCTATTATACGGCGGTGCCGTTCGGCCTGACCTATGCCGAAATCAACGCCTGGATCCAGTGGGGCGGCGGACAGCAGCTCTGGGACAAGGTCGCCGGCGAATTCGGCCTCAAATGCGTGCGCGGCGGTAACACCGGCGTCCAGATGGGCGGCTGGTTCCGCAAGGAGATCAACTCGCCGGACGATCTCAAGGGCCTGAAGATGCGTATTCCGGGCCTGGGCGGCGACGTCATGGCCAAGCTGGGCGCATCGCCGGTCTCGCTGCCGGGCGGCCAGATTTACGAAAACCTGGTCTCCGGCGCCATCGACGCCACAGAGTGGGTCGGCCCGTGGAACGACAAGTTCATGAAGTTCTACGAGGCGGCCAGCTACTACTACTATCCGGGCATGCACGAGCCGGGCTCGATGCTGGCCCTGGGTATGAACGCTTCGTGGTGGGGCAAGCTGAGCAAGAACGATCAGACGATCATCGAAGGGCTCGCCGCCGCCGAGAACGACATCATGATGGCTGAATTCAACGCCAAGTCCGGTCAGGCGCTGAAGGAGCTGCTCACGGACCACGGCGTCAAGCTGCGCCAGTTCAACGACGATGTCTACGACGCGTTCTACAAGGCCGCTCAGGAAGTCTTCGAGGCGACCCGCTCGCACAGCAAGCTGGCGAGAGAAGTCGACGACAGCTTCCGCAATGCGCGCGCCGAACTCGGCGCCTGGACGCAGATTTCCGACCAGGCCTATCTGGCCCAGCGGAACCGCGTGCTCGGCCTCTAGCCGGATTGTCGTCCGGACAAGTTCGGGAGCAGCCGATGGCGCCATCGGCTGCTCCCTGTTCTTTCGGTCCCGTTTCCTGACGCGTTGAGCGGGCGCCGGGCAAACGACCCAGCCTTTCGAGCGAACCAGCATGAGTACTGCGACGGCGGCCGGTTCCGGCTCCCTGTCCGATCTCACGGCGGCGGCCGGCCGATTGCAGCCGGCGTTGCGCATCCTTGCGCTGTCCGTGTCCTATCTCGGCTTCGTCTATCTGGCGAACGCCTACATGGTCTTCTGGCTCGAATGGCCCGGCGTCGTCGCCCTGCTCGGCGACGCCGGCCTGTTCGGTTTTGCGCCTCCCAAAGAGCCGCTCGGCAGCGAGGTCGCCCTCGCCTTTCTTCAGATTGCGTTATACGTCGCGATGGTGATCGCCATCACCGTCTACGTCTTGCGGAGCCGGGAGCGGACGCTCCATGCCGACGCGCAGACGCTGAGCGCGATCGGGGCATTCATCGCCCGGGCCGCCTTCTGGACCGTCCTTCTTGTCGGCCTTGCCGATGCTGTCGTTTCGTTCCTTCGGGTCGAAGGGCTGCTCGTAGACATTGTCGGCAAGAGCCTGGCTCAGGATCTGGGCAAGTCGGCCTTTCGCGCCCAGGTCATGCACCTGCCCCTGATGGGGGTCGCGATAGCAATCTCGCTGTTCACCCGGTCGGTCGGCTTTACCTGGCTGGCGCTGCTGGTCGTGGTCGCCGAACTGCAGATCGTGATCCTGCGCTTCCTCTTTTCCTACGAACAGGCCTTCATGGCCGATCTGGTGCGGTACTGGTACGCCGCCCTGTTCCTGTTCGCGAGCGCCTACACGCTGCTGCACGAAGGCCATGTCCGGGTCGATGTGCTCTATTCCGGCTTCGGCCCGCGCCGGCGCGCCTGGGTCAACGCGATCGGCGCGGCCATCCTGGGCGCCCCGGTGTGCTGGATCGTGATGACGATGGGCCTGGCCAACAAGTTCAGCATCGTCAGCGGCCCGCTGCTCAGTTTCGAGGTCACCCAGGCCGGCTTCGGCCTCTATGTCAAATACATGCTGGCCGGGTATCTCCTGGTGTTCGCCGTGACCATGCTGCTGGAATTCATGGCATCGATGCTGTCCAATGCCGGCGTCCTGCTGGAGGAAGCGGACGCGCCGAAGAGCGTGGCCGAGAGCGATGTGCACCATTAGGGGCGGCAACCGGGCGATGCGGCAGGGCGACGGCTGATGGAATTCTTCTTCCTGCTGCTTCTGGTGCTGCTGATGGCCGGCGCCCTGGCGTCCGGCTATCCGGTCGCCTTTGCGCTGCCCGGTTCGGCCGTCCTCACCATCCTGCTCGCGACGATCGCCGGCCTGATCTTCACCGGCGACGAGGGAAGCTTCTTCCACACCGGCGGGCCCGTCGAATGGCTGAATTCGGGCGTCTCCAACTTCAGGGGCGTCTACTGGGATCCCGATCGCGACACGCTGATCGCGATTCCGCTGTTCGTGTTCATGGGCATCATGCTCGAGCGGTCGAAGATCGCCGAGGACCTGCTGGTGACCATGGCCCAGCTGTTCGGCCGCATCCCGGGCGGCCTGGGCATCTCGGTCGTGTTCGTCGGTGCGTTGCTGGCGGCGACCACTGGGATCGTCGGCGCGACGGTCGTCGCCATGGGGCTGATTTCCCTGCCGGTCATGCTGCGCGCCAAATACAGCCCGGCGCTCGCCACCGGTACGATCGCCGCGTCGGGAACCTTGGGCCAGATCATTCCGCCGTCGATCGTGCTGATCATCCTGGCGGACCAGCTGTCGAACGCCACCGACCAGGCGCTGACCCTGCGCAAGGCGGAATACAAGGCGGGCACCGGTTCGAGCGCCATGCCCAGCGACTACGGCCTGAACTCGGCCAGCGCCGGCGACATGTTCCTCGGCGCCTTCCTGCCGGGCATGGTTCTGGTCGGCCTGTATATCCTGTTTATCCTGGTGACGGCGCTGATGCGGCCCAAGCTGGCGCCGCCGGTTCCCCGGGAAGGAAAGTTCGATGCAGCTTTCGCCAGGCGGGTGCTGATCGTTCTGGTGCCGCCGCTGACCCTGATCTTCGCGGTGCTCGGCTCGATCCTGTCCGGTATCGCAACCGTGAACCAGGCCGGCGCCATCGGCGCGACCGGCGCCATGATCATGGCCGGCTACCGGCTCTACCAGGGCCGCAGGGGCGCCTTTTACCCGGCAGTGCTCGCCGTCCTGTCGATCGTCGCGATCCTGGTCCTGCTCTCGTTTTACACGATCAACGTCAAGAATGTCGCCACCGCCGACGACGTGACGGCGCTGATCCTCGCGTCGATCGCCGTCTTCTTTCTGCTGGCTTCACTCGTCTGGAGCGGCTGGCGGGTCTACAAGACCGACGACACGCTGCGCTACGTTATGGTCGAGACGGCGAAAACCACCTCGCTGGTCTTCATCATCCTGATCGGCGCGGCGATGCTGACCGCCGCCTTCCGCGCTTTCGGCGGGGAAGATCTCGTGCGCGAATTCCTGTTCGGCCTGCCCGGCGGCTTCCTCGCCAAGTTCGCCCTGGTCATGGCGGTGATCTTCATCCTCGGCTTTTTCCTCGATTTCATCGAGATCGCGGTGGTCGTGGTGCCGATCATCGCACCGATCCTGCTCGCCGACCCGTCGGCCAACGTCACCGCCGTATGGCTCGGCGTGATGATCGGCGTCAATATCCAGACATCCTTCCTGACCCCGCCGTTCGGCTTCGCCCTGTTCTACCTGCGCGGCGTGGCGCCGGCATCGGTCAAGACCATATCGATGTACAAGGGCGTGGTGCCCTTCATTATCCTGCAGCTGGTCGCCCTCGGCATCGTCGGCCTCTACCCGTCGCTGGTGAACTATCTGCCGAACCGCATCTCGCTCAGCGGCGAGAATGCGCCGCCGCCGCGCAATCCGCGCCTCCAGGCCTGCATCGAAGAGCGCAACTTCGTGTTGATGATGGAGAAGCGCGCGGTCCTCCTGGCGGCGGTCGACAAGATATCGAAGACCGATATTTCCTATCTGCCGGCCGAACGGCAGGGAACGCTCAAGCGGGCCTACAAGAATGCCCGGGATACCTTCGCGCGGATCGGCGACGTCGGCACGGCGGAGAAGGCCGTGGCCGAATACGTGCCGGCCTACCGGCCGATGCACCGCGAGGTGCGCTCGGTCAACCGCCAGGTCCTGATCATCGACGGGAAGCTGGCCCAGGAAGCCGAAGACCTGCGCCGGCTGCGGGACGCCGACCGGCCGGACCGGGCGGCAATCGCCGATCTCGAGAAGGACATGGCCGAGTTGCAGGCCGAGAAGAAAGCGCTCCTGGCGACGGTGCCCGCCGACTGGCAGGCCAGACGCAAGAAATATCTCGACCTCGCCAAGAAGGAGCGGCTGGCCCGCCTGCGCTATCGCCGGACGGCCGACAACGCCTATGCGCCGATCAAGGAAACCCGGTCGCTGATTGTCGGCGCCGGTGCCCTGAGCGCCCTCAAACCGAAACTCACGGCGCTCAAACCGCTGATCGAATCGGGCGATCCGAAAGCGGCAACAACCGCGCTCAGGGCCCTGGAGCGCGAGATGCGTTCGGTGCAAGGCACCAGCGCGATCCGCTCGCGCCTGACCAATGCACGGCGCAGTCTGCGCCCGACCCGGCTGCGGCGGGACCGGGCACTGAAGGCCCATGGCGATGCGCTGAAACGGTTCGACGGCGAGATCGCCTGGCGGACCGCGGCGCAGGCGAGGCTCACCGGCCCGCTGGCCGAATACGACGCGGCGATCGCCCAGACCATCGGCCTGCGCCTGCAGACGCGCCTGAACAGCGACCAGGCCGGCGACGTCGCGGCCTGCCTGGCCAACCATCGGGACATTTCGCTGAACTTCTAGGACTGCCGGACGTTTCGGCCCGGCCGGGAGCGGGACCAGAAGCGGTTGCCGCGCGGAAAGCCCCTGGGCGGCAGGCGGCCGGCCTGGGCGCGCTTGCCGAGCCATTCGGCCAGCTCGTCCGCAGAAAAGGTCCGCGTCCTTGCGCCGGTCCGGCAGTCGAGACCGTCAGCGAGGGTGAAGGTTCTGGCGTCGGCCAGCCCGCGTTCCCGGTACTTTTGCAGGATCACGCCCTTGCCGCGGGTCATTTCCGGCAGTTCCGCCACCGGAAAGACCAGCAGCTTGCGGTTGTCGCCGAGCACGGCAACATGGTCGCCGGCGCCGTCCGCGCAGACCGCGGCCTCGACATCGCCGGCAACGTTGAGCACCTGCTTGCCCGCCTTCGTCTGCGCTACGACCTCCTGCTCCGGCACCAGAAAACCGCGCCCGTCGCTGCTCGCAACCAGCAGTCTACGCGCCGGGTCGTGCACCCTGAGCGAGACGATCTCGCTGTCGTTGCCGAGGTCGATCGACAGGCGGATCGGCTCGCCGAAGCCCCGCCCGCGCGGCAGCCTGTCGACCGGGATGGTGTAGAAGCGCCCGTCGGTGCCGAACAGGACCAGCCGGTCGGTCGTCATGGCGTGCAGGACAAATCGCTCCCGGTCGCCTTCCTTGTAGCGGTGGCCGCCGGTGTCGGTGACATGGCCGCCCACCGTCCGGATCCAGCCCTTCTCCGAACACAGGACTGTCACCGGTTCCTTCGCGACCAGCGCCTCGAAATCGACGATCTCGGCGCCCGGCGCATCGCCCAGTTCGGTGCGGCGCCGGCCCAGTTCCGTATCCGGCCCGAACCTCTCGTGCAGCCGGTCGACCTCGAAGGCGACGCATTTCCACTGGCGGGCCTGATCCTGGAGCAGCCCGGTCAGGTCCGCCTGCTCGTCCTCCAGCCCGGCCAGTTCCTCGCGAATACCTATCTCTTCCAGCTTGTGCAGGGCGCGCAGGCGCATGTTGAGGATCGCCTCGACCTGAACCTCGTTCAGATCGTAGCGGCCCATCAGCTCCTGCTTCGGATGGTCCTCGAAGCGGACGATGCGGATGACTTCGTCGAGATTCAGGTAGGCGACGATGAAGCCCTGCAGAACCTCGACCCGGCGGGCGATGATGCCGAGCCGGTGCCCGGTCCGCCGCCCGAGAACTTCGCGGCGATGGTTCAGGAAGGCGCACAGGGCCTCGCGCAGGTCCATCACCCGCGGCGTCCGCTCGGCGTCCAGCACGTTGAAATTCAGCCCGAACCGGCTTTCCAGCTCGCTCGCGCGGAACAGCGATTCCATCAGCACCGCCGGCTCGACATTGCGGCTGCGCGGCTGAATGACGATGCGGATGTCCTCGGCCGATTCGTCGACGATATCGGCCACCAGCGGCAGCTTCTTCGCCGCCAGCAATTCGTCGAGCTTCTCCATCAGGCGGCCCTTCTGGACGCCGTAGGGAATCTCGGTGACGACGACGGTGCTGCCGCCGCCCTTGCGCGGCTCGGCCAGCCAGCGCGCCCGGATGCGCAGGCTGCCGCGGCCGGTCTCGTAGGCGGCGGTCACAGCCTCGCGGGTTTCGACCAGCACACCGCCGGTCGGGAAGTCCGGGCCGGGCATCGCCTCGATCAGGTCGGCGACCGGCACCTTGTGCCGGTTATCCGGATTCCGGCGCAGCAGCAATTTCAGGGCGTCGCAGATTTCGGCGACGTTGTGCGGCGGGATGTTGGTCGCCATGCCGACGGCGATGCCGCTGGCGCCGTTGGCCAGCAGGTTCGGGAAGTTGGCCGGCAGCACGACCGGCTCGCTGCCCTCGCCATCGTAGGTTTCGCGGAAGTCGACGGCGTCTTCGTCGATGCCTTCGAGGAGCAGCTCGGCAACCTCGGTCAGCCGCGCCTCGGTATAACGCATGGCCGCCGGGTTATCGCCGTCGATATTGCCGAAATTGCCCTGCCCGTCGACCAGCGGATAGCGCACGGCGAATTCCTGCGCCAGGCGCACCATGGCGTCGTAGATCGCCTGGTCGCCGTGGGGATGGTATTTGCCCATCACGTCGCCGACGATGCGGGCGCATTTCTTGAAGCCGGACGCCGGGTCGAGCCGCAATTCCCGCATGGCGTGGAGCAGGCGCCGATGGACCGGCTTCAGCCCGTCGCGGACATCCGGCAGCGAGCGCGACACGATGGTGGAGAGCGCATAGGACAGATAGCGCTCCCCCAATGCCTCCGCCAGCGGCGTGTCGCGGACTTCCGCTGCGATTGGGGTATCGGCCATAGTATGCTCCCGAGAGGGCAGATATAGTAGCTGACGCGGTTACGAGGTCAAGAAATAGTGGCGTCGCGGCCTTTGCGTCGGGTCTTTCGATCAGTCGGTATCGCGCGATGCCGGGGCCGGAGCCGCCGGCTTCGTCAGCGCGCGGGTGCCTCCGGAGCGCGGCGAGCCCTCGCACCTTCCCTTTCCCGATATACGTTCCAGCCGGCGAATCGGGAACGCATTGTTGCCGGCCATTCCGGAAAGGCGGCGGTTCGCTTGCGCGGGCGCGGCGCGCGCGCCATATTTCTCCAAACCAGCGGGGGATCGGCAATCGGGCGTCACCGACGTCCCGTCCCTCGACCGGGACCGCAGATGAAGAAGCACCTCGCCATCCTTTTGCTTGCCGCCGGCATTCCGGCCAGCACGGCGGCGGCGGGTTCGGCATCCATCTCGGCGCAGCCCTCGATCTCGATCGCCGGATTCGGCCGGTACCTGACGCAAAAGACCGGCGAATCGTTCCCCACACCGCAGACTGCCGCTGGCCGGACCGTTGTTATATCCCGGCCTCGTCTTATAAATCGCACGAACGTCATTTTCGGCCAGCTGGGCCGCGAATTCGGAGTCGAAATCGACCTCCACGGATTCGGAGAGGGGCCGGTGAGGCTTACGATCCGCACCGTTCACCCGCCCCTCACCAATCCCGAGACCGGCAGGACGACCCAGGTCAGCGAGTACGGCCAGGATGTCGAAAAGCGCCGGAATGTCTATTTCGGCTTTACCTTCAGCCGCCGGTGGGAGCTGGCGGAAGGCGTATGGGTGAAACAGTTCCTCTACCGGGGACGATTGCTGGCGCAGCAGCGCTTCCGGATCGTCATCCCGATAAATTGACCGGCGCCGCCCGATGCGCGTTTTCGCCGCCCTGCTGATCGTCCTGCCGATCGCCGCCCATTCCGTCTCGGCGCAGAGCGGTCCCTCGATCTCCGTCGTCGATTATGGAATCTACACACTCAGCGTCGATCACCGGGCCTCGGCGCAGCGGGCCCTCAGCGGCGAGCGCAACGTCGTCTCGAACATCCGCATCTTCCGGCGCACCCGGACCGTGTTCGGCCAGCTCGGTCGCAGTATCGGCTACCGTTTCAGGATTGCCGATCCCACATTGCTCGGCCGCCAACTGACGCTGCGCACCACCTTCCCGCCGCTGCACGATCCGCAGACCGGGCGCCGGGGCACGTCTCAGTCGCGCCCGTTCATGCCGCTGTCGAACGGCGTGTATTACGACGGCTACCGCTTCGATTTCATGTGGGAACTGGCCGAAGGGCTGTGGCGCTTCCAGCTGCTGGACGGCGAGAAACTGCTGCACGAGGAAGTGCTGCGTGTCGTTGTTCCGCTCAACTAGGCGGGCTATTGCGGCGCTGGCGCTGCTGGCGTTTTCCGGCGCGGCGGCGGCGCAGGCGCAGGACCGCGCTGCCGGCGCGGTCCGCGAAAACGGCGCGGCGGTCCTCGACTACGGCATCTACGCGCATAGCGATCTCGGCCTTGTCGAGGCGCCCGGAGACATATCGGGCTGGCGCTTCACGGCGGCCAACGTCCGGCTGTTGCGCCGGACGCAGACGATACTGGCGCAACCGGGCCTGACCTTCGGCATGCGCTTCCGGGTGACCGACGCCCGCCTGATCGGCAAGACCCTCTCCCTGGTCATACGGTTCCCGAGGATGACCAACCCTGCGACGGGAAAGTCCGGCGTCGTGCTGTCAGACCGGATACTCGCGACGGGCGGCCTGCGGCGGCAACTCTTCCGCTTCGACCATATGTGGGAAATGGCGGAAGGCCCCTAGATCATGACGCTGCGCGACGGACCGAGGATCGTCGCCGAGGTTCCGTTCAGGGTCGTGGTCGCCCTGAACTGACCCGGAACCAGCCGGGAATTGGCCGGGAATTGGCCGGAAACCGGCTTGAAACCGACCGGCGAGCGGCTGCCCTATTTCCGGAGCAGGAATTCCCGGCCGATCTTGACCTGGGGCCGGCCGGCGTAATCGACGATATCGGCGGTGGCGTAGGTCTCGTGCCAGTCGTCGGGCAGGAAGCTGCCGGTGCCGATCGCGTCGACAGGCGCGTTTGCGATCGCCATAACCCGGCATTTGGCCGGGCCGAAACCGGAGGAAGCGACGATCCGCACGGCGCCGAAGCCGGCTTTGTCGAGCTTTTCCCGCATCATCCAGATCGCCGCCGCCGAGACGCCGGGGCCGATCAGGTGGCGCAGTTCGGCCTCGCTGCGGTAGCCGCGGATCGATTCCGGCGCCTTGCGGTCGAGCACCGAATAGGCGATCGACGGGTCCAGCCCCTCCATGTACCGGCTGCCCGGCGTGTCGAGCCGGACGGACAGGCGGCCGGCCGCGGCCAGTTCTGAAAAGGCGCGGCAAACTTCCAGCGAATCCGTCACTTCGCGGCCGAAATAGTCGACGAGGATGGTCAGGTCGTCGTCCGGGTAGGCCTCGTGGAACATTTCGGCGGCCCGCAGGGTCGAGCCGGCATAGCCGATGATGGCGTGGGGCATGGTGCCGAGGCCGCCGTCCTGGCTGAAGTAATGCGCCGTCGCCGACGTGGCGTTGCCGACGAAGCCGATGGCGCCGACCTTGCGGCGCGCCCGGCCCGAACCGACGCTGGCGGCGTAGGCCATCATCTCGGCCATGTCCGTCCCGGCACAGTGACGTGCATCGAAGCCGAGAAAGGCGACCTTCGGCAGCTCGGTGCACATCACGTCGGCATTGTAAGCCGCAACGCAAGCCGCACCGAGCTTTTGCAGGAACAGCGTTTCGAGATCGACCAGATGCTCGAACGGACCCGTGAGATAGACGATCGGCTCGCCGGCGCCGACCCATTTGCCCTCCGGGTATCGCAGATCGATCTCGATGGCGACGCCGCGCGCCGCCGCCATCGCCTCCAGCCAGTCGATCATCAGCCGCGGCGCCGAAACGACCGGCCGGCGCATGAAGATCGCATAGGTGACAGCGACGTCGCCGAATTTGCGCACGATGCCCTTGGACCGGTTGAAATAGGCGTCGGTCCAGGCCGCGACATCGGCTTCCGCAGGTCGGGTCTCGTTCACTGGCGGCCCCTTAGAAACTCGCTCTCGGCCGGTTCGGGGCCTATTCCGCCGCCACCTGCAGGCCGGACCTCTGGCGGTCCGCTTTCAGCATTTCCGCGATCAGGAAAGCCAGCTCCAGCGCCTGGTTGGCGTTCAGGCGCGGATCGCAGTGGGTGTGGTAGCGGTCGCCCAGCCGGTCTTCGGTAATTTCATGTGCGCCGCCGGTGCATTCCGTGACGTGCTGGCCGGTCATCTCGAAATGGACGCCGCCGGCGTAGGTGCCTTCGGCCCGGTGCACCTCGAAGAAGCCGCGCACCTCTTCCAGGATCCGGTCGAACTGCCGGGTCTTGAAGCCGGTGGCGGCCTTGATGGTGTTGCCGTGCATGGGATCGCAGGACCAGACCACCTTGCGCCCCTCGCGTTCGACCGCGCGGATCAGCGGCGGCAGGCCCGTGCGAACATTGCCGGCGCCCATGCGCGCAATCAGGGTGAGCCGGCCGGGCGTGTTTTCCGGGTTCAGGATTTCGATCAGGCGGATCAATTCGTCCGGATCGAGGCTGGGGCCGCATTTCAGACCGATCGGGTTGCCGACGCCGCGCAGGAACTCGACATGGGCGCCGTCCGGCTGGCGCGTCCGGTCGCCGATCCAAAGCATGTGCGCCGAACAGCCGTACCAGCCGCCGGTCAGGCTGTCCTGCCGTGTCAACGCCTGCTCGTAGGGCAGGAGCAGCCCTTCGTGCGAGGTAAACACGCTGGCTTCGCGGACATGGGGCGAAGACGAGGCATCGACGCCGCAGGCCGCCATGAAGTCGAGCGCCTCGGTAATCCGCTCGGCCAATTCGAGATAGCGCCGGCCGAAGACATCATCCCTGACGAAATCCTGGGTCCAGCGGTTGACCTGGTGGAGGTCGGCGAAGCCGCCGAGCGCGAAGGCGCGGACCAGGTTCATGGTCGCGGCGGACTGGTTGTAGGCCTGGATCATGCGCGCCGGATCGGGCACGCGGGCCTCGGCCTCGAACTCGATGCCGTTCACGATGTCGCCGCGATAGGACGGCAGCTCCCGGTCCCCCTGCCGCTCGACATCCGACGAGCGCGGCTTGGCGAACTGGCCGGCCAGGCGCCCGACCTTCACCACCGGCAGCGACGCGCCGTAGATCAGCACGACCGTCATCTGCAGCAACACCTTGAAGGTGTCGCGGATATTGTTCGGCGTGAACTCGGCGAAGCTCTCGGCGCAATCGCCGCCCTGGAGCAGGAAGGCTTTGCCCTCCGCCGCCATGCCGAGCTGGCGCGTCAGCTCCCGCGCTTCGCCGGCGAAGACCAGCGGCGGATAGCCGGAGAGCGTCTGCTCGACCGTCCGGAGTTGCGCTTCGTCGTTATAGGCCGGCAATTGCAGCGCGGGCTTGCCGCGCCACGAGTCCGGCGACCATTTTTCGGCCAACATTGCGCACCTGTGCCTTCAAGGGACCGTTTCAGCCTGGGTCGCAAAGCTAGTGCGCGCCGGCTGCGATGCCAACTGCGCCCATTGTTCCGGGCTATCGGCCCGGAATTCCGGGCTAACCCGCCGGCTGGACGTTCAGCCGGTTCCAGGTCGGCGAGATCAGGATCTCGTTCACGCACACCCGCGGGTGCAGGCGGGCGACGAAACGGATGGTCTCGCCCATGTCTTCCGGCTGCATCATGCGCACGCGCTCCTCTTCGGGAACCGGAATCGGGCGCTTGTCGAGGATCGGCGTGTTCACCTCGCCGGGCATGACGGTGCAGCAGCGGATGCCGTTCCGGCCCTCCTCGAGATTGAGATGGGCCGCCATGGCGCGCATACCGTGCTTGGTGGCGTTGTAGCCGGGGCCGGTGAGGAACGTATCGTAGCGGCCGGCCCACGAGGAGATCAGGATCAGCAGGCCGCCGCCGGCCTCGCGCATGGCGGGCAGCACCGCCTGCGCCGCGTTGTAGGAGCCGTTGAGATTAACATCGACGATCAGCTTCCAGCCTTCCGGCTCTAGCCGGCTCCAGGACCGGTCGGGAATGTTCAGCCCGGCGGAATGGACCAGCATGTCGATCTTGCCGTGCGCCTCGCGAATCTCGTCGGCCGTGGCCGCCATCGCAGCGCCATCGGCCACGTCGACGGGCTTTACCGCCGCCGTGCCGCCGCGCCCGGCGATCCGCGCCGCCACCTCGTCCAGCACGTCCCTGCGGCGGCCGGACAGGACGACGGCGGCGCCGTCGGCGGCCAGCGCCTCGGCGCCCGCCGCGCCTATCCCCGTGCCGCCGCCGGTGACCCAGGCCACCTTGTTCGCCAGTTCGCCCATGGCTTTCGATGCTCCTCTTTCGAAGAATTCGGGTCGACGAAACGCCGGCGCGGAAATCGTGGCGCCGGGCCCGCCTCCCCTGCTATGGAAGGCGCGCCCGGCCACGCTACGGACTCGAACGCGCAGGGTCAATTGCCGGCCGGCGCCCGCAGTCCCGGCCCCTCTCCCATGGATTGCCCCGATTATGGACACGATGGACAAGGCCCCGCTGATCACGCCCGACGATTTCCACGCCGAGACCGGCAACCGGTAATGGTTCGGCACCTGGCTGGGCGGGCGGGTGACCGCGCTGAGCTGGGGCACGGCCGAATTCGAGCTGCCGATCCGGGACGAATTTCTGCGCACCGGCGGCACGGTTGCAGGGCCGGTCCTCATGGGCGCAGCGGATATCGCGCTGTACGCCGCCGTGATGTCGGCCTATCCGGACGGCAGCAAGTCCGTGACGTCCGACATGACTATGCATTTCCTGCGCCGGCCCGCGGGCGCCCTGCTCAGGGCCCGGGCGGAACTGGTCAAGACCGGCCGGCGGCTCGCCATGGGGCGGATCGAAGTGACGATGGACGACGATCCGCGCGTCGTCGCCCATATCGCCGGCAGCTACGCCCTGCCGTGAGTCCGCCGATCGAACCGAGCCGTCCGGAACCGCCGTGCCGTTGCAAAACCGCGTAACGCCGTTCGGCGAAATCGTCTCCGACCCGGCTCGCGGCGCCTGGACGGGCAACCGCGGCTGCCTTCACGACGAGCGCAGGCAGTTGACCCGGCGGCGCTGGACGACAAAGGCGTGGATCGTCTGCCGCCTGTCCTTCGAGGGGCGGCAGCGCAAGCCGATGACGCCGGGCCGCTATACCGAACTGTTCTTCCTGGACGAGGCGACCGCTTTCGCCGCCGGCCATCGGCCTTGCTTCGAATGCCGACGGGCCGACGCGCTGGCCTTCCGCGCGGCTTGGTCGAAAGCGTTCCCGGCCGACCTTGCGGCGGCCGGCGATATGGACCGGGCGCTGCATCCCGAGCGGACATGCAGGCCTGCCAGGCGTCCGGTGGTCGCAGATGCGGCGGCCTTGCCCGACGGCGCCTTTCTTTTTCGATCCGAAGAGCCGGAAACACCGTTGCTGGCTTCCTCTGGCGCACTTTGGCGCTGGACGCCGGAAGGCTATTACGCAGTATGCGGCGCAAGTGGCCGGTCTGGGATTCTCCTGACCCCACCGCGGACGGTCGCGGTTCTGGCCGCAGGATATCCGGTGCAAATCGATTCCTAAGCAGCAGCCGGGAATTACGGTAATATTTTACCTCATAGATAAATTATTGGAATAATTGACAATTCACCGCTTGACGATGCGAAATTCGGCGCATATCTGACGCTGCATTCGCTGACGCCCGTTTATGGCGGTTACCGGAACTCATTCCGGAACGGCCGCAGGCGGCCGGACACAAGACCAACCCGTTACACCGGAACCTGCCCGATGAAGACCTACACGGCAACGCCGTCGGACATCGAGAAGAAATGGTGGCTGATCGACGCCCAGGATCTGGTGCTCGGACGGCTCGCCGTCGAAGTGGCCGACCTTCTGCGCGGCAAGCACAAGACGACCTACACCCCGCATATGGATTGCGGCGATCATGTCGTCGTCGTCAATGCCGGGAAGGTGCATCTGACCGGCAACAAGCGGGCCGACAAGCGCACCTACTGGCACACCGGCTATCCCGGCGGCATCAAGAGCCGCACGATGGCGCAGATCCTCGAGGGCAAGCACCCTGAACGCGCGGTCCAGAAGGCCGTGCAGCGCATGCTGCCGCGCGGACCGCTGGGCCGCCAGCAATTTTCCCATCTGCGCGTCTATGCCGGCGCCGACCATCCCCATGAAGCGCAGCAGCCCGAGGTTCTGGACATCGGCGCGCGCAACCGCAAGAACAAGAAGGCCGCGACCCGATGAGCGCATCCGATACGATCGAAACCGCCGCGGAAGAAACCGGCGCAACCGAATCCGCCGCCGGGGACTCCGGCAGCGGCGAACATCTCAGCGATCGGGACAAGGCGGCGGCCACCCTCGCCTCCCTGCTGCCGACAGGCGCTGCCGAGGCGGCAGCCGCCGAAGACGCCAACAAGGCGGCCGAACCGAAGCTGGATGACCGGGGCCGCGCCTATGCCACCGGCAAGCGCAAGGACGCCGTCGCCCGGGTCTGGATCAAGCCCGGCGCCGGCCGCATCATGGTCAACGGCCGCGACGCCGAAACCTATTTCGCCCGCGCCACCCTGCGCATGGTGATGAACCAGCCCTTCGAGGCAGCGGACCGCCGAGACCAGTTCGACGTCATGGCGACCGTCTCGGGCGGCGGCCTCAGCGGCCAGGCCGGCGCGGTGCGCCACGGCATTTCCAAGGCGCTGGTCAGTTTCGAGCCGGGCCTGCGGCCGGTCCTGAAAAAGGGCGGCTTCCTGACCCGCGACAGCCGCGTCGTCGAGCGCAAGAAATACGGCAAGGCCAAGGCCCGCCGCAGCTTCCAGTTCTCGAAGCGCTAGGCGCGGCGGCTTTTTGCCGAATCAGCCGACGCGGCTGCGGCACGCCCTTCGATACGCCGCTTCGCGGCAACTCAGGGTGAGGGGATGTTGTAGGGAAGGGAAACCCTTACAAACTTCCCTCATCCCGAGTAGGCGCTTCAGCGCCGTATCGAGGGACGCCACGCCGCCGCGGCCCCTGCGCCGACAATCAATCCTCGTCGTCCTCCGACCCTTCCGGCAGGGGTTGCGTCGCGACATGCTCGACATAGTCGCGCAGCGTATCCATCCGCTTGCGCAGCGTGATTTTCGGGATCGGGCCGAAGCCGAACATGTAGGCGTGGAACTCGACGCTGGTCTCGTTCTCCGGATCGTCTTCGCTTTCGCGCAGGAACACTGCGAACTCCGAGGGATTACGGAACAGGCGCCCGAGCAGGCCGACATTTTCCTTGACGTGGAAGGCCCATCCGGAGTCGTTCAGGATGCGGAAATGCGGCTGGTAGAACAGCGCCCGCATGAAGATGCGCAGATCGTTGGCCGAACGGGCGACCGTCAGGGTTTCGGAGAGGCGGGCCATTAAGCGTTCTGGACGTCGGGCGGCGGTCTGACTAGTTCCGCACTCACCTACAGGACTTTGGCGCCGGCGTGAATGACCCGGAATACCGGGTGCCGGACGGAAAACGGATCGATGTCATGAGCACAGGCGAGATACGGGTCGGCGTCCTGGGCGCCAGCGGCTATACGGGCGCCGATCTGGTGCGCCTGGCCGTGACCCACCCGAACCTGCGGATCACGCTGATGACGGCCGACCGGCACGCCGGCAAGCCGATGCAGGCGGTGTTCCCGCATCTCGGCCCCCATGCCGGCAGGGCCGACCTGCCGGACCTGGTGAGGGTCGGCGACGCCGACTGGGACGCCTGCGACGCCGTCGTGTGCGGCCTGCCCCACGGCACGACCCAGGAGATCGTCGCCGGCCTGCCGGGGCACCTGAAGATCGCCGACATGTCGGCCGATTTCCGGCTGCGCAATATCGAGACCTATGCCGAATGGTACGGCCATGCGCACCGGGCGCCGCATTTGCAGCCGGACGCGGTCTACGGCCTCACGGAGTATTATCGCGACGCAATCGCCGCGGCCCGGCTGGTCGCCTGCCCCGGCTGCTATCCCACCGCCGCCCTGCTGATGCTGCTGCCGCTGGTCGGCGCGGGCCTGATCGACCCGGCGGATATCGTAATCGACGCCAAGTCCGGCACGTCGGGCGCCGGGCGGAGCCTAAAGGAAGGCACGCTGTTCTGCGAGGTCGCCGAGGGCATCCACCCCTACGGCGTTGCCGGCCACCGGCACGCGCCGGAGATCGAGCAGGAAGTGTCCGTCGCCGCCGGGCGGGAGGTGCTGGTCAATTTCACCCCGCACCTGATGCCGATGAACCGGGGCGAGCTGCTCACGACCTATGTCCGGCTGAGCGGCGGCGCGACGGCCGACGACCTCAGGGCCTGCCTCGAAGCGCGCTATGCGAACGAGCCCTTCGTCCATGTCGCGCCGGAGGGCATGGCGCCGGCAACGCGCCATGTCCGGGGCTCGAACCATGTCCTGCTCCAGGTCTATGCCGACCGGCTGCCCGGCCGGGCCATCCTGGTCTCGACGCTGGACAATCTGGTGAAAGGCTCTTCCGGCCAGGCGATCCAGAATATCAACCTGATGTTCGGCCTGTCGGAAACCGCCGGGCTGGAGCAGGCGCCGCTGTTCCCCTAGCCGCGGCGAGAACGAAATGGGGCTGATTTACTGCTTCCTCGATGTCGAAGTCGACGGACCGGCGCCGGGAACGAACTCGATGCTTGCCCTCGGTATTGCGGCTTTCGACGAGGAAGAGCGCGAACTGGACGCGTTCGAAATCAATCTCGAGACGCTGGAAGGCGCCGCCGGGGCGGAGAATGTGCTGGAGTGGTGGCGCACGCAGCCTGAGGCCTGGGCGCATATCCGCCGGGATACGGTGCCGCCAGCCGTCGGCATGGCTCGTTGCCTGCACTGGCTCGAAAGTCTCGGATCGGACCTTGTTCTGGCGGCCCATCCGCTGCTCCTGGACGGTCTCTGGCTTGACTGGTACTTCCGGAAATTCTGCAACGTCGCCGTCTTCGCCGGTCCCTTCGATGTCAGGTGTCCCTTTGTCGGCGCCGGCCTCGATGTGCCGTCCTACGTTCAGGCAGCCCTGAATTCGGCCTATTTCACGGCTCGCCCTGATTATCCGCCGGAGTTGCAGGGCGGCGCAGCGCACACCCATCGGCCGCTCGACGACGCCCGCGGGCACGCCGCACTGTATTTCGCCGCCCGCCGCCGCGTTCGGGCGGCGCACCGTTAACGCAGCCAGTCCAGCGGTCCGCCGTCCAGCCAGGCCTTGGCGCAGGCGTAGAGCCGTTCGACCTCCGGCCCCTTCAGCCCCGGCATGTCGCGCTTGACGTCGTAGCCGATCTGCGTCTGCAGGTAGGCGAGATGGCGGTAGCCCCCCGGAAACCGGGCCAGGATTTCGGGATCGAGGTCGACGGTCGCCGCCGGGTCGACCGGGTCCATCCGGTCTTTCTCGTAGATCGGCTGGCGCAGGACAAAGCCCCAGCGCCCGCCGCGCCGCTCGATGAAATCGCAGAAGCGCCCGGTGCAGACGACATCGACGAGCACGCCGTGGACCTCGGCGCGCTGGGAGATCGTCATCTTGGTCTGGCAGACCGCCCGGTCGCCGTTCAGGTCGATCGAGGTGCCGCCGAGGAAATGCAGGATGCTGACGCCGCGCTCCCAGCCCGCCCGGTTCATGGCGATGAACTCGTCGCCGGTGCCCTGGGTCCAGGTCGCCATCATCACGCCGTCCGGGTGCCAGACGGTGCGGAACCGCTCCCAGTCGCCGGCGTCGCGCCAGACCGCCCAGTTCTCGATCAGGTCGCGCAGGGCGATCCGGTCCAGGGTTTCCGCATCCACCGTTCATTTCCTTCCCCGATGCCGGGCAAGCGCACCGATTCGCGCGATAGCAATTCGGCGGCGCTGCGATAGGATAACCGGAAAAGGGGAGAAATCCACATGTCCTACATCGCGGAAGAAGGCACCTTCCTGAAGCGCGCCCACGACACCCGCAATACTGCGGAAACCCGCGCCTTCTACACCGATTGGGCGGAGACCTACGATAGCGACCTGACCGGCGAGCACGACTATGTCCAGCCGCGCCGTTGCGCCGACATGTTGTCGCGCTATCTGGCGGATCGCCGCGCTGGGATCCTCGATATCGGCTGCGGGACCGGGCTGTGCGGCGCCGCCCTGGCGGAAGCCGGTTATGGCGCCATAGACGGCTGCGACCTGACCCCCGGCATGCTGGCGAAGGCGCGCGAGACGGGGGTCTATCGCCGCCTGTTCGAGGCCGACCTGAACGTGCCGCCCCTCGACGCCGCCGACGGCGCCTACGATGCCGCTGTCGCTGTCGGCGTCTTCAGCTTCAGCCTCATCCATCCCGACGCGATAGACGAGATTCTGCGCCTTCTGGCGCCCGGCGCCCCGCTGGTCATCGGCGTGAACGCGAAATTCTACGCCGAAGGCACGCTGGCGCGGAAGCTGGACGCGCTCAAAGACGCCGGCCGGATCGAGCGATTGACGGAAGAACATGGCGATCATATCAGCAGCGCCGGCATGACCGGCTGGGCCATCGCCGTCCGCACGACGTCGGCGGTGTCGGGCTAGTTTGCCCCCAAAAGAGGGGAAATCTGCATGGCCGGAGCGCCGCAGAACGACCGCTTCCTGGAGATCGCCTACGAGGCGCGCACGACCGACGAAACCCGCGACCTGTACGATCGCTGGGCGGAAACCTACGACACCGAGTTGATCGACGAGAACGACTACGCCCAGCCGCTCCGTTGCGCGGAAATGCTGTCGCGCTACCTGACGGACCGCCTGGCTCAAATCCTCGATGTCGGCTGCGGCACCGGGCTATCGGGGGCGGCGCTGTCTGAAGCGGGGTATCGCACGATCGACGGCTGCGACCTCTCCCCGGGCATGCTGGCCAAAGCGCGCGGGACCGGCGTTTACAGGCGCCTGTTCGAAGCCGACCTGAACGTGCCGCCGCTCGACGCGGGCGACGGCGCCTATGGGGCCGCAGCGGCGGTCGGCGTGTTCAGCTTCAGCCATGTCCAGCCGGACGCGCTGGACGACATCCTGCGCGTCCTCGCGCCGGGCGCACCCCTGATTATCGGCCTGAACGAGCACTTCTACGACGAAGGCACGCTGACCGGGAAACTGGACGTGCTCAATGCCGCCGGCCGGATCGAGCGATTGACGGAAGAACACGGCGACCATATCAGAGGCACCGGCGTGACCGGCTGGGTCATTGCCGTCCGCAAGACATCGGCGACATCGGCCTGAGCGAGGCCGAAATGAGGAGAAAACCGCATGGCCGACCCGTCCCAGAACGACCGCTTCCTCGACATCGTCTATCAGGCGCGCACGATCGACGAGACCCGCAACATGTACGATCGCTGGGCGGAGACCTACGACACCGAACTGATCGACGAGAACGCCTATGCCCAGCCGCGCCGCTGCGCGGAAATGCTGTCGCGTTACCTGAAAACCCGCGATGCCGAAATTCTCGATATCGGCTGCGGCACCGGCCTTTCCGGCGCCGCGCTATTGGAAGCGGGATATCGCACCGTCGACGGCTGCGACTTCTCCCCCGGCATGCTGGCGAAGGCGGGCGAGACCGGCCTCTACCGCCGCCTGTTCGAAGCCGACCTGAACGTCCCGCCGCTCGACGCCGGCGACGGCGCCTACGGGGCGGCAGTCGCGGTCGGCGTTTTCGGCTTCAGCCACATCGACCCGGACGCCCTGGACGAAACCCTGCGCGTCCTCGCGCCCAGCGCACCGCTGGTCATCGGCCTGAACACGCATTTCTACGACGATGGCGCGCTGACCGAAAAGCTGAACGCGCTCAGCGCCGCCGGCCGGATCGACCGGCTGGCCGAGGAACATGGCGACCATATCAGGGGCACCGGCGTGACCGGCTGGGTCATCGCCGTGCGCAAGGCGGCAACGGGCTGAACGGCGTCGCTACGCAGCTTCCAGCCGTTTCAGCGCTTCGGCCAGCTTCGCGCGGGCCTGCTCGGCCTCTTCCCGGCGCTCGCGGTTTTCCTCGACGACCTCCGAAGGCGCCTTGGCGATAAAGCCGCGATTCGAGAGCTTCTTGTCGATCTTCGCGATTTCGCCGTCGGCCCGGCCGATCTCCTTGCGCAGCCGCGCCTTTTCCTGATCCAGGTCGATAACGTCGGCCAGCGGCAGGACGATCGTCGCCTCGCCGACGACGTCCTGGATCGAGCCGGCCGGCACGGCGTCGCCGAAGCGGATGTCGGACAGGCGCGCCAGCCGGTCGATCAGCGCGCGATGCGCGGCTATGCGGTTCCGCGTTCCGGCCGACGCGCCCTTCAGGATCAGCGGGATCCGGGCGCCCGGCGGCACGTTCATTTCGCCGCGCACCGCCCGGATGCGCGAGATAATCTCGACCAGCCAGCCGAGTTCCGCGTCGGCCGCGCCGTCAATCAGCCCGCCGTCGATGGCCGGCCAGTCGGCGGCAATCAGCAGGCCGCCGTCCTCCTGTTTGCTCCCGGGGCCGGTCTGCTCCCACAACTCCTCGGTCAGGAACGGCATGAAGGGATGCATCATGGCGAGCGCCTTGTGCAGCGTCCACAGGGCGGTCGCGCGGGTTTCGGCGAGGACCGCCGAATCGTCCGACTGCATCAGCGGCTTGGCGAATTCGAGATACCAGTCGCAATAGCTGTGCCAGACGAACTGGTAAAACTCGTGGGCCGCCTCGTTGAAGCGGTAACCCTCGATCGCGGCCCTGACCCGCGGTTCGAGCTGCGCAAGCTGGCTGACGATCCAGCGGTTGACCCGGTTGGCATTGTTCGCGGGATCGAAGTCCGGCCCGTAAGACGCCTCGTTCAGTTCGCAGAAGCGGGCGGCGTTCCAGATCTTGGTCGCGAAATTGCGGTAGCCGGCGATTCGGCTCTCGGCGAGCTTGATGTCCCGCCCCTGGACCGCCAGCGACGCCAGGGTGAAGCGCAGCGCGTCGGCGCCGTATTTGTCCATCAGGTCGACCGGATCGACCACGTTGCCCTTGGACTTGGAGTATTTCTGCCCCCTTGCGTCGCGCACCAGCCCGTGGATGTAGACGTCGGCGAACGGCACCCGGCCGGCGCCTTCCCCGTCGCGCATGAAATGCATGCCCATCATCATCATCCGGGCGACCCAGAAGAAGATGATGTCCTCGCCGGTCACGAGCACGCTGCCGGGATAGTAACGCGCCAGTTCCGGCGTCTCGTCCGGCCAGCCGAGGGTGGAGAAAGGCCAGAGCGCGGACGAGAACCAGGTATCGAGCACGTCGGTGTCGCGGGTCAGCGTGGCCGGTTCGCCGTAATGCGCATTGGCGGCGGCCAGCGCTTCCGCCTCGGTCTCCTCAACGAAGATCGCGCCGTCAGGCCCGTACCACACCGGCACCTGATGGCCCCACCAGAGCTGGCGCGAGATGCACCAGGGCTGGATGTTGCGCATCCACTGGAAATAGACCCGGGAAAACTGCTCCGGAACGAAGGTCGTCCGGCCGTCCTCGACCGCTTCGATACAGGGTTTCGCGAGCGTGGCGGCGTCGGCGAACCACTGGTCGGTCAGATAGGGCTCCAGCGGCACGCCGGAGCGGTCGCCGTGGGGCACGCTGTGCCGGTGATCCTCGATCCTCTCCAGCAGGCCCTGCGCCTGGAGATCGGCGACGATCCGGCGGCGCGCCTCGAACCGGTCGAGGCCGCAATAGGCGTCCGGCGCGCTATCCTTGATCCGGGCGTCGGCGTCGAGGATGTTCACCATCTCCAGCCCGTGGCGCTGGCCGACCTCGAAATCGTTGAAATCGTGCGCCGGAGTGATCTTGACCGCGCCGCTGCCCTGCTCCGGATCGGCGTAGTTGTCGGCAACGATCCGCAGCCGCCGGCCGACCAGCGGCAGGACGGCGTGCCTGCCGACCAGGTCCCGGTAGCGGTCGTCCTCGGGATGGACGGCGACGGCGGTGTCGCCCAGCATGGTCTCCGGCCGGGTCGTCGCCACGACGATGTGCCGGCCCTCCTCGCCTTCTATCGGATAACGGATGTGCCAAAGATGGCCGTCGATCTCGCGCTGCTCGACCTCGAGGTCCGAGATCGCGGTGTGGAATTTCGGGTCCCAGTTGACCAGCCGCTTGTCGCGGTAGATCAGGCCGTCCTTGTAGAGTTGCACGAAGACGCGCAGCACGGCGCGGGACAGGCCCTCGTCCATGGTGAAGCGCTCGCGCGCCCAGTCGCAGGTCGCGCCGAGCCGGCGCAGCTGCTTCAGGATCGTGCCGCCCGACTCTTCGCGCCAGGCCCAGACCTTCTCGATGAAGGCCTCGCGGCAGATCGTTTCCGTCTCGCCGTCTTTCGGCGGTATGCCGCGGTCGAGCGCGATCCCCTGCTCCGCCAGCATCCGCTCCACGACCATCTGGGTCGCGATGCCGGCATGGTCGGTGCCGGGCTGCCACAACACGTTGCGCCCCTGCATCCGGTGGAAGCGGATCAGGATGTCCTGAATCGTGTTGTTGAAGGCGTGGCCGATATGCAGGCTGCCGGTGACGTTCGGCGGCGGGATCATGATGGCGTAGGGTTCGCCGCCGGCCGCCGGATCGGCCCGGAATGCGCCTGCCGCTTCCCAGCGTTCGTATTGCCGGCCCTCTACGGTTTCGGGCCGGTAGGTCTTGTCCAACATGGTGCCTTGCGCCGCCGGTTTCGCTGTCGTGCCGCGCAATAGCCGTGCGCCGCCCGGCAGGTCAACGGCAGCGTTGTCGCTTGGCCGGTTCAGCCCCAGCGCTCCCGGACCCAGCGGGCGGCCCGGTCCGGGCCGACATCGGCGCGGCGGATCAGGCCGTCGAACTGGGTCGTCAGCGCCCGCACCTGCTCCGTGCCGCTGATAACGAGATAAGCCCGGCCCAGGAAGACGGCGGCGCGCAGCGGGCCGTAGATGGTCTGGGGCACAGCGGATTCCCGGCGTCCGTCGAACAGGAACAGGCGGAAGGTCGGATACAGTTCCTCCAGCCGGGAGGTGATGAGCGCAATCTGCTCGGCTCGAATCGCGGGATCGAGCTCCGACCAGATGCCCTCTCCTCCGGCGATGTGCTCCAGCGTCTGCCAGGGCATGCAGACCTCGATATCGGTTTCCGGCCGCCGGGAATAATCGAGCTGCCGCTGGCTCTGCGACCGGCGCGCCTCGATCTGCGAGCGGCCGCCGAAGCGGAATTCGAACCCGGTCAGCGTTTCGTGACGCAGCAGGTCCGGCACGGTCCAGGGGATGTAGCGGATCTTGTAGCCGAGCGCCTCGCGGTACCAGGTCCAGAAGCGCTCCTCGTCGGCCGACCCCTCCGCCTGCTCGACGGTCAGCGCCGGCGCGACCTCCGCGATCGTGGCCTCGTCCTGGCTCAGGCCGAGCAGCCAGTCGAGGGTCACGCCGTTGGCCTCGGCAAGCCGCGCCAGGGTCTCCGCCCGCGGCAGGCGGGTCGATCCGGCGGCGAGGAACTGGGTGAGCGCCGAGCGGTCGACGCCGGCGCCGCCCGCAAACCGGCTGAGGTTGCCGCCCGAGCGCTCGATCAGCAGCGAGACCCGCTCCTGAAAGACGCGGGCGAGATCGCGTTTGTCGATCGCCATGATGCTCCAATCGTAACGGTTGTTGCGTTAAATAACATTACTAGCGCTAGTGTTACAAGAATCCATATTCGCGTCGATATTTACAAATTGCAGCAAGCGATGAGGTGCACCTATCCTGACGATTCATCGAAAGGTGGAGGCAAATCCTGGAACGCAGGGTTGAATGGCAGACGGTGGCTTTGGCGGCTGGCGTCTATGGCACTTGGTTCGGCCTGCTGACAGCCGCGCCTTGGATCGGCCCGGCGGCGGCCGCGCTGTTGCTCGTTCCGATCCTCGTGCTGCACTCCTCGTTGCAGCATGAAATCCTGCACGGCCATCCGTTCCGCGACCGGCGTCTCAATGAACTCCTCGGCACGCCGGGGCTGGGGCTGTACCTGCCCTACGACCGTTTTGCCGGGACCCATCTGGCGCACCACGATACGCCCGACCTGACCGAACCGCTCGCGGACCCGGAGAGCTATTATGTCCGACCGGAGGACTGGCAGCGCTACGGGCCGGTCCGGCGCGGCATCCTGCAGGTCAACCGCTGCCTGGCCGGCCGGATGCTGATCGCGCCCCTGTTTTTCACCCTGGGCCTGGTGCGCAACGACCTGCGCGCCATTGTCGGGGGCAACCGACCGATTCTGCGCGCCTGGCTCCTCCATCTTGCAACGGTGCCGATCGTTCTGATCCTCGTCGTCCAGATTGGCGGCATTCCGTTGTGGCTCTATGCCCTTGCCTGCTACGCAGCGTTGTCGGTCCTTTCGATCCGGACTTTCCTGGAACACCGTGCCGTTGGCCCGATCCCCGAGCGAAGCGTCATCATCGAGCGCGGCGGCGTCCTCGGTTTTCTGTTTCTTAACAATCATCTGCACGCGTTGCATCACGCACGGCCGGAAGTGCCGTGGTACCGGCTGCCGGCCTTGTACCGCCGCGAGCGCGAGCGGATCCTGCGGCGCAACGGCGGCTACGCCTATCCGCATTACGGCGCGGTGATCCGGCAATACCTGCTGGCGCCCAAGGAGCCGGCAGTCCATCCTGCGGCAATGCTGAACCGTCCTTCCGCGCCTTCCCCCTGAACGCCGCAATGCCGGGACTTGCCCAGCTCCCGATGTACGACTGGCCCGAGATACGGGCCGAAACCGACGCCCTGTGGGCCGCCATCGCCGAACGGCTGGAGGCAGCCGGCATCGCGGCGCCGGAATGCCTGGACCGGATGACGCCGGCCGACGAAGCCTGGGAGTCTCCCGACCTTCTGGTCGGCCAGACCTGCGGCCGGCCCTACGCGACAGGACTTGCAGAAAGGGTGCGGCTGCTCGGCCGCCCGACCTATGCCGTCGCAGGCGCCGCACCGGGGCGCTATTGCAGCCAGCTGGTCGGGCGCCGGTCGGACAGCCGGGGCGGCATCGAGGGCTTCCGCGGCGCCGTCGCCGCCTGCACCAGCACCGCGTCCCAATCCGGTTGGGCCGCGCTTATAGACCTGCTGCCCGGCGACGAAAGCCTGGAGAGTTTCTTCGGCGCGGTTCGCATGACCGGCGGCCATCGCGACTCGATCCGCGCCATCGCCACCGGCGACGCGGATATCGCGACCATTGACTGCGTGAGCTGGGCGCTTGCAGAGCGCCACGAGCCGGCGGCGCGGGAATTGCGCGTCATCGGCCGGTCGCCGACCTACCCCAGCCTGCCGTTTATCGCCTCCAACCGGCTCAACACCGACGAGGCCGGCCGTATCGGCACCGCGCTGCGGCAGGCGGTCGCCGGCCTGCCCGATCCGGTTCGCAGCGCCTTGCGGCTGACCGGAATCGAAGACGCACGGCCGGCCGACTACGCCGGGCTCGGACGACGCCGGCCCGCCGCCTGAATTACAGGCTCTTGAGAACCTCGTCGAAACTGGCCTTGGCGTCGCCAAAGAGCATCCGCGTGTTTTCCTTGTAGAACAGCGGATTATCGACGCCGGCATAACCCGTCGCCATGCTGCGTTTGGAGACGATGGCCGTTTTCGCTTTCCACACTTCGAGCACCGGCATGCCGGCGATCGGACTGTTCGGATCTTCCTGGGCCGCCGGGTTGACGATGTCGTTGGCGCCGATCACCAGGACCACGTCGGTCTCCGGGAAGTCGTCGTTGATCTCGTCCATTTCGAGCACGATGTCGTAGGGCACCCGGGCCTCGGCGAGCAGCACGTTCATGTGCCCCGGCAGGCGGCCTGCCACCGGATGGATGCCGAAGCGGACGTTGATCTTCCGCTCGCGCAGCCGGTTGGTGATCTCGCTGATCGTGCCCTGGGCCTGGGCGACCGCCATGCCGTAGCCCGGCACGATGATGACCTCTTTCGCATCGCCGAGCATGGCGGCGGTTTCCTCGAACGAGGTCGGCACCACCTCGCCGCCCTCGTCCGCCGCCGCCGCGCCGCCCGAGGTGCCGAAGCCGCCGAGGATCACGGCGACGAAATGCCGGTTCATGGCGCGGCACATGATGTAGCTCAGGATTGCGCCCGAGGAGCCGACCAGCGCGCCGGTGACGATCAGCAGGTCGTTCGACAGCATGAAGCCGGTCGCCGCTGCCGCCCAGCCGGAATAGCTGTTCAGCATCGAGACCACGACCGGCATGTCGGCGCCGCCGATCGCCATGACGAGATGCGCGCCGATGACGAAGGCGATGGCGGTCATGACCAGCAGCGGCCACAGGCCGTCGGGAACGGTCTCCGCGGCCAGGAAGACGCCCATCAGGACCAGCGACACGATAATGCCGGCGAGGTTGAGCAGATGCCGGCCCGGCAGCATCAGCGGCTTGCCGGAGATCGAGCCCTGTAGCTTGCCGAAGGCGATTACCGAGCCGGTGAAGGTGATCGCGCCGATGAACACGCCGAGATAAATCTCGACATCGTGGATCGTCTTCTCGACGCCCTTGTAGTGCACGGCGGTTTCGGGATCGACGAAGCTGCCGATCCCGATCAGGACCGCAGCCAGGCCGACGAAACTGTGCAGGATGGCGACCAGCTGCGGCATCTGGGTCATCTCGACCTTGAGCGCGACCGAAATGCCGATTATCGCCCCGACGATCATTGTCGGGACGAGGATCATCAGCGGCACCTCGATATCGGCTGCGTCGAGGAACACCGCCACGATGGTTGCGACCATGGCGATCGCCATGCCGACGATGCCGTAGACGTTGCCGCGCCGGGAGGTCTCCTGGTTGCTCAGCCCGCCGAGGCTGAGGATGAACAGGACGGCGGCGCCGATATAAGAGACGGCAATCAGACCGGTTGCCATGGCGTCAGCTCTTCCGGAACATCTGCAGCATCCGCTGGGTGACCAGGAAGCCGCCGAAAATGTTGATGGTGGCGATCAGGCAGGCAACGGCCGCCAGCGCCAGAACGAGGGTCGAGCCGCTGCCGAGCTGGACCAGCGCGCCGACGACGATGATGCCGCTGATCGCGTTGGTGACGCTCATCAGCGGCGTGTGCAGGGCCGGCGTGACGTTCCAGATCACCTGGAAGCCGACGAAGACCGCCAGCACGAACACCGTGAAATGGTTCAGGAAGGACGGTGGCGCGAAGGCTCCGACGAAGGCGAGCGCGATGCCGCTGATCACCAGCAGGACGGCGGCGCGGATCGCCTTCTCGCGCACCGTCAGTTGCTTGGGCCCGATTTTTGCCGGCGGCTGCTTCGGTTTGGCGGCGGGCGGCGCGGCGGACAGCGTCGGGGCCGGCGGCGGCCAGGTGACCGCGCCATCCTTGATGACCGTCGTGCCGCGGATCACCTCGTCGTCCATGTCGACGTTGATGACGCCGTCCTTCTCCGGCGTCAGGTCGGTCAGCAGGTGGCGCAGGTTGGTGCCGTAGAGCTGGCTCGACTGGGTCGGCAGGCGGCTCGGCAGGTCGGTATGGCCGATGATCGTGACGCCGTGCCTCGTCACCACCTTGTTCGGTTCGGTCAGCGCGCAGTTGCCGCCCTGCTCGGCCGCCAGGTCGACGATCACGCTGCCGTCCGTCATGGATTTGACCATGTCGGCGGTGATCAGTTCGGGCGCCGGCTTGCCCGGGATCAGCGCCGTGGTGACGATGATGTCGACCTCTTTCGCCTGCTCGGCGAACAGCGCCATCTCCGCCTCGATGAATTCCTTGGACATGACCTTGGCGTAACCGCCCGCGCCGCTGCCCTCCTCCTCGAAGTCCAGTTCGAGGAATTCGGCGCCCATGCTCTCGACCTGCTGCTTGACCTCGGGCCGCGTGTCGAAGGCGCGAACGATGGCGCCCAGGCTGACCGCCGCGCCGATGGCCGCGAGACCGGCGACACCGGCGCCGATCACCATGACCTTGGCCGGCGGCACCTTGCCGGCGGCGGTGATCTGGCCGGTGAAGAAGCGGCCGAAATGGCTCGCCGCCTCAACGATCGCCCGGTAGCCGCCGATATTGGCCATGGAGCTGAGCGCATCCAGCTTCTGGGCGCGCGAGATGCGCGGCACGGAATCCATCGCCAGCACGGTCGCGTTGCGCGCCGCCAGCCGCTCCATCAGCGCCTCGTTCTGGGCCGGCCAGACGAAGCCGATCAGCGTGCCGCCCTCCTTCAGCAGGTCGGCCTCGTGGGTGCCGTCCTTCGGATGTTCTTCGGGCGGGCGCACTTTCATGACGATGTCCGCCTGCCAGGCCTCGGCCGCCGACCGGGCAATTTCGGCGCCGGCCTCCCGGTAGGCGGCGTCGGAGAATTTGGCCGCCTTGCCCGCGCCGGCTTCCACAGTCACGGCGAAGCCCAGCTTGACGATCTGCGCCACCGTCTCCGGCGTGGCTGCGCAGCGCATCTCGCCTTTGTGAATTTCCTTCGGAATCCCGATCGTCATCGCCATGCGGATGGATCCCCTGTCCTTACAGGTGTCGAGAAAGGCAGCGGTTCGGACGCGCCGCCGCGATCCGGCATATAGAGGTCAAGCCACCGTGTCTCAAACCGACAAGTGGTCCCATGCGGCGGAGTTCGGGCGGTTGCCGTGACCATGCCGGCATCCGGATGTCAAGAATTGCCGCGAATCGTGCCGCTACGCCGCAATCAGGCTTCCCGGGCGATGGCGTGAAAGAAGGTCCCGGTTACGGTGCCCTTCCGGCCGCCGCCGGCGCCCAGAGGCCGGCCTTCTCCGTCGAAAACCGTGAGAAAGGCGTCGTCCCCGGCGTCGCCCTCGATCGTCGCATAGTGAAATTCGTGGCCGCGAACCGCTGTCCCGGCCTTTCCCAGAACGCAATCCTGCGTCGCCACCGCCCGCCGGTAGCCCAGATGCAGTTTTCGTACCTTGAAGCTCGTGCGGTGCGGCAGCAGTCCGGCCATGGCGTGGACCGCGCCGTCCCCGTCTTCCAGGGAAAGGCCCAGCGCCATGTAGCCGCCGCATTCGCCATGCACCGGGCGGGTCCGGCCGAAATCCGCCAGGCCGCTGAGAAACCGGCGAGCCGCTGCGATTCTGCCGGCATGAAGCTCCGGATAGCCGCCGGGCAGCCAGCAGCAGTCGCATTCGTCCGGGGGCGGCTGGTCGCCGAGCGGCGAAAACCGGACGATCTCGGCGCCCTGCTCACGCCAGTGCGCCGTCATGTGCGGGTAAATGAACGAAAACGCATCGTCCTCGGCAAGCGCGATGCGCTGGCCCGGCGGGTCGAGCGAACGGGTGGCCGCCGGCGCGGCTTCGTTCACCGCATTGCGAATGTCGAGCGGCGGCCGGGCCATGCCTTCGATCCGGTCGAGATCGACGGTTTCGGCAATCCGGTCGGCAAGGGCGGCGATCTCGGCGGCCAGATTCTTCCGCTCGCGCGCCTGCACAAGGCCGAGATGCCGGTTCTGGAATGCGAAGCCGCTGCTTCGCGGCACCCAGCCCAGCAGCGAAATTCCGGCAACCGCCAGTCCTTCAGACGCAGTTCTGAGATGGCGCTCGCTGGCGACGCCGTTCAGGATGACGCCGCCGATCTCGAGACCCGGATCGAATTCGGCAAATCCTTTGGCGACCGCGCCGGCCGACTGCGCCTGCCCGGCAATATCGATCACCAGCACGACCGGGATTCCGAAGCGGGCAGCGATATCCGCCGCCGCGCCGGAATGTCCTGTCCTGCCGGCTACGCCATCGAACAGGCCCATGGCCGATTCGACAACGACCAAGCCGCCCGGTCCCGCAGCCGCCTCCATAACCTCCGCCATATGGCCGGGCGACATCGCCCAACTGTCGATATTGGCGCACGCGGCGCCGCTGGCGGTGCTGTGAAAGGCGGCATCGATATAGTCCGGTCCGCATTTGAGAGCGCGCACGCGCCGGCCCCGCCGGGTCAGCGCCGCAATCAGGCCAACGGTGAGTGTCGTCTTTCCGGCCCCCGACCGCGGCGCACCGACAAGGAGGGCCCCGGCGGTCAAGCAAGCGCCCCGGCAAGAGCCGGCACAACCCCCAGCAGCCGTTCGCGCGTCCTGACGATCTCGCCGACGACGACGATGGCCGGTGGCTCGATGGCATGGCGCTGCCGGTCTTCGGAAACCGTGCCCAGGCTGGAGATCAGGATATCCTCGTCCGACCGGGTCGCCGACGAGACCACCGCGAGCGGCGTATCCGGCGGCAGGCCGCCGGCAATCAGTTCGCTGGCGATCCGGTCGAGCCGGCGCAAGGCCATATAGAGGATCAGCGGCTGTCCCAGACGGGCGAGCGCCGCCCAGTCGGTCTCATCGGTATCGGGTGCGGCATGGCCGGTCGCGAACACCACGGCGCGGTTGACGTCCCTCAGGGTCGCGGGGATCGATGCCACCGCCATCGCCGCCAGGCCGGCCGTGACGCCGGGGACGATGCGGAAGGGAATCCCGGCCTCTGCGAGCCGCAGCATTTCCTCGCCGCCGCGGCCGAAGACCATCGGATCGCCGCCCTTGAGGCGCAGCACCCGCTGGCCGGACCGAGCGAGGTCGACCATCCGGAGGCACAGGGCGGCCTGGTCGATCGAATGGACCCCGGCCCGCTTGCCGGAGAAAATCCTGTCGGCTTCGGGCCGTGCGAGATCGAGAATCCGGTCGTCGATCAGGGCGTCGTGCAGGATCGTATCCGCCTGCTGCAAGGCGCGGATCGCGTTGACGGTCAGGTAACCCGGATCGCCCGGCCCGGCGCCGACCAGCCAGACCGAGCCCGGCTCGAAGACCGGGCCGCCGCCCAGCATGCCCTCCAGCCTGGCGCCGATCATCGCTCTGACCGCCTCGGATGACACGCGCGCATCGGACGCCTATCTCTTCGGTCATGAAACCCGACCGACCGCTCAAGCGCGGCTGGACCACCGGCGCCTGCGCCACCGCCGCCGCCAAGTCGGCCTACACCGCCCTGCTGAGCGGCGCGTTCGAGGATCCCGTGACCATCGCCCTGCCGCGCGGCGAACGGGTCGCCTTCGCCCTGGCGCGGCAGGATCTGGCGCCGGACGCGGCGACCGCGGCGATCGTCAAGGACGCCGGCGACGACCCGGACGTGACCCATGGCGCATTGGTCGAAGCGACGGTTCGACAGGCCGAATCCGGCGGCGTCCGGTTCAGGGCGGGGCCGGGCGTCGGCACGGTGACCAAGCCGGGCCTGCCGGTCGGACCGGGCGAGCCGGCGATCAACCCGGTGCCGCGGCAGATGATCGCCGGCGCGATAGCCGAGGTCGCGCAAGCGCACGGCGCCGCCGGCGATGTCGAGGTGGAAATTGCAATCCCCGGCGGCGAGAAACTGGCCGAGAAGACCATGAACGGGCGGCTCGGGATTGTGGGCGGCCTGTCGATCCTCGGCACAACGGGGATCGTCGTCCCCTATTCCTGCGCCGCCTGGATCCACTCGATCTACAGCGGCATCGACGTCGCCCGGGCGACCGGGCTGACCCATGTCGCCGGCGCGACCGGCTCGACTTCGGAAGCAGCGGTCCAGCGCCACTACGGCCTGCCGGAGAGCGCATTGATCGACATGGGCGATTTCGTCGGTGGCATGCTGAAACATCTGCGCAAGCATCCCGTACCGCGCGTCACGATCGCCGGCGGCGTTGCCAAGATGACGAAACTGGCCCAGGGCCGGCTCGATCTCCACTCCGGCAAAGGCGGCGTCGATCGGGCGGCGCTGGCCGAGGTGGCGAAACAGGTCGGCGCCGGCGAGGCCGCCGCGGTCGACATCGCCGCTGCGAACACGACCGCGCTCGCCTTTCAGATCGCAGCGGCGGAGGGCCTGGCGCTCGGCGACGCGATAGCCGCCGCCGCGCGCCGCGAGGCGGAAGCCGTCATCGCCGGAACGGACATCCGGATCGACGTGCTGATCTTCGACCGCGAGGGCAAGCTCGTGGGCAGTTCGTCTCCCTAGGCGCATCCGGCCGGCCCTCCCCGAAAGCGGCGACGGTATTCCGGATCGTACAGCGCGCTTTCCTCGAACTCTTCCGCCGCCAGAACCGGTCCGACCAGGATCGTCGCCGTCCGTTCGACCGGCGACTCTCCGGCGAGCGCCTCGATGGTGCCGAGCGTGCCCCGCAGCACCCGCTCGTCCGGCCAGGTCGCCCGGCACACGACGGCGACCGGGCAATCGGCGCCGTAGTGCGGCAGCAAGGCCGTGACGACCCGGTCCAGGACATGAATCGAGAGATGGATCGCAAGGGTTGTGCCGGATGCTGCAAAGGTCTCCAGAGATTCGCGCTCCGGCATTTTCGAAGCCCGGCCGGAGGTCCGGGTCAGGACAAGCGACTGGGCGACGCCGGGCAAGGTCAGCTCCCGACCGAGGACGGCCGCCGAGGCGGCGAAGGCAGGAACGCCCGGCGTCATCGTGTAGGGAATGCCGAGCTGGTCCAGCCGGCGGAACTGTTCGCCGACCGCGCTCCAGACGGAAAGGTCGCCGGAATGCAGCCGGGCGACCTCCAGTCCGGCTTCATGGGCGATGCAAATCTCGTCAACGATTTCATCCAGGCTCATGGGCGCGGTATCGACGATTTTCGCACCCGGCGGGCAATGCGAAAGAATATCGCGGTGGACCAGCGAGCCGGCATAGAGGCAGACCGGGCAGCGGCCGAGCAGTGCCCGGCCGCGCAGCGTGATTAGGTCGGGCGCGCCCGGCCCCGCGCCGATGAAATGCACGGTCATGTTGCGTTAGGAAACAAGCGTTTCATGGAGCGTTGTAACTGGTTGCAATACATGACTTAAACAAGAATCGGGGCTTTGCGGCCCGACGACGTTCGCATTGCGCAAACGCATTGCAACCGGTTTCGTTCCGACTCCGGTTGCCTCATTCGAATTCTTGCCTGCTGTTCGAAAATTACCCGGTTCCGGAGAACGTGCATAGAGTCGCGGTAGCATGGAAGCCGGCGCGTGCTTTCCCCATGGCGATGACCGCGTCGACCCGCGCCTGCCGCTGGAAGAGAAAGCGCAAGAGGCGGAAACCCTTCGCGGGCTGCGCGCCTTTCGCCCGGGATGCACCGGAAAGACGGCGCTGTGCAAGCAATAGAACGGCCCTGCCCAGGCTAGCAATTCGACGTTTGTGGCATGTTGTGTGAAGTTCACGTTCATTTTTTCGGTAGAAATATGAAAATAAAGTATATTCCGCATGCAGTGCGCCATTGCGGCAACGCCGTTCGCCCAACAAGACGGAGGATCGTTTGAGCGATCGCGACGAACTGAAGCGCAAAATTGCAATATTGCGCGAACGCTTTTCCGCCCTGACCGCGGCGAGCCTGCGCATCAGCGCGAGCCTCGACCTCGAGACCGTACTCAATGAAGTCATCGAGAGCGCCCGCGCGCTCACCGGCGCCCGCTACGGCGGAATCGCGACCATCGACGAGACGGGCGCCCTCCAGGACTTTGTCACCTCCGGCCTGACCGAGGAAGTGCACCAGGCGCTGGTCGAATGGCCCGACGGCGTGCGGCTGTTTGAGCATTTCCGCGACCTGCCGGGGCCGCTCCGGCTGCCAGACGTGCCCAACTATGTGCGCTCGCTCGGCATCGCCCCGGACAGGCTGCTGTGGCGAACCTTCCAGGGCACGCCGATGCGCCACCTGGGCATGCATGTCGGCAACTTTTACCTGGTCGAGAAGGAGAGCGGAGAGGTCTTCACCGACGAGGACGAGGAGGTCCTGGTGATGTTCGCCTCGCAGGCGGCGACTGCGATCGCCAACGCGCGCGCATACCGCGACGAGCACCGCGCCCGGGCTGATCTCGAGGCGCTGGTCGAGACCTCTCCGGTTGGTGTCGCGGTGTTCGACGCGCAGACCGGCAACGCAATCTCTGTTAACGGCGAGGCACGGCGCATCGTCGAGAAACTGTGCACGCCCGGACGCCCGGCCGAGGACCTGCTCCGGATCGTTACCTGCCGTTTCGCCGACGGGCGCGAGTTCGCCCTTGACCAGCTTCCGCTCGCAACTGCGCTGAGCGGCGCGGAGCCGATGCGCGCCGAGGAGATCGTGCTCAGCACCCCCGACGGGCGCAGCGTCACCACGCTCGTGAACGCGACGCCGATATACAGTTCCGACGGACCGGACGGACCGGACGGACCGGACGGAACGGTCGCCTCGATGGTAGTCACGTTGCAGGATCTTGCGCCGCTTGAGGAGCTTGAGCGAATGCGTGCCGAGTTCCTCGGCATGGTGAGCCACGAGTTGCGCGCGCCTCTCACCTCGATCAAGGGATCGGCCGCCACTGTGCTTAGCGCCGCGAGGGTCCTGGACCCGGCTGAGTTAGTGCAGTTCTTCCGCATCATCGACGAGCAGGCCAACCGCATGGACAGCCTGATCGGCGACCTGCTCGACGCGAGTCGCATCGAGACGGGATCGCTCTCGGTCTCCCCGCAACCCACGGAGGTAGCCGCGCTGATCGAAGAGGCGCGCACCACCTTCCTGACCGGCGGCGCCCGGCACCCGGTCCTCATCGACATTGCGCGCGACCTGCCGCGGGTGCTGGCCGACCGGCAACGCATCGTGCAGGTGCTGAACAACCTGCTGTCGAACGCCGCCCGGCATTCGCCCGAGGCCACGCCCATCCGGATTGCTGCGGAGAAAACAGGGCTGCATGTCGCCGTCTCGATCACCGACGAGGGCCGTGGCGTGTTGCCGGAGCGCTTGGCGAAGCTGTTCGGGAAATATACCGTCGACGGGAAAGGCGCGCGCGGGATCGGCGGCGGGCTCGGACTCGCCATCTGCAAGGGACTGGTCGAGGCTCATGGCGGGCGCATCCGGGCGGAGAGCGGCGGCGTCGACCTCGGCACACGATTCACCTTCACGCTGCCGGTGGCTGAGGCGGCGGACAACGGTGCGGTTCCCGCGCGGGGCCCCCGCGGGGCGATCCGCGAAGCGCCTGAGCCAGCGCGCATTCTGGCGCTGGATGACGACCCGCAGACGCTCCACTATATGCGCGACACGCTCGCCGAGGCCGGCTACACCCCGATCGTCACCGGAGATTACCGGGAGTTACCGCGCATCCTCGAGGCGGAGAAACCCGCCCTGGTCCTGCTCGACCTGATCTTGCCCGGGACCGACGGCATCGAGCTGATGGAGACCGTCCCCGAGCTCGCCGACCTGCCGGTGATCTTCATCTCGGGCTACGGGCGCGACGAGACCATCGCGCGGGCGCTGGAAGCAGGCGCCGACGATTATATCGTCAAGCCCTTTTCGCCGACCGAGCTGACGGCGCGGATCCGGGCAGCGTTGCGCCACCACGCCGATCCCGCGCCCTTCGCGGTGGGAAACCTGGTTATCGACTACGACCGGCGGCAGGTCAGCGCGGCCGGTCGTGCGGTGGTGTTGACCGCCACCGAGTTCGATCTGCTGCGTGTGCTCTCGCTCAACGCAGGACGGGTAACGACTTACGAGACCCTGCTGCGCCAAGTATGGGGCCGACGCGGCAGCGGCAACCTGAAGCTCGTGCGCGCTTTCATCAAGCGGCTTCGTCAGAAGCTCGGCGACGACGCCACCCGCCCTTCCTACATTTTTACCGAACGCGGGGTCGGCTATCGCATGGCCCGGCCGGAAGAAGCGTAGCAACGTTGCGTTCCCGCGCCGGCCCGCGCTGCCCGGTCCGGCGTTATCGGGCGCCGCCCGACGGCGATCCGCCCCCTGGGTCGACTTCCGGTCCCTCTGCCTCGAACGAACTGTCGAGCCGGCCGTCAGGCGCCGTCTCCGTGCGCCACTGCGCAGGTTACGCCGTCGCGCGCGATCCGGGGCAGCAACAGGCGCGCATTGCGCCCGGCGGCTGCAAGCGCGGCGGCTTCGGAAACGGCGGCCAGTCCGGTCGCTTCCGCCGCCGTTGACGACTTTGTCGGGCACAGGGGCTGGACCGCCTCAAGAGACGCCCGTCCGATCCAACGCAGCGGCACACCCAATGCCGTGGCTGTCTCGGAGAGGGCAGCCTCTTCCGCCTTGAACGCCGGCGCGGCAAGCGCATCGATCCGCTCCGGCGTCATCTCGACCCGCTCCAGAGCCTCGCCGACCGCAGCGCCGATCCGGGCAGCCGGGCAACCGCGGCGACATCCGATCCCGACGACGATCATCGCTTGATTGCCAGGAACTGGGTGACCGTCATTGCGGGGCGGAAACCACGCATTTCGCCGATCCGGTCGAGCCGTTCGACTGACAGCCGGGTCAGCGTACCGCGGGTCCGTTCGACAAAAGCGCCGAGGGCCAGGTCGCTCTCCAGCGTGACGCTGTTCGCAACCAGTCTGCCGCCGGGCGCCAGCGCCTGCCACGCCGCCTCGAGCACCCCGGCGCCGGCAGCCCCGCCGCCGACAAACACCGCGTCCGGAGCCGGCAAAGCTTTCAGTGCACCCGGCGCCTCGCCGACGACAATTTCGAGGTGCGGCACGCCGAGAGATGCCGCGTTGCGGTTCGCTGTTGCCGCCCGGTCCCCGCGCCGCTCGACGCCGACCGCCCGGTTGGCCGGATGCGCCAGCAGCCACTCGATGGCGACCGAACCCGAACCGGCGCCGATATCCCAGAGCAGTTCGCCGGCCCGCGGCGCGAGGCTGGACAGAGTGACGGCGCGTATTTCTCGCTTCGTCATCGTGCCGTCCGACTCGAACAGGCGGTCGGCGAGGCCCGCCGCCACGGGAACGATCCGGGCCTCCGGCGCCGCCGCCACGCAAATTGCGATCAGGTTCAACCGTGCAACATCCGGAAGATCGAAACGGTCGGCCGGGCACCGGCGGATCCGCTCGTCCGGCCCGCCCAGCGCTTCGAGCACGATCACGGTGCTGGCTCCGAAGCCGTGCCCGGTCAGAAACCGTGCAACCGCCAGGGGCGTGGATTCATCCGCCGAGAGCACAAGAACGCGGCGGTTCGGCTGCAGAAACGGCAGCAGCGTCTCCAGCGGCGGGCCGCACAGCGATACGGTTTCGACATCCTGCAACGCCCAGCCCAGCCGCCCTGCCGCCAGAGCGAACGACGACGGCGCCGGGAAAACCGCCATTTCGGCCGCCTCGATCCGTTGCGCCAGGACCGAGCCGATTCCGTGATGGAACGGATCGCCGGACGCCAGGACCGCGACGGGTGTCCTGCTCAGCGCCTCGATCTCCGGAACGGCGGCGCGGATCGGACTCGGCCAGGGAGCGGTCCGGCCGCGGATCAGGCTCGCCAGCAGGCGCAGATGGCGCCGCCCTCCATACACGACCCCGGCCTCTGCGACCGCCTGCCGGGCCGGTGCGCTCAATCCCTCGACACCGTCCTCGCCGACTCCGATAATCGATAGCCAGCGCCGGCCGCTTCCGGCCGAATCCTTTGGCGCCGGAGAACCGGACGGTGTCACGATTGAATGTCCTTCTGCTCGGCGGCACGGCCGAGGCCAGCAGCCTGGCGCGGCGGATTGCCGACGACAGCCGCTTCGACGGCCTCCTGTCGCTGGCCGGCGCGACCCGGTCGCCCAAACCGTCGGCGATCGAGACGCGCATCGGCGGTTTCGGCGGCGCGGACGGCCTTGCGCGTTATCTCCGCGAACACGGCGTCGACGCCCTGGTCGACGCCACCCATCCCTTTGCCGCGACCATGTCCGCCAACGCCGCGGCAGCGGCGGCAACGGTTTCCGTACCCTGCCTCGCCGTCTGCCGCCCGGCCTGGGCGCAACAGGCCGGCGACCGCTGGGTCAGGGTGGCCGATATGCCCGGCGCTGCGGCTGCGCTGGGGGCGGCTCCGCGCACCGTGTTTCTCACCGTCGGCCGCAAGGATCTCGCGCCCTTCCGGGCCATGGCACAGCACCGTTACATCGTTCGCAGCGTCGATCCACCGCCGCCGGAAGATCTGCCGCGCAACGCAAGCTTCATGGCAGCGCGCGGCCCGTTTGCGGCGGAGGATGAAGAACGCCTGATGCGCGCGCACCGGATCGAAACCGTCGTGACCAAGAATTCGGGCGGTTCGGCTACCGTTGCCAAACTCATCGCAGCGCGGCGGCTGGGCCTGCCCGTTGTCATGGTGGAACGCCCGCAGGCAAGCGGCGCGCCGGTTCCGACGGTCGATGAGGCCTGGGACTGGCTGGTCGCGCGTCATGCGGAAACCGGCGCGGCACGGCGCGGCGTGTAGATCCAGACGCCGTCCGCGCCGCGCGGGACGCTGCGCGTCGCGCTGGAGCCGACGATCGCCACAGTCCGCATGTCCGCCATACCGGGTTCGGCTTCGCCGAGCGGCACGACCACGATCCGTTCGTCCGGCCGGCTGACCGCGGCGGCGAAGATGACCGGCGTATCCGGCGCACGCACTTCGCGCAGCAGATCCAGAACCTTGCCGAGCTGCCACGGCCGCGCCGTCGAGATCGGGTTGTAGAAGGCCATGACGAAATCCGCCTCCGCGGCGGCCCGCACACGTTGCAGGATGGTCTCCCACGGCTTCAGATTGTCCGACAGCGAGATGGCGCAGAAATCGTGGCCGAGCGGCGCCCCGATCCGCGCGGCGGCGGCGGTCATCGCCGTCACGCCGGGCAGGACGGTGATGTCGCAACCGGCCCCGCCCTGCAATTCGACCGCCTCGAACAGGGTCGCCGCCATGGCGAACACGCCGGCGTCGCCCGAGGACACGACGGCAACCGTCTCGCCCGCCCCGGCGAGATCGAGCGCAAGGCAGGCGCGGTCCAGTTCCTCCCGGTTGTCCGAGGCATGGACGACCTGACCGTCCCGCACCGGCGCGCGCGCCAGGTAGGGCCCGTAGCCGACAAGATGGCGCGCCCGCTTCAACGCGTCGTCCGCAGCCGGCGTGCGATGGCATTCGTCGCCCGGCCCAAGCCCGACCACATAGACATGCCCGCTCACGACGTCGCCCGGCCGGTCGGCACCAGCACCAGCGAGAAATAGGGCGCCTCGTCGCTTTCCATCTCCGCCAGCCGCACGATGCGTTCTTCCGGCATCGTGCCGCGCTCGACATAGACCGCGCGGTCGAGCAGCCCGGCACGGTCCAGAGCCCGCCGGATCTTCGGCAGGTGCCGCCCGACCTTCATCACGACCGCCGCATCCGCCGCTTCCAGGCGTTCGGCCAGCGCGTCCTCGCCAAGAGTGCCGGCGAGGATCGACAGGCTGTCGTCGCCGCGCGTCATGGGCGCACCCGCCCGGCTCCAGCAGGCGGCCATCGCGGGGATGCCGGGCACGATTTCGATGGTGTAGCGCCCCGCCAGCCGGTCGTTCACATACATGAACGAGCCGTAGAGCAGCGGATCGCCCTCGCACAACAGGGCGACGTCGCGACCGCCGTCAAGCGCCGCCGCGATCCGTTCCGCGGATTCGTCGTAGAAGGACGCCATCGCGTCGCGGTAGGCGGGGGAATGTTTCGGCATTTCCGTCGTATAGGGATAGGTGAAGCGGATCTCCTCTGCTTCCGGCGCCAGGTAGTTCTCGGCAATGCGCCGGGCGAGCCCCGCCCTCCCCGACCCGGCAAACCAGGCAACGACCGCCGCCGCGCGCAGCAGGCGGGCCGCTTTCACGGTCAGCAATTCGGGATCGCCGGGCCCGACCCCCACACCGAACAATTTTCCCGTGCCGTCCATCGTCAAGTCGTTCGATTCGAGTCGTTCGATCCCGGACAATCATTCGCGGTCGCTGGCCAGCGCGTTGACGGCCGCGGTCGCCATGGCGCTGCCGCCGCGCCGGCCGCGCACGATGACATGGGGCAGGTCTGCCCTGGCCGCCAGCGCCTCTTTCGATTCGGCGGCGCCGACGAAACCGACCGGCACGCCGATCACGGCCGCCGGCGCCGGTGCGCCATCGTCCAGCAACTCGAGCAGGCGGAACAGCGCCGTCGGCGCATTGCCGATGGCCACAACCGCGCCGGCCAGCCGGTCCCGCCACAGGTCGACCGCCGCCGCCGACCGGGTCGTTTCCATGCGCTTGGCGAGATCCCGGACTTCCGGCACATCGAGAGTACAGACGATCTCGTTGTCGGCGGGAAGGCGCGACCGGGTGATGCCGCTGGCAATCATATTGGCGTCGCACAGGATCGGAGCCCCGGCGCGCAATGCGCTGCGCGCCGCTTCCGCAAATCCGGGCGAAAATCGCAGGTCGCCGGCCAGATCGACCATGCCGCAGGCATGAATCATCCGCACCGCGACCCGCGATTCGATATCCGACAGCTTCGAAAGATCGGCTTCCAACCGAATGGTTGCAAACGATTTTTCGTAAATCTCCGCACCGTCTCGGCTATAGTCGTAGTGCCGTGTCATCGCCTCTACCTGTAACCGGAGGCGGACCGGACGGAACCGGGAACCTCTGCCTTCGGGTTGGAAAGAATTCGAGCCGCCGCCTCCCGCGTCAGCCCCGTAAGCGCAGGGGGGTCGCCCGGCCGGCCGTCGCGGACGAGATCGTAGCCGCCGGGCGCCGCCACGAGAGTTGCGGCCGCCGGTCCCGGATGGGCGCAGCCCTTTGCGCAGCCGGAGACATGCAAAACGCCCGGCCCGGAAATGTTCGCGCCGGCAAGATACGCAGCGTCGGCACGGGTATCCGCATGGGCATTGGCGCAGCGCGGTCGGCCGGCGCAGGCGACGAAGCTGCCGCGGGGATCGTCCGGCGCAGTGACAAGATCGATGTCCGACGCCGACTCGCGCACACAGGCGGCTTCCGACGGCGAAACGCCCCAGAGGACAACGGCTTTCCAGGGCGTCACCCGGATCGTTCCGTCGGCGTATCGCCGCGAGAGCGCCGCCAGGGCGGCCAAAGCGGCCGCTTCGAAACTGCCGAACGGCGCGGCGAGCACGACGTAGCCCAGCGCCCTGTTTGCCAGCGCCACGAAGCCGGGCGACGGCCGTTGTGCAGCCCCGGTGCGGACGATCTCCGCCGGCTGCGCGCCGGCCAGACCCGCGGCATCGAACACGCCGCCGGCGCCGCAGGCCGCAATCATCGCCTTCATGCGCGCCCGGGGCGACGGAGAATCCTCCTCCCCCTGCCCCTTATTCCACGCCAGGAACGCCGCCAGCAGCTGTACGACCGCCATTTCTACCGCGGCCTCCGGCAGAATGAGCCGACGGTCGCCGCCGGCCAGCGCAATGCCCGGGCGGCCTCTGTACGGCCGGACCATGATGTCGGCCGAACAGCCGGTGAGCGGCAGGGCGGCGCCTGCATCGACCAGCAGGCCGAATTTATCCGGCAATTCCCGGAAGGCCGGATCAGCTTCCAGCACGGCGCTCAAACACCGCGCCAGACGGTGCGAATCGAATGCAGCGGCGGGATCGTCCGGCCCCAGCGGGTCGGCGAGCACGTTGCGCACCGCTTCCGCCCGGGGATGCGCCGCGGCAAGGCCCATCTGCGCCATCTCCCCGGCGAAACCCTCGACGCCGGACGCGGACAGGCCGCGGACCTGGAGGTGGCCGCGGTTGGTCAGATCGATCATGCCGTTGCCGTGGCGGCCGGCCGCTGCGGCCACCACCTCGGCTTGTTCGGCGGTCAGCGTCGCCGCGTGCGGCTTAACCCGCACGAGCAAGCCGTCGCCCGATTCCATTGGGGTCAGCAGGGACGGGCACCAGCCCTTGACCGTCGGGCCGGTCATTCGCCTTCCCCGCGCAATATGGCGGTCGTCGAGTTGCGGCGCGGCTGCCACAGGCTGCGCTCTACCGCTTCGTTGAACCGGTCGATCATGGCGCCGCGCGCTGCCGGATTGTTCCGTTTGAGGAAGGCATCGACTTCGCTGTCGCCCAGCGTTGCATCGAAAATCAGGTCGAACTGGCGGTCGAACCGATCCGGAATCGTGGCGGCAAAGGCGAACATGCCTTCCAGCGAACGCGCGATCTCCGCCCCCCCGCGATAGCCGTGGCGCATCATGCCGGCGATCCAGGCCGGGTTGGCCGCCCGGCCGCGCACGATCCGGGCGATCTCTTCCGCCAGGGTCCGGGCGTGCGGCGTCCCGGGCTCCGCAGTATCGACGTGGTAGACCCGCGGCTCGGCGCCCAGACGGGTCGCTGCGGCGACAAAGCCGCCCTCGTGGGCGGCGAAGTCGGTCGAGTCGAGCAGGTCGACTTCGCGGTGATCCTGAGCGTGGACCAGGGCTTCGGCGCTGCGGACCCGGTCCGAAAACCCCTCGGGATCGGCGCGCCCGTCCAGGCCCTGCCCGTAGGCGCTGGATGAGGATGCGAGATAGCTGTCGCCCAGTTCGCCGCGTTGCGACCAGGCGCCGGTCTCGATCAGGACGGATACGCCGGCGCCATAGGCGCCGGGCGCCGCGCCGTAGATACGGGTCGTGGCCTTGCGAAAGGCCATGTCATCCAGGTTCCCCGCGATGCCGGCCAGCGGATTGACATCGCCGCTCTCCTGCCGCCGCCCGATCGCACGCACCACCGCGTCGAACATCGCGATCTGGCCTTCGAACGCGTCGCGGAACAGGCCGGAGACGCGCAGGGTGACATCGACCCGCGGCCGGCCGAGCCGGTCCGCCGGCACGATCTCGAAGCCGGTGACCCGCCCGGCCCCCTCGTTCCAGACCAGCTCGGCCCCGACCAGCACCAGCGCCAGCGCCAGGTCTTCGCCGCCCGTGCGCATGGTCGCGCTGCCCCACAGGTCGATCATCAGTGCGCGCGGCCAGTCGCCCTTTTCCTGAAGATGGCGGCGGATCAGTTCGTCGGCAGTGCGCCGGGCCAGCGCCATCGCGCCATGAGTCGGGATGGCTCGCGGATCGACGGTGAACATGTTGCGGCCGGTCGGCAGCACGTCGACCCGGCCGCGGGTCGGCGCGCCCGACGGTCCCGGCGCGACGAAGCGGCCGTCCAGCGCATCGAGCAGCGCCTGCCGTTCGGAGGCGGCGCACGCATCCAGCCGCGTCTCCAGATCGGCGGCCCCGGATGCCGGCGCATGTCGCTTTAGCGACGACAGGAGTTCGCTGCGCCGGCCCGCCGCCGGGACGCGGCCGAAGACGTGAAGCCCGTCGCGGATCTGGAGATCCTTGACGTCGCACAGATAGGCGTCGAGCCGGGCCAGCCGGTCGTCTTCGGGCACGTCGGCGCCGGCGCCGCATTCCTCGAGCAGGCCGAGCGCCTCCGCCCGCTCCAGGATTTCGCCGCGCAGCAGCGCGGTGCGCCGCTTGTCGAGCCCGTCGGCGCCGGCAAATTCGTCGATCAGCCGCTCCAGTTCGAGTCCCGCACCGTGCGAGCCGGCGGCTTTCAGCGGCGGCGTCAGATGGCCGATCGTCACCGCCCCAAGCCGGCGTTTGGCCGCCGCCGCCTCGCCCGGATTGTTGACGATGAAGGGATAGGCGACCGGGATGCCACCGAGCAGCGCCACAGGGAAGCAGGCTTCGGACACCGCCACCGCCTTGCCGGGCAGCCATTCCAGCGTGCCGTGCGCGCCGAGATGGATCATGGCGTCGATATCCTCGACGCAGCGCAGCCACAGATAGAAGGCGACATAGGCGTGGCGCGGCGGCACGTCCGGATCGTGATACAGGGCCTTGCGTCCGGTCTGCTGGCCGCGGTCGGGCTGGATCGCCGCGACGACCCGGCCGTAGCGCCCGTGGCGCAGACAGAAGTGCCCGTCCTTGACCGCGGAATCGTCCTCCGCCGCGCCCCATGTCTCGAGAATCCGCGCCTGCGCGGCTTCGGGCAGCGTGGTGAAGAGCCGGCGGTAGGTCTTGACATCGAGAACCGGCCGCGGCGGGGCGCTGCACAGGTCTTCAACCAGATCGAGCGCCGACACGCCGGCTTTCGCGTCGTAGCCGGCTTCGCGCAGCAGGGCGAGAAGGTCGACGCCGCTCTCAATCGTGTCGAGGCCGATGGCATGGGCGAGCTGGCCGGCGGCGGGATAGTCGGACAGCACCATGCCGATCCGCCGATCCCTGCGCGGGCGCTGCGCCAGCCGGATCCAGCGCGCCGCCTGTTCCGCGGCCAGCGCGACGCCGTGCGCATCCGGCCTGTGGCTCGTCCGGGCATATTCCAGCCGGTCTTCGCGCGCGTCTTCCGACTTGAAGGAAATCGCCGTCGTCGAGAGACGGCCGTCCAGTTCGGGCAAAACGATCTGCATGGCGAGATCGGACTGCGAGAGCCCGCGGGCCGACTCCGCCCAAGCTTCGCGCGACGACCCGGCCAGCATCAACTGGAGCACCGGCACGCCGGCCGCATCGAGCGGCGACCCCTCGTCGTTGCGCCGGGCGGAAAACGCCGTCGCGTTGAGGACGATATCCGGCCGAATGGCCCTAAGCCGCGCTTCGACCCAGGCCGCCGTATCCGCATTCTTGAGGGTGCCGACATAGAGGCCGACGGTCCGAATGCTGCGCTTCGCCAGCTGCGCCGCCAGTTCGTTGAGCGGCGCGACATCGCCGGCCAGGAGATAGGCGCGATAGAACAGGACGACCGCCGTCGCCGTACAGGATTCCGGGTCCGGCGCCAGGGCATGCTCGCCGAACGGCGGGACCGGCCGGATGCGCGCCCTGGGCGCCGGTCCCAGGCCGGCGAGATGCGCCATCCGCCCCAGCGCCAGGCCGACATTGTGCGCCCCGCCTTCGGCGAAGCAGCGGTCGAGGCGTTCCAGGTCGGCCGGCGGCACCGTCGACAGCTCGGCGAGGCGCGGATCGGGCCGGCCGTCGCCGGGCACCAGCGCCAGCAGGATATTCTGTTCTGCGCAGGCGCGGGAGATCTCCTCGATGCCGTAGCGCCAGAAATCCAGCCCTCCCAGCAGGCGCGCGACGACGATACGCGACCGGGCGATCACCTCCTCGACATAGACATCGACCGAGAGCGGGTGCCGCAACTTGCCGATATTGGCCAGCCGCAGGCTCGGCAGTGCATCGCCCAGTTCGAGGCACGCCACGGTCGCGGCGGCCAGATCGGTATCCGCGAAGGACAGGAACACCATCTCCGCCGGGCTCTGGCCGAGATCGACCGCAACGTCGATTTCGTCCAGGCTGTGGGCTTCGCGGAACAGGAGGTGCATGGCTCAGGCGGCAAGCGCCGCGCAGATGGCGGGACGGTCCAGTCCCGTCTGCCCGATCACGACCAGGCGGGTTTCGCGCGTTTCGCCGGCGGCCCACGGACGGTCGAAATGGTGGTTGACCCGTTGCCCGACGCCCTGGATTGCGAGGCGCATCGGCTTGCCGGCGACTGCCGCAAACCCCTTGATCCGCAGGATGTCGTGCGCGGTCGCAATCTGCGACAGGCGAGCGGCAAACGCTTCCGGCGACGGGATTTCTCCCAGGGCGACATCGAAGGATTCGAAGTCGTCGTGCTCGTGGTCGTCCTCGTCGTCGTGATGGGACGGCCGGGCGGCGAGATCGTCTTCCGCCGCCGCGTCGAGTCCCAGGAGGACCGCCGGATCGACGGCGCCTTCCCGGGTCGCGATCATCCGGAGCGACCGGCCGGCGGAAGCCGCGATCGAATCGCGCAATTCGGGCAGCGTCTCCGCTTCCAGCAGGTCCGTCTTGTTCAGCACGACGATATCCGCCGCCATCAGCTGGTCCTCGTAAAGCTCCTGCAGCGGATTGTCGTGCTCGATCGACGGATCCTCCAGCCGCATCGCCTCGACGGCCTCCAGATCGTCGGCGAAGCGGCCTTCGGCGACCGCCGGCCCGTCGATCACGGCGATCACGCCGTCCACCGTCATCCGGGAGCGGATCGCCGGCCATTCGAAGGCCTTGATCAGCGGCTTGGGCAGCGCCAGGCCGGAGGTTTCGATCACGATATGGTCCGGCGGCTCGTCGCGGTCGATCAACGCCTGCATGGTGGGCACAAAATCGTCCGCCACGGTGCAGCACAGGCAGCCGTTGGCCAGTTCGACGATATTCTCCTCCGGGCAATCCTCGATGCCGCAGTTGCGCAGAGTTTCGCCGTCGACGCCTTCCGCGCCGAACTCGTTGACGATGACCGCAAGCCGCCGGCCGTTCGCGTTGCTGAGCAGATGGCGCACCATCGTCGTCTTCCCGGCGCCGAGAAAGCCGGTGATGATGGTGGCCGGTATCTTGGCGGCGGTATAGCTCATGCGCTCTCTCGCGGTTCGGGAAAATCGTCGGGATGGGCCGGGACGCGGGCGACAATGACGTCGCGCAGCGACGGCGCGCGCTTCGACGGCATCACCACGCCGGTCTTCGACGCAGCGTAAACCAGGGCGTAGTCGATCACGTCGTCCGCCAGTTCGGCCGACAGATAGCCGGCGAGGTAGGCCCATTTGCCCGGCGCTGCGATGGCGAGGCTGCAACCCTGCTCGCAGTTGGCCATGCATGTAACCGGATTGACCCTGACCGACTCCGCCAGATCGCGCGCGCGCAGCCGGTCCACGACCGCCTCATGGAGCCGGGCGCCCGGCGCCGTCTCGCCTGGCGCGGCCGGCTCCTCACCGGCCGGCTTGCAGGTCAGGCAGATATGAAGCACAGGGCGCCGGTCCATCATCCGGTCGCACTCCGGCGCACGAAGCGGGTTCCCCGAACGGTACGGCCGGGCAACCGGGGCAGAGGCCGCGGATTTCCCGGCCGGTGTTGTTCTGGATCGATCAAGACTGTTCCGGGTCCCGGTCAGGTGTCGCGCATGCCGACACGGCCATGTGCAACTATCGCCGACAGTTTCAAGGGCAGCGGCGGCTTTCGGCCGAGGCGCAGCCGGCAATTCAATTGCGCCTAGGCTAAAGGCATTGTCCCGGCTACTTATGCGTGCGCCCGAAGGGGTGTCAAGCGAATGGCCGGGCCGGTCGCGGGCGATAAGCCGCCGGGCCGCCGACACAGGGCCGATCGCCCGCGGACCCGGCAGTCTGGAAACGCCATGGCCGTCGAGAATCTCTATCTGATCCTGGGCGGGGCCCGGTCCGGCAAGAGCCGTCATGCCGAGGCCCTGGTCGAGGCCGCGCCGCCGCCCTGGCGGTATATCGCGACGGCCGAAGCCCTGGACGGCGAGATGCAACGGCGCATCGACGAACACCGCAAACGGCGCGGCAAAGGCTGGCAGACCGTCGAGGCGCCACTCGAACTCGCCGCAGCGCTCGACGACGCCCCGGCCGACGCGCCGCTGCTGGTCGATTGCCTGACCCTGTGGCTCAGCAACCTGATGCTGAACGAACGAACGCTCGAACCGGCCGTTGAAGCGCTGATGGACGCGCTGGAGCGCCGGCGCGGGCTGACTGTGCTGGTGTCCAACGAAGTCGGCCTCGGGATCGTCCCGGAAAACCGGCTGGCCCGAGACTTCCGCGACGCCGCCGGCGCGCTGCACCGCAGGGTTGCCGCCCGCGCGCAACATGTGCACTTCATGGTGGCCGGGATCGCCACGATCGTCAAAGGAACGCCATGACCGCCGAAACGGAAGACGCCGATACGGAAGATAGGGCCCGCCACAAGGCGAAAATGGCCAACCGCAAGGCTATCCAGGACGCCGAGGTCGCCGAGAAAAAGATCGAGAAGGGCCTGCTGATGGTCCACACGGGCACCGGCAAGGGCAAGTCGACCGCCGCCTTCGGCCTGGCGCTGCGCATGATCGGCCGGAACCGCAAGGTCGGCGTCGTGCAGTTCATCAAGGGCGCCTGGTCGACCGGCGAGAAGATCGCGCTCGAGGCGATGGCGCCGGACATGGTCGAGTGGCACGCACTGGGCGAGGGCTTCACCTGGGAGACCCAGGACAAGGCGCGCGACATCGCGGCGTGCCGGAAGGCGTGGGAGACCGCGCTCGCCATGATGGCCAACCCGGACTTCGGCCTGGTCATCCTGGACGAGCTGAATATCGCCCTGCGTTATGACTACCTGCCGCTCGACGAAGTGCTCGCCGGGCTGGCCGCGCGGCCCGAGAAGCTGCACGTCGCGGTGACCGGCCGCAACGCCAAGGCGCCGCTGGTCGAAGCTGCCGATCTCGTCACCGAGATGACCCTCGTGAAGCATCATTTCAAAGCCGGCGTGAAGACCCAGGAGGGCATCGAATACTGAGGCCCGGAAGGGCGTTCGTGGGAAGGGCGTTCGTGGGAGGGACGGTCATGGACCGGGCGGCGATGGGCCGTGCGATCATGCTGCAGGGCACCGGGTCGAATGTCGGCAAGTCGGTCCTCGCCGCCGGCCTGCTGCGCGCCCTGTCGAACCGCGGCCACGCGGTCCGCCCGTTCAAGCCCCAGAACATGTCGAACAACGCCGCCGTGGCCGCCGACGGCGGCGAGATCGGCCGGGCGCAGGCGCTCCAGGCCCGGGCAGCGCGCGTCGCGCCCAGCGTTCACATGAATCCGGTGCTCCTGAAGCCGAGTTCCGAAACCGGCGCCCAGATCGTGGTTCAGGGCAAGGTGACCGGCGAAGCCCGGGCCCGGGAGTTCCAGACCGTCAAACCCCGGCTGATGCCGCAGGTGATGGAGAGTTTCGAAAAGATTCGCGCGGGAGCGGATTTCGTCGTCGTCGAAGGCG
>MPMX01000090.1 GCA_002238725.1 Rhodospirillaceae bacterium bin65
TCGTCAGCAGCCCGGTCCTGGCCGTCGCGCCGGTCAGCACGGCGTTGGTGGTCACGGTCGTGCCGTGGACGATGCGCTGCACCCCGGCGAGGAAGGCGTCGGGGGTTTTGCCCTCTGCCGCCGCCATCTCCGCCAGGCCGGCCATGACCGCCTCCGACGGATCGTCCGGGGTCGACAGGACCTTGAAGATGCGCCCCGCCCCGCTGCCGTCGCTCAGCAGGAAATCGGTAAACGTCCCGCCGACATCGATGCCGACATGGTAGCGGGCGGGCGAATCAGACATTTCTCAAATTCTGCACAACGCGATTCCGTGGCGGCCGGCCCCGGTTCCGGCGAGCGGAACAAACGATCCTTCGGCGCCGGCCGGGGCAAAGTTCCTTGCCGAGGCGAAACGATGAGCCGATTGTATACGCTCGAACCATGCCAAAGGGTCAATGGAGACATACGATGAGGCACAAGCTGAAGATTGCGGCAACCCTGGCCGCCGCCGCCGTGCTCGCGGCGGGAATTTCATCCCAGGCGTCGGCCGCGGACATCAAGGCCGGGCTCATGCTCAAGAAGGGCTTTCCGGGCGCTGAGCCGGTCAACGGCATGTTCGAGGTCTTCAAGTCGGAAGTGGAGAAGGGTTCGGGCGGCGCGATCAAGATGGACATCGTCTATGGCGGCGCCCTCGGAAAGCCGAACGAGCGGCTGAACCAGGTCCGCCACGGCATCATCCAGATGTCCGACGCATCCGACGGCAACTATGCGTCGATCTACAAGGACATCCAGATCCTTTCGATGCCCTACCTGTTTCCCGACGAACGGACCGCCTGGAAGCTGCTCGACGGGCCGGTCGGCACGAAGATGGCCGAGGGCATCCGCAAGAAGACCGGCATCCGCGTGCTCGGCTGGTGGGAATCCGGCGGCTTCAAGCACTACAGCGCGAACAAGGCGATCCGCAAACCCGACGACATGAAGGGCCTAAAGATGCGCGTGATGGCGCCGATCTTCGGCATTCCGGTGCTGACGCTCGGCGGCTCGGCGACGCCCATCGCCTTCCCGGAGCTTTACACCTCGCTCAAGACCGGCGTGGTCGACGGCCAGGACAACGCCGTCTGGGTGTTCAACCTGATCAAGCTGCACGAGGTCCAGAAATTCCTGATGCTGGACGGCCACATCTATGCGTTTGGCCCGCTCGGCATCAACGACCGCTGGTTCGCCAAGCTGTCGGACAAGAACAAGGCCGTCGTGCTGGCAGCGGGCAAAAAGGCCATCGCCTACAACCGCAAGGCGTCGCGGGACGCCGAGGCCAAGAATATCGCGATGGCCAAGGAACGCGGCGTCACCGTCATCCCCTTCACCCGGGAGATGAAGAAGGCCTTCGCGGACCGTGTGCGGCCGGCGGCAATCAAGTGGCTGAAAAAGAATGTCGATACGCCGGCGCTGGTCGACGAGATCATCGCCGAGGTCGCCCGGCTCTCAAAATAACGCCTCCAACGACAGCGGGCTGCAGGCCGGGCGCCCGGCCTTGACCGCGGGGCCATGACCGGCTGGCTGGAACGCCTGTTGCGGATAATCGGCGCGGCGGCGCTGCTGCTGCTGTTCGCGCTGATCGTCGCGCAGGTCGCGATGCGCTACGGCTTCGGCGTCACGCCCTTCTTCACCGAGGAAATGGCGCGCTACGCCCTGGTCTGGTCGGTGCTGGCCGGCGCGGCGGTCTCGATCCGGATCGACGGCCATATCCGGGTGACGTTCCTGCCGGACCTGCTGCGGCCGGGCGGGCGCTGGTACTGGATGCGGGCGCTCGACCTGCTGACCGTCGCCCTACTGTCGATCCTCACCGTCGCCGCGGTGCGGACGGTCGAGTTCGGCGGCGGACAGACCAGCGACGGGTTGCAGGTCTCGCTTCAATATCCCTACGCCGCCCTGCCCGTCGCCTTCGGACTGGGCCTCGTCTTTCTGATCGTCCGGCTGCGGCAATCCTGGTCGGGCCGGCCGTGGAAGGATGCCGGGTGAGCCTTTCGCTCGGCCTGTTCCTGGCGTCGTTCCTGTTCCTCCTGTTCGCCGGCCTGCCGGTCGCCTGGACGATGGTCGCCGCGTCGCTGCTCTGGCTCGCGGCGAGCGGCCAGACGGCCTTCCTGCCGGTTCTGCCGGAGCGGATCTTTCAGGGCATCGACGTCTTCGTGCTGATGGCGATCCCGCTGTTCATCCTGGCGGGGGAACTGATCAACGAGAGCCGGATCACCGACCGGCTGATCGCCTTCGCCAACGTGCTGTTCGGCTGGATGCGCGGCGGGCTGGCCCAGGTCAATATCGGCGCGTCGATCCTGTTCTCGGGCATCACCGGCGTCGCGCTCGGCGATATCGCGGCGCTCGGCAAGGTCTTCATCCCGTCGATGAGCCGGAGCGGCTACTCCGCCGCCTACGCCGCCGCGGTCACCGCCTCCTCCTCGATCATCGGCCCGATGGTGCCGCCGTCGCTGATCGTGGTGATCTACGGCTCAATGACCGGCATCTCCATCGGGGCGCTGTTCGCCGCCTGCATCGTGCCGGGCCTGACCATCGGCTTCTGCCAGATGACGCTGGTCGGGTTCCAGGCGCGCCGGCGGGGCCATGCCGCCGTCGCGATGGACCGCAGCCTGCCGGCGGTCGCGCGGTCGGCGGGCCGCGCCCTCCCGCCCCTGATGATCCCGGCGATCATCCTGGCCGGCATCCTCGGCGGCATCATGACGCCGACCGAGGCGGGCGGGCTCGCGGCCTTCTACGCCCTGCTGATCGCGGTGTTCCTCTATCGCTCCCTGGGGCTCAGGCAGTTCCTGTCGGTGCTCGACCGCTCGGCCGTGTTTTCCGCGCAGCTCCTCATCATCGTCGGCTGCGGGGCGATCTTCACCTGGGTGATGGGGATGGAGAATGTGCCGGCGCTGCTGGAGAACACGGTGCGCGAACTCGCCCTGCCGCCCGTGTTGCTGCTGATCGCGCTCAACCTCATCATGCTCGTCCTCGGCATGTTCATCGACCCGGTCGCCGCGATCATCCTGTTCGTGCCGATCCTGGCCACCGCGGCGGCGGCGGCGGGCGTCGATCCAGTCCATTTCGGCGCCATCGCCATCCTGAACCTGAATATCGGCCTGCTGACTCCGCCGCTCGGCGTCTGCCTGTTCGCGGCGGAGCGGATCGCCGGCTGCGGCCTGCCGGCGCTGCTGCGCGAGACCTGGCCATTCCTGCTCGTCAGCCTGGCCGCCCTCGTGCTGGTCACCTATGTGCCGGGCTTGAGCCTGTGGCTGCCCCGGCTGCTCGGATTCTGACGGAGGCGCGCGATGGAAGACCGTTGGGCCCATATCTGCTCGGCCGCCGTCGACCGCCCGGCCGCGGACGCCATGGCCTTCCTGCTGGCGCCGGAAAATCTCGCCGCCTGGGCCGTCGGGCTGGGCGACGCCACGGTCCACCCGGACGGCACGGTCGAAGGCGCCTTCCCGGAGACCGGAGAACCGATCCTGGCCCGCATCGACGGAGATGCTGAGCGCGGGACGATCCTGTTCCACCTCGGCCCGGACCCCGGCGCGCTCGTCGCCCGGATCATGGTCCGCGTGGTGCCCGGCGCAGTTCTGGAAGGCGATCCCGCGACCTGCGTCGTCTCCCTGATCGCGTGGCGCCAGGCCGGCATGGACCACGCCCGCTGGGACGGCCTCAAATCCGGCCACGAAAGCGAAATCCTGGTACTCAAGCGGCTGATCGAGGCCGCGGCGGGCTGAGGCCCCGGCCGTTTCCGCTCTTGCCAATCGCGCGGCAATCGGAATGCTGGCGGCAATAGGGCGTGTGTCCATCTTGGATGTAACCGCGGTGGCCCGGCGTCCCTCGATACGGCGCTGACGCGCCTACTCGGGATGAGGGGTTTGGAATTGTGGCGACGCCCCACAACACCCTCATCCTGAGTAGCCGCCGCAGAGCCTGCCCTGAGCGAGCCGAAGGGCGGCGTATCGAAGGGCGTGTCTCGGCCACTTCATCGGTCCTGACTGAAAAGGGACACGCATTGACGCAAGCGTGGCATCACCTGCTCGGGGAGGCGGCCCATGGCGCTGGAAACCAATCTTGCCGGACGGACGGCGGTCGTGACCGGCGCGTCCGAGGGCATCGGCCGGGCGATCGCCGGGCGGCTGGCGGACGAAGGCGTCCACCTGCACGTTTCGGCGCGCACCGCAGCGCGGCTGGACGGGCTGAAGGAGGAGATCGAAGCGGCGCATCCGGTCTCGGTCGCCTGCCACCCGCTGGACCTTTCTACGAGCGACGGCCAGGCCGCACTCGCGGAAGCCTGCCCGGACGCCGATATCCTGGTCAACTCGGCCGGCGCGATCCCCAAGGGCCGGATCGACGAGATCCTTGAGCCGCAATGGCGCGCGGTGTGGGACCTCAAGGTCTTCAGCACGATCAACCTGTGCCGCCACTACTACGCCGCGATGAAGGCGCGCGGCGGCGGCGTCATCGTCAACATCATCGGCAACGGCGGCGAGAAGCCGGTCGCCGACTATATCTGCGGCAGCACGGCCAACGCGGCGCTGATGGCGTTCACCCGGGCGCTCGGCGGCGGCGGCCCGAAGGACGGCGTGCGCGTCGTCGGCCTCAACCCCGGCCCGGTCGCGACGGAAAAGCTGGTCGGCATGATGCGCAAGGCGGCGCACGACGCCTGGGGCGACGAGGAACGCTATACCGAGTATTTCGCGCCTTTCGCCTACGGGCGCGCCGCGACGGTCGAGGAGATCGCCGACATGGCCGTCTTCCTGGCGAGCGACCTGTCGCGCTACACTACCGGCACGATCGTGACCGTCGACGGCGGCATGGTGAACAAGGGCCCGCTGTTCTGAGGCGGGCGGGCAGCGCCGGTAGTGCCCCGGTTCGAAATTGCTCTCGAAGCGGAATGCGTGTCCCGGACTCCGATCCGTGCGGAGAGGCC
>MPMX01000091.1 GCA_002238725.1 Rhodospirillaceae bacterium bin65
GCGGAGAAACAAACGCCTCCGCAAACCCCAACTGACCCTTGCCGCTCATCGCCGACCCCCGATTGGTGATACCCACACAGAATCACATCCCGAACCCTTTGAGAATCTCCTTTTCGCAGAGGAATCCCAAGGGGAGGGGGATATCAGGCCCGGCTCAGGGCAGGCCGCGTCTCCTCAGAGGCTGGCGTAGACCGCCTGTTCGTAGGCGGCGTAGGTTGCCATGAAGCGCTCTTCGACGAAGGGCAGCGACTGGGTCATGATGACCGCCGCGATGCCCCTGGCCGGATCGAGCCAGTAGTGGGTGTTGCACACGCCGGCCCAGCCCAGCGAGCCGGCGCTGCGCCGGCCGGGGATCGCCTCCTCGTTGCGCATGAAGGCGAAGCTGTGGGTCACCCGGGTGCCGGGGAACGGGTCGAAATCCGCCGTCACCGGCGGCGCGATCGTCACCATCTTCTCGAAGGCCAACCCCTGCATATGGTCCGCCGTCATCTCGGCGATCGCCTTCTTGGACAGGATGCGGTTGCCGTCCAGCTCGCCCCGGCGCAGCACCATGCGCAGGAAGCGCAGATAGTCCGGCGCGGTCGAATAGAGGTTGTGGCCCATGCCGTACATTTCCGGCTGCGACGGCGGCGCCAGCTCGAACGGGACGAAGACGCCGTCCTCGCCGCGCGCCATCAGCTCGCACAGGTTGGCGGTCATGGCGCCGTCCAGCTCGAAGGCCGTGTTCGCCATGCCGAGCGGCTCGAAGATCTCCTCGCGGCAGAAAGCGTCGATGGACCGCCCGTCCACCGCCTCGACGACCTGGCCAAGCCAGTCGATGCCGACGCCGTAGCCCCAGCGCGTGCCCGGATCCGTCATCATCGGATAGAACAATGACGCCTTGAGGCCGGACAGGATGGTCGGATGGCCGGTCGCCTCCATGTAGCGGGCGACGTCGCCGTTCCAGAACTCGTATTCCAGGCCGCTGGTGTGGGTCGCCAGGTGGCGCAGGGTGGCCCGGGTCCTGGGCGCGCGCAGGACCGGCGTGTCGCCGTCGAAGCCGTCGAGCACCTGCATTTTGGCGAACTCCGGCAGGATGTCGTCGACCGGGGTGTCGAAGCGCATTTTCCCGCGGTCGATCAGGATCGTGGCGGCGACCGCGCCGATCGCCTTGGTCATCGAGAAGATGCGGAACACCGTGTCCTCGCCGGCCGCCCGGCCCGGCGCGGCCTCGCCGACCGCGCCGCTGTAGCGGACCCCGTCGGCGTCCGCGACCATGCCCACGGCAAACGGCGCATCGTCCTGCGCCACCGCCCGTTCCAGAACCCCGTCCATGCCCGACATGCCGTCTCCTCCGCTCGTCCGGTCCGCCCCCGCGGCGGCGTCCGCTCACCGTACGACGAAAGCGCGGCGAGGGGGAAGGGTGGCGTCACACCGTCCCGAACCGGCCTTGCGCGACGCTCTCGGCGACGAAACCGTGGATGCCGGGAAACAGCGCCCTCGCCATCTTCGGGTCGCGGCGATAGAGGCGGCCCAGGGCGGCGTAGATGTTCCAGGTCGCTTCCGCATCGGCGACTGTCATTCTGCCGTGGCGGTCGCTCAGGACGCCGCGCTTCCGGGAGATGTGGCGGAGCACCGTGGTCTTGAGCGCGTCCGGCGCGGCGCCATAGGCCAGGGTCAGGCCGACCGCCCGGTTCAGGCGCTCGGGTTCGGAGGCCTCAGGGTTGGCCGGCCGCCATGCTTCGAAGGCGGCGCCGGAAACCTATCGTCAGCAGCAGCACCCAAGCTCAGGGCGCATCGCGCGCGATCAGGAGTATTTTACTCTGCCGTAGCGCGTCAGAAAGGAATCGTACGGTTCCAGAAGGTCCAGGAACTCGGTAAAGGAATCGGCCAGCCAGGTCATGTTCGGGCGTTCGGGATCGTCCTTGGACGTGTCGAAGAAATCGACGTTGTAGATAGCCGGCGCGCGCCGGGATTTGCGGAAATCGAGCACCGCGAACGTGTTGATCTCGGTATCGGCAAACGGGACCAGAAGCGGCTGGTCCCAGTGATCGGTGCAGCGGAGCGTATATTGGTCTTCGACCGAATTCCTGACCACATCCGGATCGAAATGAAGGAAGCGTGTGATTTCGGCGAATGTCGGACTTTCGTCCTTTTCGAAGGTGAACTCGTAACCAAAATCGTCGTCGAGGACAGCTCCGCCAAAGCGGGCAAAGAAGTCGATGAAATCATTAGGAAACCGAAAGCCGTGTTCGAACCCCCAGTTTTCGATCGCCGCTGCCGATACCAGCTTTACGCCATCTGAATAGTGGATATTTTCGACAAATTCTCTTTTCATTGCTGTCTCCAATTTTCGAATTGACGTGCGAAGCCTACCAGAGGCTTCTGCCGCCCCGGTGGGCAAGACTATGCACGCTCTCATCGACGATCAGCATCCTGCCGACCCGGTAGTCGTGGTGAATTTCAAAGCCGAAGTCTTTAAGGCTGGCACCCCGCCTTATTTTCCGGATTTGTCCCATTGTAAAGCCCATCTCTAGCAGCGAATCACCGTCCTTGTGCGCCATATCCCGCAATCGCGACTTTACATATGCGGTCCGGCTGTCGGGCGCGCGCTTCACGACCTCCGGCGGCAGCCAGAAGGCGCCGCGGGCCGGGAATTCCGGCAGGCCGTGGGGGTTGTAGTAGATGGTGACTTCCGTTCCGTCCGCCGCCCGCCCCGTCGCCACCCAGCCGCCGTCGTCGGTGCGAACCGCATTCCTCGGCAGCCGGCCGATATCGACCCGCACGCCGTCCGGCCTGACGGCGTAGGATTTCCCGCCTTCCCGGTAAAGCCGGACCTCGCCGACGCTGGCGCCCGGCCGGCCGTCGCCATAGTCGATGCGCTTGCCGAGATAGACCGACTCGCCCGTCCGCAATCCGGCGCCGAAGGTCGGAATGTCCGCATTTCCGGTGCGCTTCTCGAGCCAGCGCGCGTTTCCGGCAACTTCGTCGAAATACCGCGCGGTCGATTCGTGCCCGCTCCAGTCGATGTCGGCATGGCCGCCGTCCGGGTCCCGCGGCATGCCGCGGTCGCGGCCGGCGGCCCTCTTGCCGCGCCGTGCGGACTGTACGCCCCTTGCGACGCCGGCGCCGCCGAACGGCAGGGCCGCGGCGGCGGCGACATCGACCGGGTCGATCTTTTCCCACGCGCCGCGGCCGATATGGCTGGCGGTCTCGACAGCCGCCTTGAGTATATCGGGCGCGCCGAGGATCGCGCCGGCCTGGGGCAGCAAGTAGAGGCCGTGCTTGTGCGCCTCGAAGGACTTCTTGTCCGCGTCGAGAAAGAGACGCTTGAGGATGGCGGTGCGCGCCGCGGGGTCGCTTTCCGCCTCGTTCCAGCCGAACCGGCCTTGCGCGACGCTCTCGGCGACGAAGCCGTGGATGCCGGGGAACAGCGCCTTGGCCATCTCCGGGTCGCGGCGGTGCAGGCGGCCCAGGGCGGACCGGCGGTTCTATCCTGGGCCGTGCCCTGCGGAACGGGAGCGTATGTCGGCGCGGTCAGTCCGGATTGCGCGCGAGGTAGTCTTCTTCTCGTTCTAGGAGGTCGATGAAATCTGTGAAGCTGTCGGCCAACCAGGTCATGCTCGGTCGGTCGGGATCGGCTTTCGATTCATCGAAGAAATAGACATCGTACACGGCCGGAGCGTGTCGCGACCTACGGAAATCCAGAACCGCGAAAGTGCTGATTTCCGTGTCGGCGAACGGAACCAGAAGCGGTTGGTCCCAGTGGTCAGTGCACCGCAGCCGGTATTCGTCGTCGACGGAACCTTGCCTTACATCCGGATCGAAATGGAGAAAGCCGATGATGGGGGCAAAACCCTTTACTCCGTCATCTTCATAGGTGAACTCATAGCCCACTTCGTCTTCCGGAATCGCGCCGCCGAATTCGGTAAAAAAGTCGACAAAGTCCCTCGGGAAGTGGAAGCCGTGTTCGAATCCCCATTGTTCGATAACGCTCGCCGGCATACGTTTCGATCCCCGCCGTAGGCGGTTTATCCGGAAGCTTTCCTTATTCACTGTCCCATTCTCCTTTTCTCGCTCCCATCTCCGAGATTACCATAGGCTCCTACCGCCCTTGTGGGCGAGTTGATGGATGTGCTCATCGACAATCAGCATTCGGCCAACCCGGTAGTCGTGATGGATTCGAATGCCAAGATCGTCGGAATCGACTTTGGCCTTCATCCTTTCGATCTGCTCGGGGTTGAAGCCCATATCTTCGAGTTCCTTTTTCCCGGACTTCGTTCGCGCCATCTCCCGCAGCCGCGACCGCACGTATGCGGCGCGTTGGTCGGGCTTCTTCTTGGCCACCTCGGCCGGCAGCCAGAACGCGCCGCGAGCGGGGAACTCCGGAAGGCCGTAGGGGTTGTAGTAGACCTTGACGTCCGTTCCGTCCGGCGCCCGCACCGTTGCTTCCCAGCCGCCATCTTTTGTGCGGGTTGCGTTTCGGGGCATCCGGCCGATGTCGACCCGCGTGCCGTCCGGCTTTATGGCGTAGGATGTCCCGCCTTCCCGGTAGAGCCGGACCTCGCCGACGGTGGCGCCCGGCCGGCCGTCGCCATAGTCGATGCGCGCGCCGATATTGCCTTCCCCGCGCTTGTGCGCGCCGGCTCCGAAAGTCGGGATGTCCGCGTTCCTGGCGCGCTCCCCGGACCAGCGCGCGTTGTCGGCCACATCGTCCAAGAACTGAGCGGTCGATTCATGTCCGCTCCAGTCGATGTCGGCATGGCCGCCGTCCGGGTCCCGCGGCATGCCGCGGTCGCGGCCGGCGGCCCTCTTGCCGCGCCGTGCGGACTGTACGCCCCTTGCGACGCCGGCGCCGCCGAACGGCA
>MPMX01000028.1 GCA_002238725.1 Rhodospirillaceae bacterium bin65
GGTCCGGGATGCGCCGGTTCGGGGCGGGATGGCGTTCATGGCCGCAGGATAGCGAAAGCGGGCAGTCCGGCGAAAGCTATTCTTCGCCCCAGGGGTTGACAATCGCCGCACCGGTCCCGGCGAAATCCCTGCGGCGCTAAATCCCCAGCGCCGTCCGAAACCGTTCCGTGAGCTGCACGCCGTCGCGCGGCGGCAGGACCAGGTCGTGTTCCGCCGGGTCGATCTTGAGCACGACGAAGACCGGGCCGCGGGCGTTTCGCGCGAGGGAGACCGCTTCGTCGAGCCGCGCCGGGCTGCCGACGGTGGCGACGACCGGGATGCCGCCAGCCTTGGCGACGGCCGCCAGATTGGTACCGCGGCCGGTGTTGGTCCGCTGCATGCCGGTTTCGCCGTAGCATTCGTTGTCGAGCACCACGATGGCGAGATTGGCCGGCTTGCGCGCGCCGACGGCGGTCAGGCTGCCCAGGCCCATCAGCATCTCGCCGTCGCCGGTCACCACCAGCACCCGCTTCTCCGGCTGCGCCTGCGCGAGGCCGAGGCCGATCGGCACCGCGCCGCCCATCGCGCCCCACAGCGGGAAGGTCAGGTCGCTGTCGCCGGCGGCGGTGCAGTCCCAGGCCGGGGCGCCCAGGCCGGCCACGACGAGCAGGTCGTCGCCCCGGTTCTTGAGCAGGGCGGCGACGGCGGCGCGGCGGTCAAGCATCGGGGTTTGGGGCATCGCCCTCTCCCTGGCCCTGGAAGCCCTTGAAGCCGATGACCGACTGGGCGATCTGCACGCAGATCTGCCGGTTCCCGCCGAAGGCATCGGCGCCCGCCCGGGCCAGCGCCAGGCCGATTCCGGATGCGCTCTCGACCCGGCGCACCTCGACGCCCATCGCTTCGAGCAGGGCCGGGACCGCCCGGCCGGTCGATTCCTGCCACGGGTTGGTCTCGCCCGGTTCGCCGCGCATGGTCACCAGCATGAGCAATGGCATGCGGCAGACCCTCGGCAAGGTCAGCATGTTCGGGATGTTGCCGACGCCGGACGACTGCATGGCGGCGATCGCCCGCTGCCCGCCCAGCCAGGCGCCGCTGGTGAGGGCGATGGCATCTTCCTCGGTCGCGACGGAGGTCATGGCGATGCCGTCCTCTGCCGCCGAGAGTTCCAGAAAACGGGTCAGGCCGGCGTCCGGCACATACGCGACCTGCCGGACATCCAGCGCACGCAAGGCGGCAACGGCATCGGCGGCCCAGTCGACGGAGGACGGTGGGGCGGGAGGAACGGATTCGGTCAACAGTCGGTCGCCGGCTGAATTGCGGTCTGTGCAGGCCGCTTAATCCGCCGTTTTGCCGGGTTTCGTCAACCGGGCTTTCACGCGGCCTTTCACGCGGCCCTTCACCCGGTCCAGCCCGAGAACCGTCAACCCGGCCAGCAGGCCCCAGAAGGCCGAGCCGGTATCGAGCAGGGACACGCCCGACGCGGTCACCGCCAGCGTGACGACGGCGGCAAACCGGGTGGCTTCCTCTTTCATCGCTCCGCCGGCGGCGACAACCAGTGGCGAGATCAGCGCGAGGCCGGCGACGGCGGCGATCAGGGCCGGCGGCAGGCTGGCGAACAGGGCGACGAATGAGGCCGCGAACGCCGCGAGGAAAACATAGCCGAGTGCATAGAACGGCCCGGTCAGCCAGCGCTTCGCCGGGTCGGGATGGGCGTCCGGCCCATTGCAGATCGCGGCCGTGATCGCCGACAGGTTCGTCATATGCGCGCCGAACGGCGCTGTCGCGGCGGAGGCAAGGCCCGTCACCAGCAGGATCGGGCGGGTCGGCGGCGTGTAACCGAAGGTGCGCTGGACGGCGTAACCCGGCAGGTTCTGCCCCGCCATCGTGACCAGATAGAGCGGCAGGCCGAGGCCGACGATGGCGCCGACCTCGAAGGCCGGGCGGACGAATACCGGTTCGGTCAGGCGCAGGGTGAGCGTCATCCCTTCCGCCAGGCCGAGGAAGCGGGCGAGCAGGATGCCGGCGACCAGAACCAGGATGACCGCCCAGGACGGACTGACCGTGCGAACCGCCAGGAACAGCAGGACGAGCGGCAGGACCAGAGACGGCTCCAGCCCGGCCTGCACGAAAACCTCCAGCACGAAGCGCAGCAGGATGCCGGCCAGCATGGCGGCCGCCACCGCCACCGGCAGCTTCTCGACCAGCCGGCCGAGCGGCGTGACGGCAGCGGTCAGCAGGATCAGGCCGGCCGCAGCCAGGAACGCGCCGACGGCTTCGGGCATCGCGATCCCCGTCGTGCCGACGATCAGCGCCGCGCCGGGCGTCGACCAGGCGGTGACCGTTGGCATCCGGTAGCGGAGGCTCAGCACCGCGGTCGAGACGGCGGTGGCGAGGCACAGCATGGCCAGCCAGGACGCGGTCTGCGCCTCGGTCGCGCCGAGCGCCTGCGCGGCCGAGACGATCAGCGCGATCGTACTGCCGAAGCCGACCAGGACGGCGACCAGCGCCGCAGTAACGACCGACAGTCTCACGGGGAAAATCTCATGGCGGCGGAGCCGTAACGCTGCGGCGGCGCCGACGCAATGGGATCGACCCGATTCGCCCAGCGAAAATCCCTCTTGCCATGGCCGCCCGAAGCGGACGGCGCGACCAAGGATCGACTGGCCAGGGGCTTCGGATTACGGGATTCACACTGACTGTCCTGGCCAGCAATCGGGTTTGAAACCATGGAACACTCTGCGACGCCGTCCGCCGCGCGGTGGCCGGTCCGGGAACAGCGGCTGGCTGTCCAGCAGGAACTCGGCGTTCGCCTGGCGGAGGCGCTCGACGCGCTGCAATCCGGTCCTGTCGATCCGCAGCCGGATCCGGAGGTGCTGCGGGCCCGGCTCGAACGATTCGATTTCCGCGAGCCGATGGGCCTGCTGGAAGCGTCGCAGAGCGTTATCGATCTGCTGCAGGATGGAATCGTCCACCTGATGCATCCGGCCTATTTCGGCCTGTACAATCCGAGCGTGACCTTCCCGTCGATCCTGGCGGATCAGATCGCCGCGCATTTCAATCCATTCCTCTCCGTCTGGTCGCACGCGCCGGCCGCGGCGGAGATCGAGCGGCACGTCGTCGGGGCGGTCGGAGGCCTTGCCGGCTGGCGCCCCGATGAGACCGCAGGCCATTTCACCACCGGGGGCGCGGAAGCCAACAACACGGCGGCGCTCGTCGCGCTGACCGCGGCGTGTCCCGATTACGCCGAGCGCGGCGCGCGCGCCTTTGCCGGGCGGCCCCGCCTCTATGTTTCCGCGGAAAGCCATCATGCCTGGTTCAAGATTGCGCATCAGACGGGAATCGGCCGGGAGGCGGTGCGGATGGTGCCGACCGATGGCGCCGGCAAGCTCAATCCGCAGTCTCTCGAACAGCGCATCCGGGCGGACCGGGCGGAAGGCGACATTCCCGTCTTCATCGGCGCGACAGCCGGCACCACCAATGCCGGCATGATCGATCCGCTCGATGACTGCTTTGCGATCTCCCGTGCGCATGGTGCGTGGTTTCACGTCGATGCCGCATGGGGCGGCGCGGGGCTGGTGAGCCCGGCCTGCGCCGAAAGCCTGGGGGGAATAGAAAAGGCCGATTCTATTACCCTCGACGCCCACAAATGGCTCGCGGTTCCGATGGGCGCAGGCATGTTCCTCTGCCGCGACAACACCCTGCTCGGCGAGACCTTCCGCGTGGCCGCCAGCTACATGCCGCAGAGCACGGCGGCCGGCGTCGATCCCTATACCCATACCCTCCAGTGGTCGCGGCGGTTCATGGGCCTGAAGCTCTTCCTCTCGCTGGCCTGCATGGGCTGGTCGGGATACCGGGAGCATGTCGAAGGGTCGCTGCGGCTGGCGGAGGCATTGAAGGCGCGCCTCGCCGAAAGCGGGTGGCGCGTCGTGAACGACAGCCCGCTCGCGGTCGTCTGTTTCGTCGACGGGCGGGAACAGGCAGATCCGGAAACGACAGTTAACGATGTCGTAAGGGCCGGACGCACATGGCTCTCGGCAGCCCTTTTCGAAGGCCAATCCGTCCTGCGCGCCTGCCTGGTCAGCCATTTCACCGGCGAGGAGCACATCGCCGTGCTCGTGGACGAGTTGAACCGTTCGCGGGAGTCGCAACGCCGATAGCGCCGGTTTCCCGTCCGGGCTAACCCCACACCCTGTCGGCGACCTCGATCATCGTTTCCAGCTTGCGCCACTGTTCGTCTTCGCTGAGCGCATTGCCGCCGATGCCCGAGGCGAAGCCGCATTGCGGGCTGATTGCGACCCGGTCGAGATCGATGAACCGGCCGGCTTCCTCGATCCGCGCGATCAGGTCGTCGGCCTTTTCGACCGCGCCGGTCTTGGTGGTGATCAGGCCGAGAACCACGACCGGGCCGCCTTTCGGCACGAAGCGCAGCGGCTCAAAGCCGCCGGCCCGTTCCGTATCGTATTCCAGCAGCAGCCGGTCGAACTTCAGGTTGGCGAAGAGGAATTCGGCGATGCCGTCATAGGCGCCCTCGCGGTGCCACATGGAGGCGCGGTTGCCGCGGCAGATGTGCAGGCCGAAGCAGGCCTTGCCGCGATGCCCTTCGATCGCGGCGTTCGAGGCCTCGACGGCGCTGCGGAGATTGCGCACCGGGTCTTCGCCGCGCGCGGCCATGCGCTCCAGGGTCGCCCGGTCGACATAGCCGGTGTAGCTCGGCTCATCGAGCTGGACATAGGGGCATCCGGCCCCGACGATCTCGCCGACCATCCGGTTCTGGATCGCCGCGACATCGTCGAGGAAGGCCTGCCGGCCGGTGTACCAGGGCGCCGAGCTTTCCAGATCGCACATCTGGGAGACCCGGTCCGGCCCCATCAGCATGACCTTGGCCGGCGTGGCTGCGACCTCTTTCAGAAAACGGAATTCCTCCAGCGGCGCGTTGCATTTCAGGGCCAGTTTGCCCGTTGCCGGCGCCTTGAAATGTTCGACCGCGTCGGCGCCCCGCGTGCCCGGCTGCTCGCCTTCCATCAAATTGTCCGGGCTGGCAAGGAAGGCGCGCCAGGAGCCTTCCCACTGGTCCCAGCCCTCGACCTCGGAGAAGCTGACCTGCCAGTTGAGCCGGCGATACTCGCCGTCGCTGACGACCGGCAGGCCGATGCTCTCCTGCTTTGCGACGGCATCGCGGATCGCCGCATCCTGGGCGGCGGCCAGCGCATCCTCGTCGATCTCGCCCCGCCCGCAGCCGAGAAACGCGTCGATCAGCGATTGCGGCCGCAGCAGGCTGCCGACATGGTCGACGCGAAGATCCTGCATTTGGGCGTTCATGCTGTTAACCCGTTCCGGTCCAACGTGGAATCGATGGCCTTGCTGCACGTCGATAGGTTGGCATTCCGTCACCGGTTTGCTGAGAATTCAGCTGGCTCAATGCCCACTCGTTGGCCTCGGCTTCGATCCCGGCATCGTCTTTGTGCCTCGCGTCGACGAAGATTTTCTTCTTGCTGTGAAACAGAATATGCGCCGCTTCGTGAAAGAAGCCGAACCAAAGCCGGCCATCGGACTTATACCGCGTGCTGAGTTGGATGACGGCTTTTCTAGGCGAGAGCCACCGGGCGGCGGCGGTAAGCACCGATTTCGGTAGCGGCGGCACCAACGCAAGGGCAACACCGTTCTCATTGCAAAGCGTCGCGGCCTGCCGCAGGGATTCAGTGGCCGGCTCGCCGGTCAGGCCACGAATTTCCCGAAGCGCCCGCCTGAAGCCGGTAACAGTGTAGTCCGCACAATCCTGGCGTTCCGCGCCGATCTCCCCGAGCCGCAACCAGGTGGCCAGCATGGCTTCGTCATCCATGCAGTTCGACGAGCACTGATAGGCGCCGTTCGCAAGGCCGTATCGTCTCGCCCACGCATCGACAGACGCGACACCGAAGAAAGTAAGAAGCTTGATCGCAGTATCGGCCTCCGATACCGGGCGTTCGAAGCATCCCCGCCGAACAAGACTCGCAACAGGAAAGGACCTAGCCCACGCTGCCGAAAATCCGGCCTCGGCTTCAATCTTTCTCGCTCTGTCGAGCCGATAGTCGGCTTCGATCCCGATCCATATGTCGGCATCCACGCCGAGCACCTTCTCGAACTGTAGGGCGGTCTCCGGCTCAAGAGACGCTTTTCCTGCGACGATCTCGCTGATCAATTTTGTCGAGCGGCCGCACCGGCGCGCCAACTCGGCGTGCGACATGCCATGGCTTTTGAGTCGTTCCTCCAGGATCCAACCCGGAGGAACTGCGTAGTCCGGTCGGTAAGGATTGGTGTCGGTGGCCATCCGTCCTTCCTCTCAGTGATAGTCGATCACGTCCAGGATCGTGATCGAGGTCACCCGTTCGATATCGATCCCGCCATCCGCCCGACGCGGAAGCAGCGTGTGAGTCGCTTCAAAAACAAGCCGGTGGGGGTGAACGAGATCGACTGCAAACTGTTCGTCACGATCTCCCCTGAGCAGATGCCGTCTCTCCGGCGGCGTAGCGGGCACCGACGAGATGTTACGCGCAGCCTTGAGGACCGCCATTCGCATCATGATGACCTTCGCCATCCGCTCCCCATAGGTTTTCCGGAGTCCGGCGGCCGCGTTAAACGTCCTTTCGAGCCTTCGGGTACGAAATGCGATGTCCAAGATATTCTCATAATCGTTACGTAACAGGTAATGAAAAACATTTATTGTCAAGGAAGCAACGCACAATCCGCTTCGCCCGACCAAAAATCGTTTATCGGATTTGCAGCCTCTCTTTCGCGATTGTGTCGCTTGGAAGGCTTGCGTTCGGCCGGGCGCTGTGATGTTGCTCGGCATGGCGTGGCGACGAAAGAGCGGGCCCATGGACACCTCCGTCTTCACCGGCTGCATTCCGGCGCTGATGACCCCGTGCACGGTGCAGGGCGAACCGGATTTCGACCGGCTGATCGATACGGCGCAGAGGCTGATCGCAGCCGGCATGCGCTCGGCGGTCTATTGCGGCTCGATGGGCGATTGGCCGCTGCTGACCGACGCCCAGCGCCAGGAAGGCGTGGCGCGGCTCGTCGCGGCCGGCGTGCCGACGATCGTCGGGACCGGGGCGCAGAATCCGCGGTCGGCCGCCGCCCACGCCGGCCATGCCCAGGCCTGCGGGGCGCAGGGGCTGATGGCGATCCCGCGGGTGCTGTCTCGCGGCACGTCGGCGGCGGCGCAGCGCGCGCATTTCGCCGGCATCCTCGCCGCCGCGCCCGACCTGCCCGCGGTGATCTACAACAGCCCCCACTACGGCTTCGAGACCGGGGCCGACCTGTTCTTCGACCTGCGGCGCGATCATCCGAACCTGATCGGCTTCAAGGAATTCGGCGGCGCGGCGGCGCTCAGCTACGCGGCTGAGCACATTACCAATCGCGATCCCGGCCTGGCGCTGCTGGTCGGCGTCGATACCGCTGTTTTCCATGGCTATGTCCGGTGCGGCGCGACCGGGGCGATCACCGGCATCGGCAACGTGCTGCCCCGGGAAATCCTGCAGCTGGTCTCGCTGTGCGAACAGGCGGCGGCCGGCGACGCCACAGCGCGGCGGCTGGCGCAGGAACTCGACGAGGCGCTGGCCGTGCTCGCGTCCTTCGACGAGGGGCCGGACCTGGTGCTGTACTACAAGCATCTGATGATGGCGGCGGGCCATGCCGGCTATGCCCGGCATTTCAACGCCGCCGATGCGCTGAGCGAGAGCCAGCGGCGCTATGCCGAGCAGCAGCTCTCGCTGTTCAAGGCCTGGCACGCCGACTGGATGAAAGACCCGGACGCCGCCCGCCTGTGCGCGTGATCGATTCCCATACCGCGGGCGAGCCGACCCGCACGATCGTCGAGGGCGGCCCGGACCTCGGCGCCGGAACCCTTGCCGAGCGGGCGGCCCGCTTCGAAAGCGGCCATGCCTGGGTCCGCCGCGCCCTCCTGACCGAGCCGCGCGGCTTCGACGCCATGGTCGGCGCGCTGCTGTGCCCGCCGGACGATCCGGCCTGTGAGACCGGCATTATCTTCTTCAACCCCGCCGGCAGGATCGGCATGTGCGGCCACGGCACGATCGGCGTCGCGGCGACGCTCGCTTTCCTCGGCCGGATCGGGCCGGGAACGCACCGGTTCGAAACGCCGGTCGGGATTGTCTCGGTCGACCTCCGGGACGCCAACACTGCCACCGTGGAGAATATCGAGAGCCGTCGGACGCAGGCCGGCGTGGCGGTCGAGGTCAAAGGGCTGGGCCGCGTCAGCGGCGACGTGGCGTGGGGCGGCAACTGGTTTTTCCTGTGCCAGGAGGCGCCGCTGCCGCTCGCCATGGAGAACATTCCGGCGCTGACCGAAGCCGCGGCGCAGGTGCGAACGGCGCTGGCGCGGGAGGGCATCGCCGGCGACGGCGGTGCGGAGATTGACCATATCGAGTTTTTCGGTCCGCCGGTTTCGGCCGGAGCCGACAGCCGCAACTTCACGCTCTGTCCCGGCGGGGCCTACGACCGCTCGCCCTGCGGGACCGGCACCAGCGCCAAACTTGCCTGCCTGGACGCCGACGGCGCCCTCGCGCCGGGCGAACCCTGGGTCCAGGAGAGCATCATCGGCAGCACCTACCGGGCGCACTACCGGCCGGGCGCCAATGGCGGCGTCATCCCGACGATCGAAGGGCAGGCTTTCGTCGTCGGCGAGACGCAGCTGCACTTCGCGCCGGACGATCCCTACCGGGTCGGGATCGGATCGCCCTTTCTTGTTGGCGGCGGCGGGGGCCGCTAATGTTCCGGACCGGCCGGTCCACAACCCGGCAGCCCGCGAACGGCTACGCATTGGAACCCGCATGATCGCTCACCGGCGCAAGCCCGCATGACCGTCTCCAGCATGACCGGCTATGCCCGCGCAGACGGCGCGCTGGACGGAACGGCCTGGTTCTGGGAAGCGCGCAGCGTCAACAGCAAGGGCCTCGATGTCCGGTGCCGGATGCCGCCGGGCAGCGATGCCATTGACGCCGCGGCGCGCAAGGCGGCTGCCGCCGCGTTCGGGCGCGGGGCGCTTTCCCTGTCGCTCCAGCTCGACCGGGGCGAGCGCCAGGTTGCCCTGAAAATCAACGAGGCCGCCCTCGAACAGGTGCTGGCGCTGCAGGATGCGCTGGGCGGCCGGGTCGATCCGGCGCCGCCGCGGCTCGACGCGCTGATCGCCGTCCGGGGCATCGCCGAGACCGTCGAGCCGGCCGAGGAGGCAGCCGTAGCTGCGGCGCGGGAGAAGGCGATTCTGGCGACCCTGGCCGATGCGCTGGACCGGCTGGCGGCGGCGCGGGCCGAGGAAGGCGCGCGTCTGCTGCACGTGTTGCGTGAGCATCTCGGAAACATCGCGCGGCTGACGGCCGCTGCATCGGAGACCGCGGAGGCCCAGCCCGCCATGCTGCGCCAACGGTTCGAGAAGCAGGTGGCGGACCTGCTCGAAGCCCGGGTCGGCGTCGGCGAGGAGCGGCTGGCGCAGGAAGCCGCCCTGCTCGCCGCCAAGGCCGACGTCCGGGAGGAAATCGACCGGCTCGAAAGCCATATCGAAGCCGCGCGCGCCCTGCTGGACGGGGGTGGCGCGATCGGGCGCAAGCTGGATTTCCTGTGCCAGGAGCTCAACCGCGAGGCCAACACCCTGTGCTCCAAGGCGGCGGACATCGCGCTCACCCGGATCGGTCTCGACCTCAAGGCCGTGATCGAGCAGTTTCGCGAGCAGGTGCAGAATGTCGAATAGCGAAAGCGGCGCGGACGGTGGCCGGGACGGCGGCGTGGCGCGGCGCGGCCTGATGCTGGTGCTGTCGTCGCCGAGCGGGGCGGGAAAGACGACGATCTCGCGCGAACTTCTGACCGGCGACGACAACCTCACCCTGTCGATCTCGGTGACGACCCGGGCGGCGCGGCCGAGCGAGGAGGACGGCGTCGACTATCGCTTTATCGACAGGACACGGTTCGACGCGATGGTGAAGGCCGGCGATTTGCTGGAACACGCCGAGGTCTTCGGCAACGGTTACGGCACGCCGCGCGCCGAGGTCGAGGCGGCGCTGGCCGCCGGGCGCGACGTGCTGTTCGACATCGACTGGCAGGGCACCCAGCAGCTTGGCGAAAAGATGCGGGACGATCTGGTCAGCGTCTTCGTTTTGCCGCCTTCGACGGCAGAACTGGAGCGGCGGCTGCACGAACGGGCCCAGGACAGCGCTGACATTGTCCGCGCCCGCATGGCTGAGGCTTCGGAAGAGATGAGCCACTGGCCGGAATACGATTACATCATCGTTAATCTGGACATAGGCGAGAGCGTGCGCCAGGCCCGGTCTATCCTTGAGGCGGAACGCTTGAAGCGGGATCGGCAGGTCGGCCTGCGCAACTTCGTCGAACGGCTGCGCCGCCCTCAGTAGGCCAGCCTGCGGCGGACGGCCGGCAGGATCTGCCGGACGCGGCGCGCGGTTTCCGCCCGCCCCAAGCCCGCTTCGAGTCCCGGATGGTAGAGCAGGGCGACGAGCAGCCGGTCGAGCCGCGACAGGGCGGTCGAGCGGTCGGCGTCGTTGAACACGGAGCGCACGCCGCCGTCGGCGTCGTTGGGCAGGCCGAGCACCTGGGCGGTTTCCTCGACGATGCAGCGTTGCAGCAGCCGGCGCCGCACCGCCCGGTCGACCGGGATGATGACCCGGGCGTTGACGATGGCCCCGGTCTCGACGTCCTGGCCGAAGAAGCCGGCGCAGTTGGCGTCGGCGATGCGGCCGCCGAGCCGGCGGTTGGCGGCGGCGAGCGCCCGGCGCACCTGCCAGGCGAACAGGTCTTCGCTGGTCAGCGCGATCAGATAGTTGGCGTCGAACAGGGTGGCCCGGACGATCGTCAGGCCGGTCAGACCGGCGAGATCGCGCATCTGGCGGTGCAGCGCTTCTTCAGCCCGCTCGGCGCCGGGCCCGCCGAACCAGCGCACGACCTTGTAGCGGATACCGCCCTGCCATTTCGCCAGATGCTGCCCCGGCCCGTCGGCGTGTTCGCGCCCGAACGCGATCGTCAGGAAATGGCGGGCGATCCGCGCATCGGATAGGCGTTGCGGCGCCAGCAGCCAGGCGGCCAGCGCGGCAGCGGCGACGGCCAGCAGGAGCAAAAGGAAAAGGGATACGGCGCGGCGGTTCATGGGTGGTCGGGGTCGACGGGCATCAAGCAGTTTCAAGACTGAATATTGAAATAGCCTAATTCTTGCCGTTCGGGCTTTGCGGATTTGACGCCGGTCTTCGGATGCGCCCCATCGGCAGGGAGGCGGCATGCCCCGATCCGGCCACGCCGGTCAGGCAAGAGTCTTCGCCATATAGATGCGGTCGTATCCGCGATCTTTCGCCCTGTGCGTTATCGAGAAGCCGAGATGCTCGTACAGGGCGATATTCTCAACCATAGTCTCATGCGTGTAGAGCCGGACGGTTGCATAGCCCAGGTCTCTTGCGACGTCTTCCGCTGCCTCCACCAGCCGCCGCCCGAGCCCGTGGCCCTGCGCCTCCGGGGCAACGGCGACATTGTCGAGCAGCAGATGGTCGTCCCTCCCGATCAGGACCAGGACGCCGCAGATCCGCCCGTCGCGGCGCAGAACGCGGACCAGCCCGTCGGCGATCAGCGCGGCGTAATCGTCCAGCATCGGGCCGGGCTTGCGGCCGATCCGTTCGATGTAGCCGGTATAGGCCCGGTCTACCAACGCCGCGACTTCCGCCGCGTCTTCCGGAGCGGCGAGGCGAAGTTCATCGTTCACGCGGACATCCTCAATTCATTCGGATGCCAACGCGTGCCGCGCCCCCAGGCCGTCGATGATCGGGCAGTCGGGCCGGTGGTCGCCGCGGCAGGCCTCGACCAGATGGGCCAGTTCGTCGTGCAGCGATTGCAGTTCGCGCTGCTTCTCGGCGATCTCGTCCAGCCGGCGGGTTGCGATACGCTTCACGTCGGCGCTGGAGCGGTAACGGTCCTCGTACAGGCCGAGCAGTTCCCGGCATTCCTCGACCGAAAAACCGAATTCCCGCGCCCGGCGGACAAAGACCAGCTTGCGCACCGCGGCGTCGTCATAGCTGCGGTATCCGGAAGCCGAACGGGCCGGCGCCGGCACCAGGCCGATGTCCGAGTAATAGCGCACGGTCTTAACCGGCAGCCCGGCGGCCCCGGCCACAGCTGAGATGTTCATGGCGAACCCCTTGACCTTCCAGTAACTGGAAACACTAGATTGGACCTGACGAAAAAGCAATCGGGGCGAACATGGTCGCTATAGCCGAAAACCTGGCGATAAACTGGCACTGCCGCCACACCTGGCGCCGGGCGTCGAAGAACACGGCTTGGTGCCTCCTGGGCTGCGCCATCGGCGATTTCGGCACCATCGCCTTCTTCCAGTTTACCGGCATACCCTGGCCGACCCTGGCGATCATGATTCTCGCGATCGTAAACGGCCTGCTGACCTCCATCGCCCTGGAGACGTTCATCCTCTCCCGTCAGATGGATTTGCGGACGGCCTTCCGCACCGCCATTGGCATGTCCTTCATCTCGATGATTTCCATGGAGGCCATGATGAACGCGGTCGACTGGGCGCTGACTGGCGGAGCCATGCTGACATGGTGGGTCGTGCCGCTCATGCTGGCGGCCGGATTCGTCACGCCGCTGCCCTACAACTACTGGCGGCTCAAGGCGCTGGGCAAGGCATGTCACTGAAGCAGTCCGCCATCCTGCTTGTGCTGGCCGGAGCGCTGGTCGCCGGCGGATATTTCCTGTTCGGCGGTTCGGACCGCAGGGCGACACCGGGGGCCGAAACGGACGGCGCGCCGCTGGTCGAGATCGTCCTGCCGCAGGCGCTCTCGACCGAGGCGCAGGCCGGCAAACGGCTGTTCGACGAGAACTGCGTGACCTGCCACGGCGCGAACGCGGTCGGGCGGGAGGAGCTCGGGCCGCCGCTGGTCCACATCATCTACGAACCCGGCCATCATGGCGACGAAGCGTTCCAGCGGGCGGTCGCCATCGGGGTGCGGCGTCACCACTGGCCCTTCGACAACATGCCGCCGGTCGAAGGATTGAACCGCGACGATGTCGCCCTGATCGTGGCCTATATCCGGGAACTGCAACGGGCCAACGGCATCGAGTGACGACACGCCATGAAGCACCTCCTGCTGGCCGGCCTGCTGCTGCTGAGCGCAACGGCGGCGTTCGCGCACTCGAAGCTGGACACAACGGCGCCGGCGAACGGCGCCGTACTCGCGCAGGCGCCGGCCCGGATCGTCCTGTCATTCGCAAAACGAACCCGCTTGACGAAAGTGAGGATGCACCACGGCGACAGCCCCGCGGTCGATCTCGATCTGACCCGGCACAAAGGTTTCGCGACCCGGTTCGCGATCCCGTTGCCCGGCCGGGGACGCGGCCTCTATCGGATCGAATGGCGCGGCCTCGCCGCGGACGGGCACACGATGCGCGGCGGTTTCGAATTCCGGGTGAAGTGACCCTTGCCCGACCTCTGGGAACTGCTCTCGATCCTGGCCAAATTCCTGCTGTATCTGGGGGTGCTCGGCAGTTCCGGGCTGGTTCTGGTGCGTCTCTTTTTCCGGCGGGAAACCGACAGGATGCGCGGCCCGATCGCCAGGCAGGCCTCGGCCCTCGCGCTGCTGGCGCTGCTCGCCGGCGGGCTCGGCTTCCTGCTGCGCGGCGCGGCGATGGCCGGAGATGCGTCCGGCATGACGGACCCGGAGATGCTCGGCCTGCTCTGGCGCAATCCGCCCGGAACCCGGCTGTTGCTGCTGGCCTCGGGCCTGATCCTGTTGCTTGCCGGGCTGCGGGCGGCCGGAACCGGCCTCTGGATCGCCGCCGCCGGCGTGTCCCTGGCGTTATGGTCCTTCGCATGGATCGGCCATGTGCCGGATGCGGGGTCGGTCTGGCTGGAAGCGCTGCTGGTCGTGCATCTCGCGGCGGCGGCCTTCTGGATCGGCATCCTGTCGCCCTTGCGCAGGTTGGCCGCGTCGCCGGAACACCTGTCCGAGGCGGCGCAACTCGGCCATCGATTAGGGCGGATCGCCAGCGTCACCGTGCCGGTCCTGATCGCCGCGGGCATCGTCATGGCCTGGCGCCTGGTGGGAGATGTCACGGCCCTGACAACGACGGGCTACGGCCTCACCCTGCTCGCCAAGATTGCTGCGGTGCTCGTCCTGCTCGGCGCGGCGGCGGCCAACAAGCTGCGTTTCGTGCCGGCCATGCGCCGGGGCGATCCGGCCGCGGCGGCCCGCCTGCGCCGCTCCATCGCCGTCGAGTGGCTCGCCGTCTGCGCCATCCTGCTCGTCACGGCGACGCTCACAACCGTGCAGCACCTGCCGGGGTGAGTGATCGGCAGGTCGAACGGGCTCGTTGAATTTGCGTTCCTAATGAACTAAGTTTATCGGACTAAGCTAGGAACGTCCGATGAAGACCGTCAACATGCACGATGCCAAGACCAACCTGTCGCGCCTCGTCGCGGCAGCGGTTGCGGGCGAGCCCTTCATCATCGCGCGCGCCGGCAAACCGCTCGTCAAGGTCGAGGCGCTGGAGCAGCCGGCCGCGCCATCCGACAGGTTCGGGTTTATGGCCGGAGAGATCGAGGTGCCCGACGATTTCGATACGATGTTCGAGGATGAGATTGCGGAGATGTTCGGCGCGTGAGCCTGCTCCTCGACACCCATTTGCTGATCTGGATCGCCGACGACTCGCCTCGTCTGTCGTCGGACGTCAAGCAGCGGCTCCGAGCCCGGGAAGGCAATCTTGTGTTCAGTGCAGCGAGTCTCTGGGAAATCGCGATCAAGAGCCGCCGCGGCCGGGATGATTTCCGGGTCGATGGCGCCAAATTGCGTCGGGGGCTACTGGCCAGAAATTACGAAGAATTGCCTGTGACCGGCCCGCACGCGCTTGAGACTGCCGCTCTGCCGGTTATTCATCGCGACCCGTTCGACCGGCTTCTGGTCGCGCAGGCGCGGTACGAGGGATATACGCTGCTGACCGCGGACAAGCGCGTCGCCCGCTATCCGGGTCCGATCGAACTGGTATAGGGGAGCCGGCCCGCTTTCACCCGCCGGCGTTGAAGAAGTAGGCGCCGCTATGCCGCCTACTGGAGGCCCTTGCCTTCCAGATACTGCTGCAACTCGCCTTCCTCGAACATCTCGCGGACGATGTCGCAGCCGCCGACGAACTCGCCCTTGACGTAGAGCTGCGGGACGGTCGGCCAGTTGCTGTAGGCCTTGATGCCTTCCCGGATTTCCATATCGTCCAGCACGTTCACGCCTTTGAACTTGACGTTCATATGCGACAGAATCTGGACCACTGCCGCCGAAAACCCGCACTGCGGGAACACCGGCGTGCCCTTCATGAACAGGACGACATCCTGTTCGCCGATCTCGGTCTTGATGCGCTCGAACACGGGGTGGTCGGCGGTCGCGGCGGCCTTGGTCATGGGAAGGTCCTCATCTGTTTGCGTCCGGGTTTGCATCGTCCCGGCCGGTTTGCGTTTGAAGAATCCGAACATGGCAGCCGATCCTGTTACGCGTTCGGCGGGCTGGTGTTGAGGGCGAGGGCATGCAGCACACCGCCCATCCGGCCCTGGAGCGCGGCATAGACCATCTGGTGCTGCTGCACCCGGGTCTTGCCGGTAAATTCGGAGGAAACGACCTGCGCGGCATAATGATCGCCGTCGCCGGCGAGGTCCTGAATGGTCACCTGCGCATCGGGCAGGGCCTGCTTGATCAGGGATTCGATCTCGCGTGCGTCCATCGCCATGGGCTGCGGCGCTCCGGCGGTCGTTTGTCGGTCAGGGTCGGGCGGCGGCCGTAGCGGATTGCGAACCCTCGATCCAGCCGGGCAGCCAGCCTTCATGCGCCTCCCGGAGGCGCGCGAGCGATATAGGGCAGCCCTTACGGAGGGTCAACGAAGGCTCCGCGACAGTTTGGCCAACGACCGTGGCGGTTACGCCAGCGGCCCGGGCTTCGTCCACGATGGCGTCACTATCGGCGGTTTCGACGAGGTATCGGCCCTGGTCCTCACCGAACAGCCAGGCGTGCAGGGGCAGGCCGTCCCGGACCGCATCGAGCGCGATGCCGGCCCGGCCGGCCAGCGCCATCTCCGCCAGCGCCATTGCAAGGCCGCCGTCCGACAGGTCGTGACAGGCCATGACCGCGCCGACGCCGATCAGGCTGCGCACCAGATCTCCATTGCGCCGCTCGGTCGCCAGATCGACGGGCGGCGGCGCGCCGTCCGTCCGGCCATGCACGTCGCGCAGATAGAGCGAGGCGCCGAGAGGGCCCGTCGTTGCGCCGATCAGAACGAGGGCGTGGCCCGGTGCGACGGTGCCCCGGTCGACCGCAGTTGCGCCGTCCTCGAGCACGCCGACGCCGCCGATCACCGGGGTCGGCAGGATCGCTTCGCCGCCGGTCTCGTTGTAGAGCGAGACGTTGCCGGAGACGACCGGGAAGTCGAGGGCCGTGCACGCTTCGGCCATCCCGGTCACGCAGCCGGCGAGCTGGCCCATGATCGGCGGGCGCGTCGGGTCGCCGAAGTTCAGATTGTTGGTGACGGCGAGCGGCGTCGCGCCGACCGCCGTCAGGTTGCGCCAGGCTTCGGCGACCGCCTGCCGCCCGCCGGCGGCCGGGTCGGCGCGGCAATAGCGCGGCGTGCAATCGGTCGTGAGCGCAAGCGCGCGGCGGCTGTCCGGCAAGCCGACGACCGCGGCGTTGCCGCCGGGCCTGATGCGGGTCCGGCCCATGACGAGATGGTCGTACTGTTCCCAGATCCAGCGTTTGCTTGCCTGGTCCGGGCTGCCGAGCAGCGTCAGCAGCGCGTCTTCCACGCTGCCCGGCGGCGCACATCCGGCGGGGTCGACCGGCGTCGGCGCCGTCGTCGCTTCCCAGGGCCGGTCGTATTCCGGCGCTTCGCTCACCAGCGGATCGACCGGGATATCCGCCATCGTCGCGCCGCCCATGCGCGCCGCGAAGCGCCCGCTGTCCGTGATCCTGCCGATGACGGCAAAATCCAGTTCCCATTTGCCGAAGATGGCGCGGGCCTCGTCCTCGCGGCCGGGCCTGAGCACCATCAGCATCCGCTCCTGGCTCTCCGAGAGCAGGATTTCGTAAGCGCTCATCCCGGTTTCGCGCATCGGCACCCGGTCGAGGTCGAGCTCGATGCCGACGCCGCCCTTGGACGACATTTCGACCGACGACGAGGTCAGGCCCGCCGCGCCCATGTCCTGGATCGCCACGATGGCGTCGGTCGCCATCAGCTCCAGGCAGGCTTCGAGAAGCAGTTTCTCGGTGAAGGGATCGCCGACCTGCACGGTCGGGCGTTTTTCCTCGCTGTCGTCCTCGAAGGTCGCCGAGGCCATGGTCGCGCCGTGGATGCCGTCGCGCCCGGTCTTGGAGCCGACATAGACCACCGGATTGCCCGGCCCGGCCGCCGCCGAATAGAAGATCCGGTCCGCCGGCGCGATGCCGACCGTCATGGCGTTGACCAGGATATTGCCGTTGTAGGCCGGGTCGAAATCGCATTCGCCGCCCACCGTCGGCACGCCCATGCAGTTGCCGTAGCCGGCGATGCCCGCCACGACGCCGGAGACCAGATGGCGCGACTTCGGATGCGCCGGATCGCCGAAGCGCAGGGCGTTAAGGTTGGCGATCGGCCGGGCGCCCATGGTGAACACGTCGCGCATGATGCCGCCGACGCCGGTCGCCGCGCCCTGGTAGGGCTCGATGAAGGACGGGTGGTTGTGGCTCTCGATCTTGAAGACGCAGGCCAGCCCGCCGCCGATATCGATGACTCCGGCATTCTCCCCCGGCCCCTGGATGACGTGGGGCGCCTCGGTCGGCAGGGTCTTCAGCCACCGTTTCGAGGACTTGTAGGAACAGTGCTCGGACCACATGACGGAGAAAACGCCGAGTTCCGCCAGCGTCGGCTCGCGGCCCATGATGGCGAGGACCCGCTCATACTCTTCGGGCGTCAGGCCATGGCCGGCGACGAGTTCGGGCGTGATGGGCGCAGGGTCGGTCATGCGGCCGGAGAGGCTTCCTGGAGCGGAGTTCCGGTTCTACGTCCCGCCCGCCCGTGCGTAAACCGTGGTAAGTCGAACGCTCTCAATTGTCCCTTGTTTCCGCAAAATCACCGGACGACTCTCCAGGCAAAACCGGGGAAGCGCGAAGGAACTCAGGAAATTCGAACCGATCGACTTCCTCGACAGCGACGAGGCGCTGGTCGAGTATTTGAACGTCGCGCGGGCGAAGGGAATGACCTCTGTTTCCGAAGCGACCGGTTTGGGAAGGCGGGCGCTCTATCGCTCGCTTTCCGGCGACGGCAATCCGCGCCTCGACACGCTGTTCAAGGTTCTCGACATGCTGGATGTGCGGCTCGCCGTGACCCGGTAGCGACGGGAGCGTGGCGCCCCGACCCGAAAGGCGCGGCGCACATCCGCCCCATGCGCCGGGCGCCCTCGCCAAGCCAGGGCTTCGGCGATATAGCAGCGCCATGGCCCGGCCGCCCGACTCTCCCCGCCCGCTCTCGCCGCTTGCCCGCTTCCCCGTCTACTACGGCTGGGTGGTGCTCGCGGTCGCCTTCATGACCATGGCGATCGGCGCCAACGTCCGCGTCGCCTTCTCGCTGCTGTTTCCGCCGATCCTGGAAGAGTACGGCTGGTCGCGCGGTACGACGGCGGCGATCTTCTCTATGGGCTTTATGGTCTCGCTGTTCTTTTCGCCCTTCGCCGGGGTTCTGATCGACCGCTTCGGCATCGGTCGGATCGTGGCGCTGGGCGTGCTGTTCTGCGCCGGCGGGCTGGTGCTGTCGACCGGCGTCGACTCGGTGGCGGAACTGGCGGTCACCATGGGTTGCATGACGATCGGCGGCAGCGTCATGTTCGCCTACGTCACCCACAGCTATTTCCTGCCCTACTGGTTCGTGCGCCGGCGCGGACTGGCGATCGGGCTCGCCTTTTCCGGCGTCGGCATCGGCGCGATCCTGCTGTTTCCCTGGTTGCAGGGCATCATCGGCGCCGACGGCTGGCGCCGCGCCTGCTATGCCCTGGCGATCCTGATGGTCGGCATGGTCCTGCCGCTCAACCTGCTGTTCCAGCGCCGGCACCCCCACGATATCGGGCTGGAGCCCGACGGCGAAAACCGGCCCGGCAGCGCGCCGCGCAAGCCGGCGGCCGACGCCGTGGTCGATCCGGCCTGGGCGCACCGGGAATGGACCTTCCGGACCGCGGCGCGCACCAGCCGCTTCTGGTGGCTGCATGTCAGCTACATGGCCGGCATGTATGCCTGGTATTCGGTGCTGGTCCACCAGACCAAATTCCTGACCGAGATCGGCGTGTCGGCCGTGGCCGCGGCCTTCGCGCTGGGGCTGGTCGGGCTGAGCGGCGTCGCGAGCCAGATCGGCATCGGCATGTTGTCGGACCGGATAGGCCGCGAGTGGGGGTGGAGCATCGCCTTCGGCGGCTTTTCCGCATGCTACGCCATTCTGCTCGTCCTGCCGCATTACCCGGCACTGTGGCTGGTCTACACCATGGTCTTCGTGCAGGGCTTGATCGGCTACGGCGCTTCGGCGGTCTATCCGGCGGTGCCGGCCGAGCTCTTCCACAGCCCGAAATACGGCCAGATATTTGGCATCTACGGCGCGACCAGCGGTTTCGGCGCGGCGCTGGGGCCGTGGGCGACCGGCGAGCTTTACGACATTACCGGCGGCTACGAGACCGGCTTCGCCGTTGGCGCGGCGGCCGGACTTCTCTCGATCGCCACCATGTGGCTGGCCGCGCCGCGCAAGGTCCGCCTGGTTGCCGGACAGGCGAAGATACGGGCCCGGAGGCTGCGGCAGCAGGCGGCCCTGGAGGCCGAGCGGGCGGCTGCCGGATGACCGGCGATCCGTTGGAAGAAGGGGCGCGCCCGACCGGCCCGCTGGCCCGCCTGCCCTTTTACTACGGTTGGGTCGTCGTGGCGGTCGCCTTCGTCACGCTCGGCGTCGGCGTGAATGTGCGGACGTCCTTCTCGCTGCTCTATCCGCCGATACTCGACGAGTTCGGCTGGCCGCGAGCGGAGACGGCGGCGATCTTCTCGGTCGGCTTCGCAACCTCGATGCTGCTCACGCCTCTGCTCGGCGTGGCGATAAACCGGCTGGGGCCGGGCCTCGTCATGGCCGCCGGCTCGGTCCTGGTCGGCGGCGGCCTGATCCTCGCCACGGTCGCCGGCGGGCAGGGCGTGATCTTTCTCAGCCTGGGCTGCGGCGTTGTCGGCGGCGCGATCATCCTGGGCTATACCGGGCACGCCTATCTGATGCCCTTCTGGTTCGTACGGCGGCGCGGGCTGGCGACCGGGCTGGCGTTTTCCGGCGCCGGCGTCGGCTCGATCCTGATGTTTCCCTGGCTGCAGGACATCATCCGTGACGACGGCTGGCGCGACGCCTGCATGGCCATGGCGCTGATCCTGTTTGTCGTCGTTCTGCCTCTGAACCTGCTGCTGCAGCGCCGGCGGCCGGAAGACATGGGCCTGAAGCCGGACGGAGAAGGCCGGGCGGCCCAAAGGGCGGCCCAAAGGGCGGCGCAGAGAGCGTCAAGCGCGCCTTCGGAAGGCGACTCTGCGCCTGCGCCCGCCGTCGATCCAGCGGTCGATCCAGTGGTCGATCCGGAATGGGTGGCGCGTGACTGGTCGCTCTTCGGCGCCATGGCGACGGTCCGCTTCTGGTGGCTCGGCCTCGGCCTCTTCTTCGGCATGTATGTCTGGTATGCGGTCCAGGTGCATCAGACCCAGTATCTCGGCGAGATCGGCTTTGCGCCGGCTGCTGCAGCCTTCGCGCTGGGGCTGGTCGGCCTGTTCGGCGTGGTCGGACAGATCGGCATGGGCGGCCTGAGCGACCGGATCGGCCGGGAATGGGCCTGGACGCTCTCCACCCTCGGTTTCGTGCTCTGCTATGGCCTGCTCCTGGCGATGCGCGACAACCCGAGCGAGCTCCTGCTCTGGATCATGGTGGCCGGGCAGGGCGCGCTCGGCTATGGCATGGCCTCCATATTCGGCGCGATCCTGGCCGAGGTCTTCCAGTGCCGCCGATTCGGCCAGATTTTCGGTGCTTTCGGCATGATCATCTCGATCGGCGCGGCTTGCGGCCCCTGGCTCACCGGCGAACTCTACGACCGGACCGGCAGCTACGACCTCGCCTGGTGGTTTGCGCTCGGTGCCTGCGGCCTCTCCATCCTCGGCATGTGGATGGGCGCGCCGCGCAAGGTCCGGCTGGTCTCGGGCATCGCGAAAAGGCGGGCGGCCTGAGCCGGCAAATTCCGGCCTAGATCGGCCAGTCCGGTTCCTCGACGCTGCGGAAGGCGCGGTTGAGGGACTGGCTCCATTTTTCGCTGAGCGCCGACAGATAGGGGTCGTCGGCCTCCAGGCTGGCGCGGTAGCCGATGGCGAGCGCATCGGTCCGGTAGAGCAGCACGTCGATCGGCGGGCCGACCGAGAGGTTGGAGCGCATGGTCGAATCGATGGAAATCAGCGCGCATTTCGCGGCGTCCATCAAGGGCGTTTCCGGCACGATGACCCGGTCGAGCACCGGCTTGCCGTACTTCACCTCGCCGTTCTGGAAATAGGGTGTCTCCGGCGTCGCTTCGACGAAATTGCCCGGTGTGTAGATCTGGTAGAGCCGCGTCCGGCCGCCGCGAACCTGCCCGCCGAAGATGACCGAGGCGTCGCTGTCCACCCCGGCTGCCCGGATTGCGGCGCCATCCCGGTCCTGAACCTCGCGCATGACGCTGCCGACGATGCGGGCGGCGGCGAACATGGAGGGCGCCGCCATCAGGTCATGGCCGTTGCTGTCGTCGCCCAACTGGCGCGACAGGATGCTGACGACCGACTGGGTGACCGATAGGTTGCCGGCCGTGAGCAGCACGAACAGCCGGTCGCCCGGCCGGTCGAACACGAACATCTTGCGGAAGATCGAAACCCGGTCGACCCCCGCATTGGTGCGCGAATCCGAGGCGAAAGCGAGGCCCTCGTTCACTTTGATGCCGACGCAATAGGTCATGGCCTCTCCGGGGCGGTTACTAGCGGAATATGGGCATTTCCGGACGGAATTGCGAACCGCCCTGTCCGACGCGGTTTGCGAAGAGACGAAACCGGCCCCAGGACAATTTCTTTACAGCCTCCGGGGAACCGCCTAGCGTTCGAAATCCAAGGAAACGGGAAGTTTGCTATGAAACGGACGATCGCAATACTCGCCGCAGCGGCCTTCGCTGCTGCGCTTGCCCAGCCCGCACAGGCCGAGCGTTTGCGCGGGCTGGTGCCGTCGACCGTAACATCGTCCGACGGGCTGAGCATCGCCGTCGTCGAGAGCGGCGAGACGACCGGGCGGCCGATCCTGTTCGTGCACGGTTTTTCCCAGAGCGCCGCGGCCTGGCGCCAGCAGATGCTGAGCGATCTCGGCGACACCCATCGCCTGATCGCCTTCGACATGCGCGGCCACGGCTATTCCTCCAAGCCGGCCGATCCCAAGCATTACATCGACAGCAAGTTGTGGGCCGGCGATATCGCCGCCGTCATCGCCGCCAAAGGGCTCAAGGATGTCGTGCTTGTCGGCTGGTCCTATGCCGGGCTGCCGTTGCTCGACTATGTCAAGGCGCACGGCCAGGGCAAGCTCTCGGCCATGGTGTTCGTCGCCACCGGATACAATCTCGATCTCAGGCCGCCGGACAAGGGCGGGCCGGAGATGGTTCTGGGACCGGGGGTGATCGAGAATACCGGCCCGATGGCTGGCATTCCCGCCGGCCCGCCGGGCGCCGATCTCGACGGCTGCGGCAAGGCCAGGACCTGCGGCGCCTACGCGCGCCAGCTTGCGGGTACGAAGCGGTTCCTCGACATGGTGCCGGGCAAGCCATTGCCCGCTGCCGTGGCCGCGGAGGCGCTGGCCTACAACATGCAGACGCCGCCCTATGTCCGCCGCGCTATGGTGATCGACCGCTTCGTCAAGGGCGGTCCGCTCGATCATTCACCGACGCTCAAGACGGTCAAGGTGCCCGTGCTCTTCATCCACGGCAGCAAGGACCGGCACGTCCTGCCGCGCTCGACCGAGATCATGAAAGGGCTGGTGGACGGCGCCGGCGGCAAATCGACCCGCATCATCTATGACGGCATCGGCCACGCCCCCTTCATCGAGGACGCCAAGCGCTTCAACGCCGACCTGAAGAAGTTCGTGTCCGGGCTGTAGGGACGGTTTTCACACCGACGCTAACGCCCAACCAAATGTGTCGCCCCGGCCAACCGAAGGGCGAGCCGGGCCCCAGGGCCTGCCCGATAAGCATTCGCCTATAGTTTTGGACTCCGGTTCGTCGCTGCGCTCCGTCCGGGGTGACACCTTGAGATACGGTTCGGGCAGCAGAGCAACGAACGGCGGGATTATCCGTTGAATTTGCCTACCGCCACTGCACCCGGGCGATGGCGAAGGTCGAGCAATAATAGACGTCGCGGTCGGCGCCGGGCGTCAGGAACATGCCGTTGGCGAGGCGCGAGCCGGTGCTGGCGCGGCTGACGATTTCGCCGGCGCGCATGTCGACGACGATCAGCCCGTCGTCGCCGTCGCGATAGTCGTTGATGACCAGTTCGCCGGTCTTGGGGAACACGACGGGCTGCATGGTCGGCCGGGCATCGACCGTCCAGGCGACGGCGAGGTCGTCTCCGGCGGTCGAAAGGCCGGCCAGCCCGCCGTTGATGCTGTCCCACGCGATGCAGAGCCCCAGTTCGGGGACGTTCACGGGCGGCGCGATGATGCCCCCGCCCGCCGCGTCGAAGGGCGAAATCGCATCGACCCGGCCATCCTGCAGCGAGATCCGCAGCAGCCGCTGCCGCCCGCGCCACGGCGCCGGGCGGCGCCAGCTCAGCCGGGCGTCGGGCCCGTCGAAGCGGCCGTTCGGCCGGCGTGAGAAGATCGCGCGCAGGGAATCGATGTCGCCATTGTCCATGATCCAGAGGCTGCCGCCGGAAATGCAGCCGTCCCAGGCCAGCCCCTGCGTGCCCGGCTCGGTCCGGTAGCGCGGCGCCCAGTCCCGGTCGAGCGTCAGCCGGTCCGGTTCGACGCGAATGCGCCAGACGCGCTCGATGCCGGGGATGTAGATGAATTCGCCCTCTCCGGTGAGGTCGCTGGCGATCCGGCCCATCGAGCCCTCCGGCAACTGCAACGGTTCGCCAAGCAGTTCCAGGCCGTCCGGCTTCAACCGCGTGATGGTCGATGCCCCCTGTCCGGCGAGGCGCAGATCCTTGGTTACGATGCTGCCGTCGGACAGGATGAGCAGCCCGTTATGGGCGCCGTCGACCGGCAGTCGCCGCTCGGCGACGACACGGCAGTCCGGATTGAGCCGGTGCATGTAGCTGCCATTGACCTTGACGATGTCGCCGGATTCGTGTGCCGCGATGGCGCCGCACCAGACATGGTCGCCGCACGGCAAGTGTGGCGACTCGGTAAGTGGTTCGAGGCTCTCGGGATCGACGCGCTGCAACCAGCCGAACGGCGGCGGTCCGTGGAACGCCGGCATCGTGCCGCCGAGATAGAACTCGCCGGCATCGCGGCGCACAAACATGACGTTCCAGCGGTCGTCCGTCCGTGTCGTGACGCGGGGCGTTGCGCCGCGCGCATGCAGGCCGCCTGCCGCCGCCTTCTGGCGCCGGTTGCCGCCGCATTCCACCGGCCAGGGCGAGGGATGGTAGCCCTGCAGGGGGCCGGCGCGGTCGATGGCGGTCGATGATTCGGTCATGGTGCGGTTCGCCGGAATAGCCGCTATCGCGCCGTGAACATCGCGCGCAGCACGTGTTTCTGAATCTTCCCGGCGCCGTTGCGCGGCAGGAGGTCCAGCGTTTCGAGGCGCCGCGGGATCTTGAAACCGGCGAGTTCCTTGCGTGTGAAAGCCTGCAAGTCCTTCAGCGCGAGATCGTGCCCGGCCGCGGCGACGACGACGGCGCTGACCGCTTCGCCCCAGCGTTCGTCCGGCAGGCCGATCACCGCGGCGTCGGCAATCGCCGGATGCTTGAGGATGACGTTCTCGACCTCCGCCGGATAGACGTTCTCGCCGCCGGTCTTGATCATGTCCTTGATGCGGTCGGAGAGAAACAGATAGCCCTCGCCGTCGAGACAGCCGGCGTCGCCGGTGTGGAACCAGCCGTCCCGGACCGCGTCGGCCGTCGCCTCCGGGTTGCGCCAGTAGCCCTGCATGGTCTGCGGGCCGCGGTAGACCACTTCACCGACCGTGCCGTCGGGCAACCGCCGCCCGGCGTTGTCGACAACCGCGACTTCGCCCGACGGCAGGGCTTTGCCGCAGGACAGCAGCCGCTGCCCGGCTGTGATCTGTTCCGGCGGGAGCCAGGTGACCATGCCGCTGGTCTCGGTCAGCCCGTAGACGTGGATCAGGTCGGCAGCCGGCATGACCCGCCGTGCTCGGCCGATCAATTCTTCGGGCATCGGGGAGGCGCCGAAGATGAGGGTTTCGAGCGAGGGCAGGCTGTCGTTCGATTCCTCCAGATGCTCGACCACCATGCGGATGACCGCCGGGACGAGCAGGGTCCGGTTCACGCGGCGCTGCTTGACCGCCGCGACGACCTGTGCGGGTACCATCTCCGGTAAAATTACCATCGTCGCGCCGCGGACCAAGGCGAACGCGATCAGGTCAATGGCCGCGATGTGGAACATCGGCAGGCAGATCAGCATGACGTCGCCGGCCTGCACGGGCCCGAGATGGGCCGCGCCTTCCTCCGCGATCGCCGCCATGCTGCGCTGGGTGAGCACCGCGCCCTTCGGGTGGCCGGTCGTGCCGGAGGTGTAGAGCTGGAGAAACGGAGCGCCGGGATCGGCGGCAAGCGGGGCGTCGGTTCCCGCATCCGGCGCGGCCTGCACGAGCGCTTCCAGATCGTCCGCGACGTCGAACAGCGGAACGTGGGCGACGCCGGCCCCGGACAGGCCTCCGGACAGGGCCTGCCGACGTGTGCCGTCCACGAAGGCGATCTTCGGATCCGCGTTATCGAAGATGTAGGCGATTTCGGTTGCCGTCAGGCGGATGTTGACCGGCACGAGCACGAAGCCGGCCAGCGCGGCGGCCAGTATCAGTTCGACGAACCACGGACCGTTCGCAGCCAGCACGACGACCCGGTCGCCGGGCTCGACGCCGCGGTCCCGCAAGGCGGCGGCGAGGGCAAGCGCGCGTGTGCGCAATTCATCGAACGAGCAATCCGGGCGGTCCTCGAAGACGATCGCAGCGCTGCCGCCGGACGCTGCCACAGCATCCTCGAACCGCGCCCAGAACCCGCTCTCGGTGCTGCTTGCTGGATGCGCCGCTTTTCCCGCCGTTCGATTGTCCATCGTTCGGGCTATTCTCAGGTCGTTCCGGAAATCGTCGTTTGGATTGTTCGGCGACCGGGCCGCTTCAGTTCCTTGCCGATTTTGGCGCAGGTCTCGATGTAGTCGTCGACCGATTCGCGGAAGGCCGCTCTCAGTTCGCCGACAGTGTCGGCGTAGATGCCGACGCCGTCACGGATTCCAGCGATCCGCCGGGAACACCGAACGTATTGGTCGTCGCATTCGAGACGGTCCGCATTTCCGTTGTAGGTCATCCGGTTGGTCATGGTGTTATTCCGCTTCTTCCCGGGATTCCGGCGGACAATCATATCGATCCGTTTTCACCGATCGATCGTCTACAAGGGTAATCTCGACCACCTTGTTGACGGGTTCCTTTCCAGCCAGCTCGTCCAAGGCTTGCTCGAACAGGGCTTTCTGGGCCTCCAGGCTCATAAGACCCGGCACCGCATTCAGACACACAAGACCGGCATGCAAATCCTGGCGTCCGACGAGCGGTGCAAAGTCGGTTGTGTTGTTCGTGACCAGCACATAACCATCTTCGATGGCGCGCTGCACGATGGTCCAGTCTTTCCGGGACGTCAGCCCAAGCCAGGTTACGTGCGTCGATTGAGGAAAGCCCCGATTCCGTGCAACAGCGACCAGATCGGGGCTCAAGCATTCATCGACCAGGAACTTCACGAAGCCGGAACCGGCTTTTCGAGCTTGGTTACCTTCGACACCCGCGGTTCAGCTTTCCACCACGCTTGATCCCGGCGCGGACGGCCGCGACGGGGATACGCCCTGGCAAAGATCGCCGAGGCCGCCACTTGCCGTTCGTTCAGCGCGGGATAGGCCGCGAGGATTGCAGAAACACCGTTGCCGTTGGCCAACATTTCGGCGATGTCGTGAACGGAGATCCGGGTGCCCTTGAGACAAGGCGTTCCGCCCAGGACATCCTTGTCGGCCGCGACCATCTTCTTTGCCGCCTCCAAATTCGAAAGCCCACGCTGAACTTCGTGCTTCATAGGACGCACATCCACCGAGACAGCTTCTTCCCGGATCGATTTGGCTTTGGGGTCGTCAAGGAGACGTCGGACCAACCGCCGCCTTCCCTCAAGGGTCAGTATCCGGGCCGTCGCATTGGCGAGCTTGAGTCCGACAAGCGCCGTCACGGGAACGGTACGCACACCTTTCCGAATTTTTACCGCATCGCCCAATAGTCCCGCGTCGATGAAACGGTGAACCTGCTTCAAGGGGATTTCCGTGACGCAAGCTGCCTCATTCGCGGACAGGGCCAGATCCTCGTGCGATTTTCTCATAATCTTTCCTCTGATCTGGAAGAGAATATAGATTTTCTGAGTCGGATGCACCAGTCCGACAGGTATTGGTACGAAATCCGTGCTCAAATGCCGCCGCTATACGTCGGTTCGAAGCATCTTGGAGTTCCGGCCGCTGGCTCCGCCTATGCTTCCCGTTCCGCCTGCAGGATTGCCGGTTCGTCCTCGCGGAACAGGCGGATTTCGGTGGTCATGCGCTCCCCGCCGCCGCCGGTGCGCACGCCGCGGACCGGGCAGGCGGTGGCATAGTCGAAGCCGACGGCCACCCGGACATAGGCATCGTTCGCGCACACGCCGTTGGCCGGATCGAAGGAAACCCAGCCCAGCTCCTCGATCCGGCATTCGGCCCAGGCGTGGCTGGCGCTGAACGCTGCGCCGCCGGCGCCTGTCTCGCCGGTCTCGCCGGTCCACAGATAGCCGCTGACATAACGCGCCGGGATGCCGAGGCTGCGGGCCGCGGCAATCAGGATATGGGCATGGTCCTGACACACGCCGCGCCGCTCGGCGAAGGCCTCGCCGGCGGTCGTCAGCACGCTCGTCGCGCCCTCGACATAGGCGATTTCGGCATGGATCGCGGTCATCAATTCGTGCAGCCCGGCCAGCCGGTCGGCCCGGCAGGCGTCGCGCCATGGCTCCGCGAAGTCCGCGATCCCGTGGTCCGCCCCGGTGTAGCCGGTGTCGCGCAGATAGACGGCGTCGGGCAGGGCATCGGCAGGGGAGGGCGGCAGGATTCCGGCGGTATCCCTGGTCTCGACGGTACCGGCAACGGCGATTTCCAGGGCCGGGCCCGGCCGCTCGACGCTGAGCGTGTGACAGCGATTGCCGAACATGTCGTTCCAGGCCGTGAGCGCACCCGGCGCCGAGATGTCCCATCGCCCGACCGTCTGGCCCGGCCCGGATTGCGGCGTCAGCCGGAGATACTGTGTGCTGTGCCGGGGCGGCCGGTCGTAGGCGTAGGTCGTTGCGCTTTCGATCCGCAGGTGCATGGACGGCTATTCCACGACTGACGACATCATGAAATCGCTCTGCAGCTGGCCGGCCAGCCGGTTGTTGCGGCCGATGAAATCCTCCAGGAATTCATGCAGGCCGCTGCGGAATATGTCGTCGATCTTCCCATAGCGCAGATCGGCGTACAACTCGCCGGCGAGGCGCACGCATTCCAGGCGCCCGGACGGCGCGAGCAGCCCGAGCGTGCGGTCGACCCCGGCGAGGCAGGCGGCCAGCGAGCGCGGAAAGGCCGGGTGCAGGATCAGAAGTTCGGCGACCCGCCAGGGCGCGATCTCGCGCCGGTAGACGTTGCGGTAGGCGCGGAAGGCGCTGACCGAGCGCAAGAGCGCGCCCCACTGGTAGTAGTCGACCGAGCCGCCGGCCTCCTCGCCGCTCGGCAGCAGGACGTGGTATTTCACGTCGAGGATGCGCGCCGTGCTGTCCGCCCGCTCGATGAAGGTGCCGATCCGGATGAAATGAAAGGCGTCGTCCTGCAATGCGGTGCCCACGGTTACGCCCCGGAACAGGTGAGACCGGCTCTTGACCCAGTCGAAGAAGGCGCGCAGGCCCCAGGTGTCGAGCCGCGCCGCATCGAGGTCGGCGACCGCCAACCAGGTCTCGTTGAGCGCCTCCCACATCTCGCTGCTGATCCGGGTCCGTTCGGCCCGGGCATTCTCGCGCGCCGCCCGGATGCAGGAGTAGACGCTCGACGGGTTGGACCGGTCGAGCACTGTGAAGCGCAGGACGTTGCTCTGGCCGGCCTCGCCAAACCGCGCCCTGAAGGCGGCGGGATCGTTGCCGATCTCGATGGCCGGTTGCCAGTAGAGCGATTCCTTGGGCGCGGCGGCCGGCATCAGGGACATCCGGTAGGATACGTCGAGCACCCGCGCGGCGTTCTCGGCGCGCTCGATATAGCGCGACATCCAGTAAAGATTTTCGGCGCTGCGGCTCAGCATGGCCGGCTGCCGTCCGCCGTTCGGGCCGGGTTCGTCATGCGTCCAGCACCCAGGTGTCCTTGGTGCCGCCGCCCTGGGAGGAATTCACCACCAGAGAGCCTTCCGGCAATGCCACGCGGGTGAAGGCGCCCGGCACCAGCGATGTGACCTCGCCCGACAGCACGAAGGGCCTGAGATCGACGTGGCGCGGCGCGATGCCGTCCTCGACCAGGGTCGGGCAGGTCGACAGCGCCAGGGTCGGCTGGGCCATGAAGGCGGCCGGATCGGCGAGGATGCGGGCGCGGTAGGCCTCGCGCTCCTGCCGGCTCGCCTTCGGGCCGATCAGCATGCCGTGGCCGCCGGAGCCGTGGACCTCCTTGACCACCAGCTCGTCCAGATGCTCGAGCACATAGCGGCAATCCTCCGGATTGCGCAGCAAGTAGCTCGGCACGTTGGCCAGGACCGGCTCTTCGCCCAGGTAGAAGCGGACGATCTCCGGCACGAAGCTGTAGATCGCCTTGTCGTCCGCGACGCCGGCGCCGATGGCGTTGGCCAGCGTCACGCCGCCGCCGCGCACCACCGAGAGCAGCCCGGCCACGCCGAGCACGGACTCCGGGTCGAAGGCCAGCGGATCGAGAAAATCGTCGTCGATCCGGCGGTAGATCACGTCGATCTGCTCCGGCCCGCCGGTCGTGCGCATGAAGATCCGGCCGCCGTCGACGAACAGGTCCCGGCCCTCGACCAGCTCGACGCCCATCTGCTCGGCCAGGAAGACATGTTCGAAATAGGCGGCGTTCAGCCGGCCCGGTGTCAGCAGGACGACCGCCGGGTCTGGCCGCCCGGGCGGCGCCACGGCGCGCAGGTTCTGCAACAATTGGTCCGGATAGCTGCCGACCGGACGGACACTCATGCCGGCGAACAGGTCCGGAAACAGCCGCATCGTGGTTTCCCGGTTCTCCAGCATGTAGGAGACGCCCGACGGCGTGCGCAGATTGTCCTCCAGCACGAGAAAATCGTCCGGCCCGGTGCGCACGATGTCGATGCCGGCGATGTGGGAATAGACCTTGCCGGGCAGGTCGACGCCGGCCATTTCCGGCCGGTAGGCGCGGTTGCCGATCACCAGGTCCGGCGGGATACGGCCGGCCCGGAGGATTTCCTGCTCGTGGTAGATATCGTGCAGAAACATGTTGAGCGCCCGCACCCGCTGGATACAGCCGCGTTCGATCGTCGACCACTCGGCGGCCGACAGGATGCGCGGCAGCACGTCGAACGGGATCATCCGTTCGGCGGCCGCGCCGTCGCCGTAGAGGTAAAAAGTGATCCCGAGGCGCCGGAACAGGGCTTCGGCCTCGCCGTGCTTGCGGTGCAGCAGGTCAAGCGGCGTCGCGTCCAGCCAGGATTGCAGCGCCGCCCAGGCCGGCCGCGGCCCGCCCGCCGGATCGGTCATTTCGTCGAAAGCGGGACCGCGGAGCATGGCCGGGCAGCTAACCACATCGTCGGTTGAGCGTCGAATCGGCGTCCTCGGCAGGTTTCCGCAATTTGCCGAGACGCTAGGCAACCGCGTGGGACGGGAGTAAAACCGGACTATGCTCACCATGCCGGACCCCGACCGCGACGTCCTCGGCCGGCGCGCGGAGATCGTCGCCGCCCTGCGCGCCATCGTGCCCGGCGAAGGGGTGATCGACGACGAGACCGGCCGGCGGCCCTACGAGTGCGACGGGCTCACCGCCTACCGGCAACTGCCGATGGTCGTCGTGCTGCCGGAGACGGTCGAGCAGGTCTGCGCGGTGCTGCGCTACTGCCATGGCGCGGGCGTCCGGGTCGTGCCGCGCGGCGCGGGCACCTCGCTCAGCGGCGGCGCGCTGCCGCTGGAGGATGGCGTGCTGCTCGGCCTCGGCAAGTTCAACCGGATCCTCGACATCGACTATGCCAACCGTTGCGCCGTCGTCCAGCCAGGCGTCACCAATCTGGCGATCACGCAGGCGGTGCAGCAGGACGGCTTCTATTATGCGCCCGATCCGTCGTCGCAGATCGCCTGCACCATCGGCGGCAACGTGGCGGAGAATTCCGGCGGCGTGCACTGCCTGAAATACGGGCTGACGACCAACAACGTCCTCGGCGTCCAGATGGCATTGATGGACGGCACGCTGATCTGCCTCGGCGGCAAGCATCTCGATGCCGCGGGCTACGATTTGCTCGGGCTCACCGTCGGCTCCGAGGGGTTGCTCGGCGTCGTCACCGAAGTCACGGTGCGGCTGCTCAAGGCGCCGGAGACCATGCGCGCCCTGCTGATCGGCTTTCCGTCCAGCGCGGCGGCCGGGGCGACGGTCGGTGCGATCATCGGCTCGGGAATCGTCCCGGCCGGGATCGAGATGATGGACCGGCCGGCGATCCACGCCGCCGAGGCATTCGTCCATGCCGGCTATCCGCTGGATGTCGAGGCATTGCTGATCGTCGAACTCGACGGGCCGGCGGCCGAGGTCGACCATCTGATCGAGCGGGTCGACGGACTGGCGCGCGGCCAGGGCGCAACGGAAATTCGCGTCAGCCGGACCGAGGAGGAGCGGGTCGCCTTCTGGGCCGGGCGCAAGAACGCCTTCCCGGCGGTCGGCCGCATCTCGCCGGACTATTACTGCATGGACGGCACGATCCCCCGCGCCCGCCTGCCCGAGGTTCTGGACCGGATGAGCGAGATGTCGGCGCATTACGGCCTGCGCGTCGCCAACGTCTTCCATGCCGGCGACGGCAACCTGCATCCGCTGATCCTCTACGACGCCAATGTGCCTGGCGAACTGGAGCGGGCCGAGGAATTCGGCGCGGACATTCTCAAGCTCTGCGTCGAGGTCGGCGGCGTGCTGACCGGCGAACACGGCGTCGGCGTCGAGAAGCGGGATCTTATGGGCGAAATGTTCAGCGAGGACGATCTCAAGCAGCAGCAGCGCGTGAAATGCGCCTTCGACCCGGACCAGCTGCTCAACCCAGGCAAGGTCTTCCCCCGGCTGCACCGCTGCGCCGAACTGGGCCGGGTCCATATCCACGGCGGCCAAACGCGATTCCCCGATCTGCCGCGGTTCTGACCGCCGTGACCGAGAGCCTCTCGCCAAAGACCCATGACGATATTCTGGATGCCGTCCGCTGGGCGGTCGCCGAACAGGCGCCGCTGGAGATCGTCGCCGGCGGCACCAAGCGGGGCTGGGGCAGGCCGCTTAAAACCAACCATGTGCTCGACATGTCATCGTTCGCCGGCATCCGGCTCTATGAGCCGGAAGAACTGATCCTGCAGGCAGCAGCGGCGACGCCGCTCGCCGAGGTCGAATCGGCATTGGCGCAAAGCGGCCAGCAGTTCGCTTTCGAGCCGCCGGATTTCGGACCGCTGTTTGGCCGTCCCGCCGGGCAGCAGACGCTGGGCGGCGCGCTCATGGCCAACCTGGCCGGGCCGCGGCGCATCAAGGCGGGCGCAGCGCGCGACCATTTCCTCGGCTTCATCGGCGTCAGCGGCCGGGGCGAGACCTTCAAGTCCGGCGGCCGGGTGATGAAGAACGTCACCGGTTACGATCTGTGCAAGCTGATGGCCGGGTCGTTCGGCACGCTCGCCGTGCTCAGCGAGGTGACAGTGAAGGTGCTGCCGGCGGGCGAGAAGACGCGAACCGTGCTGGTTTATGGCCTGGACGACGAGCGGGCGGCGGCGGCCATGGCGGCAGCGCTCAACTCTTCCCACGAGGTATCCGGCGCTGCGCATCTGCCGGCCGGCATCGCGGCGCAATCGGCGGTCGGCTTTGTCCACGATCCCGGAACGCCGGTCACGGCGGTCCGGGTCGAGGGGCCGGGGCCGTCGGTCGAGCATCGCTGCGCGGCTTTGCGCACCCTGCTGGGTGGGCGGGGCGCGACGGAGGAACTGCACGGCCGCAACTCCGCGGCCCTGTGGGCCGAAGTACGGGACGTCTCGTATTTCGCCGGAGAGCCGGCGAGGGCGGTCTGGCGCCTGTCCGCGCCGCCCGCCGCAGCCGCCGGTTTTCTGCCGGACCTCGTGCGGGATACCGGCGCCGAACAATTCTCCGACTGGGGCGGCGGGCTGGTCTGGCTGTCGGCACCGCCCGACGAAGCCGCGGCAAACCGGGTCCGCGCCGCCGCCGCCGGCTGCGGCGGCCACGCCACGCTGGTGCGCGGACCGGACGCGCTGCGCGCTGCCGTCCCGGTGTTCCAGCCCCAGCCGGCGCCGGTCGCCGCGCTGAGCGAGCGGCTGCGCGAGCAGTTCGACCCCAGCGGCGTGCTCAATCCCGGCAGGATGGGGTAGGGCATGCAGACGAATTTCACCCTGGCGCAGCTCGCCGATCCGGCCATCGAAACGGTCAACGGCATCCTGCGCTCCTGCGTGCATTGCGGCTTCTGCACCGCGACCTGTCCGACCTATGTTCTGCTCGGCGACGAGCTCGACAGCCCACGCGGCCGCATCTACCAGCTGAAGAGCTTTATCGAGGAGGACCGCCCGCCGACCGCCGAGGAGGTCAAGCATATCGACCGCTGCCTCTCGTGCCTGAGCTGCATGACGACCTGCCCCGCCTCGGTCCACTACATGCACCTGGTCGATCACGGCCGGGCGCATATCGAGGAGACATACGAGCGCCCGCTCGTCGACCGGCTGACCCGCGCCTTCATCGCCCTGCTGCTGCCGCGGCCCGGCCTGTTCCGCGCGATGCTGATCGCCGGCTCGCTGGCCCGGCCGTTCCGGGCGCTCATGCCGAAGCGGCTGCGCACCATGCTCGACCTGCTGCCGGCAAAGGTGCCGGGGCCGGGCTGGGCCGACCGGGAAGCAGTCTTCCCGGCCCCCGAAACGGGTTCGGGCGGCGAGCCGGCCGGCAAGCGGGTCGCCATGCTGGCCGGCTGCGCCCAGCAGGTTCTCGGGCCGCAGGTCAACGAGGCTACCGTGCGCCTGCTCAACCGGCTCGGCGTCGAGGTCGTCATCGCGCGGCCGGCCGGCTGTTGCGGCGCCCTCGTGCATCACATGGGCCGGACCGAGGCGAGCCACGCCCAGGCGAAGGCCATGATCGACGCCTGGACCGCCGAGGCCGACGGCAAGGGGCTCGACGCCATCGTCATCAACGCTTCCGGCTGCGGCACCACGGTCAAGGACTACGGCCACATGTTCCGGGACGATCCGGCCTATGCCGAAAAGGCGGCGCGAGTTTCCGCACTCGCGCAGGACATTGCGGAGTTTCTCGCCGGCCTGGACATGAGCGCGGTGCGCGCAACGGCGGAAATGTCCGTGACCTACCATTCGGCCTGCTCGATGCAGCACGGCCAGCAGATCAAGACAGCGCCGGTCGACCTGCTGCGTAGGGCCGGATTTGCAGTCAAGGAACCGGAGGAAGGCCATCTTTGCTGCGGCTCGGCAGGCACCTACAACATGCTGCAGCCGGAACTCGCCGGCCGCCTGAAGGCGCGCAAGATCGCAAACCTGCGGCGAACTCAGCCCGACGTTATCGCCACCGGCAACATCGGCTGCACAATGCAGCTCGCCGGCGATGCCGGGGCGCCCGTGGTCCACACGGTCGAGCTGCTCGACTGGGCCGCCGGCGGCCCGAAGCCGGCCGGGATACCGTGAGGGTTCTACCGGTCTCTCCGCTGCCTTAACCCGGATTTCTCATCAGGATCACGGCCTGCGCCTACCGGGATTTCAAACGGAGACGCTGCCAAAGAGTGCAAAGAGCCGTGCGAAATCGGGCAGCGGGTCGCCGAGAACGGCCCGTTCGAGCGCCTGCGGCAGTTCTGCATCGGTCGCGCGCCCGGCGTTGGCGCGGAACTTGCCGAGCACCTTGTCCGGGTCGGGCGGCGCGGAGGAAACCGGCCGTTCGAGCCGTGAGCCATCGCCCAGGTCGAGGATCAGCACGCCGTCGAAGCCCTGGCCGAGCGCCGGATCGTCCTTGTGGGTCAGCCGCCTCGCCAGATCGAGGATTGCCGGATCGTTGCGCGATGCGGCATCCAGCGCATCGAGCGTCGCTGCACCATCGGTGAGTGCCACCGCCAGCAGGTAGGGCAGGCTGGCGATCGCCGCCATCTCGCTGTCAGGCCGGAGCTTGTCGGCCCGCGGCTCGCACACGATTTGCGCCGCCCAGGGCGCGATCCGGCAGACGCCGCCGGCAATGTCGCCCGCACCGAGGCCATGCTCGCGCCGCAGGTCGATGGCGGCGTCGAGATAAGGCTGAATGACGTGGGCGCAGGGATAGTATTTGAAATGGGCTTCCGCGCCGCGCCAGTCCGCACCGAGGCCCCCGGTCAGGGTTTCGGTCCCGATTTCGGCCGGGTCGGCCGGGGCAATGTCCTCGCCGTCCAGCAGCGCGGAATAGAGATTGTGCCGGCCGTCCAGCACGCCGGCAGGGCCGCGGAAGCCCTGCGCCGCCATCTGCGCGGCCACGATGCCGCCATGGGCCGCCCAGCCGGCGTGCAGCCATTTCGACCACGAACCGTCGGCCACGAAAGCCATCAGGCCGCCCGCCATGCTGCCGGCAAGGCCGAAAGCATTTGCGATCGCCGCGCCGTCCAGACCCATGAGGCGACCGGCTGCGGCCGCCGCCGCGAACGGGCCGACGACGCCGGTGGCGTGCAGGCCGCGGACGTGGAAACGCCGGCCCGCAACGCTGCCCAGCCGCGCGGCCACCTCGTAACCGGCGACGATGGCCGCGGCAATGTCGGTATCGTTCGCCCCGCAGGATTCGCCGGCCGCCAGGGCGGTCGGCACGACGACCGAGCCGGGATGGACGACCGAATCCTGAAAGGTATCGTCGAAATCGCGGCAATGGGCGGTCACGCCGTGCACGAAGACCGCCCAGGCCGCCGCCGCCCGGCCGCCTTCGGCGAGGATGCCGGCCTCGCCGGAAACCCCCTGACGTCCGGCGATATGGCGAACTGCCGCCGCCGCGTCGGTCGAGGAACCGGCAAGGATGAGGCCGAGCGTATCCAGCACGCGCAGGCCGATCAGCCGATGCTGCGCCGCCGGCACGTCCGCCCATCGCAGGCCGGCCGTCCAGTCGGCGAGGACGCGCGCCGCGGGCCGGCCGGGCGCCCTGCCGTTCGAGGCGCCGGTCACAGCGCTTCCCGCAGCAGGTCTTCCACTTCGTCCACCGTCACCGGCCGCGGGACGTGGGGCATCATGTAATCGTCCATCGCCTGTGCCGCGATCGGACCGAGATCGGCGTCGGTAAGGCCGACATCGGCAAGCCGCTGCGGGATCGGCAGCGCGCCGACCAGTTCGGACATGGCATCGGCGGCAAGCGCGCCGGCTTCGTCCGGCGAAAGGCCTTCGCTGTGGACCCCCATCGCGTCGGCGACCCAGATCTGGTCGCCGCCCAGCGCCGGCAGCAGGTGGCGCATCGCCGGCGCCAGCAGGATCGAATGGGCAATGCCGTGCTGCAAACCGTGCCGGCCGCCGAAGATATGGCCGAGGGCGTGGACGACGCACACCATCGTGTTGATGCCGGCGACGCCGGACATGAGGCAGGCCATCTGGCAGCCTGCGCGCGCGTCCAGGTCGTCGGGTTTTTCGAGGGCGCGCGGCAGCGCCCGGCGCAGCAGCCGTGCGCCGTGCAGCGACAGGCCGGTCGTCACCGGCTGCCGGGTGCGCGCGTAGAGGGCTTCGATGCAGCGGGCCATTGCGGTCATGCCGGTGAGCGCGCTCAGCACCGGGTCGGCGAAAATGGCCATCTCCGGGTCGAGGATCGTCGCGTCCGGCACCATGCGCCGGTCCCAGAACAGCAGCTTGGTGCGCTTCTCGGGGTCGCGCAGGCCGGCCGTCGGCATGACGTCGCTGGACGACCCCGCCGTGGTCGGCACGGCGATGTGGGCGATGCCGGGGTCGGGCATCGCGGCGCGTTCCATGCCCTTGGCGCCGAAGTCGATGGTGTAGGGCGCGAACTCGCCGCCGGTTGCGCGGAGCAGGGCGATGCCCTTGCCGCCGTCGATCGCGCTGCCGCCGCCGACGCTGACAACGGTATCCGCGCCGCAGGCGTCGAATTGCGCCGCCGCCTCCAATACGCAGGCATAGGGTGTATGCGCGGTGATGCCGTCATAGACGCTGGCCAGCCGGTCGCCGAGCGACAGCCGGACTCTTTCCAGCATCGGCCCGGAAGCGACCGTCCGGCCGCAGACCACCAAGGCGCGCGACCGGCCGAATTCGGCCATCAATTCAGGCAGCCGGGCGACGCTGCCGCGGCCGTGGCAGACCTTGCGGGGCCACTCCTGGAACATGCCGTCATGCATGGCCGGTCTCCGCCGCGGAATTGGGAGTCTCGGCCTGTGCCTGCCGGATCGCCTGCCATATCCGGTGCGGCGTCGCCGGCATGTCGATATGGCGGACGCCGAGCGGCGCCAGCGCATCGAGGATCGCGTTGACGACAGCTGGCGCCGTGCCCACGCCGCCGGCTTCGCCGATGCCCTTGGCGCCGAGCGGATTGTGCGCCGAAGGGACTTCGTGCAGCAGCAGCTTCAGCGGCGGCACGTCGTCCGCCCGGGGCAGCGCATAGTCCATGAAGGAGCCGGTCAGCAGTTGCGCGCTGTCCGGCTCGTAGATCGCATGTTCGAGCAGGGCCTGGCCGATACCGGTTGCGATGCCGCCGTGAATCTGGCCTTCGACCACGACCGGATTGACTATTTTTCCGGCGTCCTGCGCGATGATATACCGGTCCAGTGCCACGGCGCCGGTCTCCGGATCGACCTCGACCTCGCAGATATTGCAGCCGGCCGCCGAGGTGCCGTGCTCCGGCCGGTAATTCGCCGAAGCCTCCAACTCTCCTCCGTCCTGCGCCGCAAGCCCGGCGAGCGCCGCCAGATCGATCCGGCGGTCGGTGCCGGCGATGGAGAAGACGCCGCGTTCGTAGGTGACGTCGCCGGCGGCGGCTTCCAGCGTCTGCGCCGCCAGGTCCCGCCCGGTTTCGACCAGGGCGTCCGCGGCCAGCAGGGTCGAAGAGCCGCCGATGCTCAGCGAGCGGCTCGCGCCGGTGCCGGAGCCGGTCCCGATCCGCTCTGTATCGCCCTGGACGACGCGGATGCGCGCGGGATCGATGCCGAGGCGCGCCGCCGCAACCTGTGCAAACGTCGTGGCGTGCCCCTGTCCGGCGGACTGTGCGCCGATCAGGAGGTCGATCCCGCCGTCGTTGCCGACGACCAACCGGGTCGCTTCGGTAAAGTTGAATCCCGACATGTAGACGTGCATGGCGATGCCGAAGCCGCGCCGCAGGCCTCGGCTCCCGGATTGCCGTCGCCGCGCTGCGAAGCCGTCGCGGTCCGCCAGGTCGAGCGCGGCGTCGAGGATCCCAGCGTAATCGCCGGTATCCTGGACGAGGCCGGCCGGGTTGGTGCGCGGCAGCGCGTCCGGCGGCAGCAGGTTGCGCCGGCGCAAATCGACGGGGTCGCGGTCGAGCCGCCGCGCCGCGGCGTCGACCAGCCGCTCGACGATGTTGATGCCTTCCGGTTCGCCGGCGCCGCGGAAATTGCAGGTCGGCGCGGTGTTGGAATGATAGGCGCGCAGTTCGTAGTCGACCGCCGGCACGCCATAGACATTGCCGAGGACATAACCGGAGTTGCGCAGCGAGACGACACCGCGCGGCGCCAGATAGGCGCCGAGATTGCCGGTCGAGCGCACGCGGACGGCGAGGATGCGCCCGTCGCTGTCCAGCGCCATCTCGGCGCGGTTGGTTTGCTCGCGGCAGCCGACGTCGCTCAGCAGGCCTTCCTCGCGTCCGCCGATCCACTTGACGGGCCGGCCGAGCCGCCGGGCCGCCCACAGGACGAGGCACTCCTCCGGATAAAGGACATTCTTAATGCCGAAGCCGCCGCCGACATCCGGCACCTTCACCGCAATCCGCTCCTCCGGCACGTCGAAAATGTCCGCCGCCAGGGTCTTGCGCGTCGAATGCGGCTTGCCCGCCGCGCAATGGAGAACCATGCGGCCGCTGTCCGCCTCCGGGACGCCGATATAGCAGCGGTTCTCGATCGGCGCGCCGAAGATCCGGTTGCTGGCGAGCTCGATGCGCTCGATATGGGCGGCTTCCGCGAACGCTGCCGCCGTCGCTTCCCTGTCTCCCAGATCGATGGTGAAGGCGCAATTGCCGGGCGCCTGGGGCCACAAAGCCGGGGCCGCCGGGGCCGCGGCTTCCGCGCTGTCGGCCGCGGCGGGCAGGGGCTCGTACTCCACGGCAATGCGCTCGGCGGCGTCGCGGGCGGCGGCCTCCGTTTCGCCGACGACCATGGCGACGATCTCGCCGCAGAAACGGGCGGAATCCGCGGCGATCAAGGGTTGCGGCGCGGCGACCGACGGATCGCCCAAAGGGGGCAGACTGCCGTCTGGCGCATCAGTCGGCGGGCGAACCTCCCAGGGCACGCTGCCCAGCCCATCGGCGGCAACGTCCGCACCGGTGAGGACCGCCAGCACGCCCGGCATCGACTCCGCTTCGGCAATGGAAAGGCCGAGTATCCGGGCGTGGGCGTGCGGGCTGCGCAGGAAGACGGTGCGTGCTTCGCCCGGCAGCGCGATATCCTCGACGAAGCGCCCGTTGCCGCGCAGAAAGCGCGCGTCCTCCAGCCGCAGCAGGGGATTGCCGATCCCGGCCGCCGCCGCGTCGTTCGCGGCGTCGCCGTCCCTGTTCGATGGGAATGCGGTCAGGCCGCCGGGTCGGTCGCTGTCCATGCCGGTCTGCTTATCGGCCGCTCCGCCTCCGGGCAAGCGGCGCGTGCGGGCAGGAAGCAATCGGCCCGGTCAGCCTTCTTCCCGCATCCGGCGGGCGTTTTCCTCGTAGGCCTGCCGTTCGGGCCCTTCGTAGTTGGGCGCGACGGCGACCGGCTCGAAGGCCGGAACGAACATGTCGATATAGGCCGCGCCGCAGGTGTGGGCGGGCCTGGCGCGGTCCCAGACGAGGAATCCCAGGTCGTCCACGCAGTCGGCATCGACCGAGGCGGCGACGACTCGGCCGACGACCATGAACCGTCCGTCCCATTCCCTGGTCCAGATGACCCGGCATTCGAAATGGCGCGGACATTCGGCGACCCGGGGCGGGCGCACGGCGCGGGCGGCCAGCGCGGTCAGGCCGGCTCTCTCCAGCTCGTTCACGCCGCGCGCGAAGGGCAGGCCGACGGTCTGCAATCTGGCCAGCAGGTCCGGATCGAACCTTGGCAGATTGACGGTGAATTCGGGCACCTCGCCGAGATTGGCGACCGTGTCGTGTGCTGCGTAGGCCGTGAAGGCGATATCGAGCGGTTCGTGGCTGACGCGCACGCAACTGCCATAGGCCGCGGCATTGACCCGGCCCGCACCGTCGCAGGTCGTGAGGATTGCGACGCCCGACGAGGGCGCAAACGCCCGGTCACGCTGCCGCTCTTTAAGATCGAGTTTTTCGGGGGCCATGGGAGAGGCTTCCTTCGGAGATTTTGTCTGTAACTGTGCGTTTGCATCCCGCTGCTGTCCCGATAACCGACACCGTTAACCGCCCTTCGGTGCCGCCCCGGATAGAGCGAAGCGGAAATCCGGGGCCCAGAGCCACAGGCTGAGGTCGTGCCGGGCGACTCTGGTCCCCGGCTCTCCCTTCGGTCGGCCGGGGCGGCACGGAATGTATTTTGGAAGGTGTAGGGCCAGGCAACCCGGGCGGCGCGGTAGGTTGGACGGTCGAAAGACCGAGCGAACGGGTGGCCGCAAAATGTCCAAATTACGCCGGCTACCTGCCTTCTCCAATTTCCAACAATAGTACCGCCCCGCCGGTCCTATTCCGCCGCCGCCCGAATAGTTGTTGCGCGCAGGGAGCGGTCGAGGTCGGCGATCAGGTCGTCGGCGGTCTCCAGGCCGACGCTCAGGCGGATCACGTCGTCGCCGGCGCCTGCGGCGGCGCGCTGTTCGTCGGTCAGCTGCCGGTGGGTCGTGCTCGCCGGATGCAGGATCAGCGAGCGGGCGTCGCCGACATTGGCGAGATGGCTGAACAGCTCGACGGTCTCGACCAGCCGCATGCCGGCCTCGTAGCCGCCCTTGAGCCCGAAGGTGAAGACCGAGCCGGCGCCGCGCGGCATGTATTTCTGTTGCAGGGCGTTGAACGGGCTCGACGGCAGCCCGGCGTAGGACACCCACTCGACCGCCGGATGGCCCTCCAGCCATTCGGCGACGGTGAGCGCGTTGGCGCAGTGCCGCTCCATGCGCAGCGGCAGGGTCTCCAGCCCGAGCAGGGTCAGCCAGGCGTTCATCGGCTGCTGGCTGGCGCCGAGATCGCGCAGCGAAACGGCGTGGGCGTAGGTCGTGTAGGCCAGCGTGCCGAAAGTCTCGGCGAAGGTCAGGCCGTGATATTCCGGCGCCGGCCGGGCCAGGCTCGGGAATTTGTCGGCGTGACTGAGCCACGGAAAATCGCCGGTATCGACGACCGCGCCGCCCAGCGAGGTGCCGTTGCCGGACAGGAACTTGGTCGTCGAGTTGACGACGATATCGGCGCCGAAGTCGATGGGGCGGCACAGCCAGGGCGTCGCCATCGTGTTGTCGACGATAAGGGGCACGCCGGCCTCGTGCGCGACCGCGGCGATCGCTTCCAGATCGACGATCACGCCGCCGGGGTTGGCGATGCTCTCGACGAACAGCGCCCGCGTGTCGTCGCTCAAGGCCCGGCGGAAATTCTCCGGGTCTTCCGGATCGACGAACTGCGCCTTCCAGCCGAATTTCTTGAAGCTGTTGCCCATCTGGTTAAGTGAGCCGCCGTAGAGCTTGTTGGCGGCGACGACCTCGCAGCCCGGCGCCATCAGGGGGAACAGGGCGAGGATCTGCGCGGCGTGGCCGGTGGCGACCAGCGTGCCGCCGACGCCGCCCTCCAGCGCCGCCAGACGCTCCTCGAGCACGGCGTTGGTCGGGTTGGCGAGGCGGGAATAGACGAAGCCCGGCTCCATCAGGTTGAACAGCGAGGCGGCGTGGTCGGCGTCGTGGAAGACGTAGGAGGTGTTCTGGAAGATCGGCGTCTGGCGCGCGCCGGTCACCGGCTCGGGCTGTGCGCCGGCATGGATCGCCAGGGTCTCGAAGCCGTAGTCCCGGTCGCCGCTGCCGCTCATTGTGCTGTCCTCCGGCCTGCCATCGTCAGTTCAGCCGCGCGCGCCGGCGCTTCGCCGAGATGACGCCCGACCAGAAGCCGCCCCAGCCCAGCTCGCCGAACAGGCGGGAATATTCGATTTTCGGGCAGCGGTTCATCACGACGCGCAGGCCGGCGGCCTCGGCGCGGTCCGCCGCCTCGTCGTTGCGCACGCCGATCTGCATCCACACGGCTTTCGCGCCGGCGGCGATCGCCTCGTCGGTGATCGGGCCGGCCGCAGCCGAATTGCGGAACACGTCGACAAGGTCCGGCGCTTCGTCCAGTTCCGCCAGCGAGCCGGCGACCGGCATGCCGAGAATCTCGCCGCCGGCCTCGCGCGGGTTGACCGGCAGCACGCGGTAGCCCTTGGCCTGGAGGTATTTCGCCACGAAATAGCTCGGCCGGTTCCAGTTTGCGCTCAGGCCGACAATGGCGACGGAGCGCACACCGCCCAGCACATCGCGCAGATAGGCATCGGTATAGGCGTCGTGGTTCATGGGCGGGGGCGGACTCCGTGGGTACTGGCGACGCGAAGGTTGTACACCGCCGGACCGGCCGGTTCGAGGGCGAAAATGGGGGGCGTCCGGAATGTTTCAGGCGTGCATTACGACCGGGTTTTCGATCGTTCTATGGCCTCGGCGATGACGGACAGCGGCAATATCAGCTTGAGCGGATCATCGAGCAGCTGAACGGCACCGAATCGATCGTACCAGCGCGCTGCATTTTCGTCCTTCGCGTCGATAGCGAGAGCCATGCCACCGACCTGCGCCGCTACTGCGAGCGCACGTTCGCCGGCCGCCATCAACAGGCCGCTGCCGAGCCCTTGTCCTTGCGCAGACCGGTCGACGGCAAGGCGCCCAAGCTGGAAAACAGGTACATCGTAGCGGCCAACCCGTACGGTCAGGCTGGCGGGGACGCGAGAGAACTTGATGGCGCCTGGACCGATGGTGTAATAGCCCAAGATACGGGCCGACTCCGTCGGAGCGACGGCGACAAATGTCTTGGCGCCGCCCGCTTCATGGTTCTGCTGGGCATAGCGCCGGAGATATTCGTTCAGAGCAGGCTCGCCGCAATCGAAGGATTTACGGTCGTGTCTCCGACCGACCGGCTCTTCGCACCATTCCGGCAACGGGGTTAGGTCCGGTCAGCCCGGCGCCGAGCTGCGGCAAGCAGTGCAGGCGTGGGCTCGGGTGGATTCTCCAGCAGATCCAGCACGCGGGCGCTGTCGCGTTCGGACAGCACGATGCGTTCGGCCCGGTCCAATACGTCGCGCGCTGCAGGCAGGGCGCTACGCAGAATGAAGCCGGTGACGTCGAGCCGCTCATGCGCTGCCGCTGCGGCGAGGAGTTGCTTCTCCTCATTTGTCGCCCGCAGTTCAATCCGGTAGGTGCGTTTTGCAGCAGTTCTCGCCACGGCACCCTCCATCGAAGCATTGTGACGTACGGATATTATACGGACAATTGCGCACGGGTCAAGGTGCGGGTCAGTGTCAGTGGTGGCAGGAAGCGGTCGTCTATGCGGCTACTGCTTGAAGATATTGTCTCGGTGGTATTTCAGGAAGTTTGGGTGCGGGCGCTCCCGGAAGCCGGCGGGAACTTCGGCGACCATTTCCGGCCGAAGCAGCCTGTATGCATCGCCGGGTGCTTTGGGAGAGACGACAATCGAGTAATCGTCCTCCAAGGTCACCAAGCCGCGGTCGAACATCCAATGCGCGGTCTGGCAGAGCGCAATGCCGTTCCAGATCGAATCGGGTCCGTTATGGCCGCCGCCGACCGGGCGGATATGCGCCGCCTCGACCTCCGGTCTGCCGCCGCCATTTATCAGCCGAAGCCCGGTTAAGGAGCATCGCTCCCGATAGGCCCGGCGCACCCGGCGCGAAAACATCTGGTCCCTGAATCTACGCCTTTCGATCCGTTCGACGATCGGGCGGTCCTCGCCAGGTTCCCCATAATCCCCTTCCGCTATGCCGTCGAACGGTTGTCCGAAGTCTGGTTGGCGGTAGTCTGCCGCTTGGGCGAACCCTGCTTGCAGGATGTTCTGAAACTCGTTCGGCGGAACGAGCCTAACAGCGTTGATAAACGCGCCTGTGTTATGGGTGCCGTCCGGCCTTCGCAATGCGCTTTCGTAATAGTAGCTGTCTTCTCGGAATGGAACGCGCTGCTCGAAATCCAGATAATCTTCGATCATGGCGTAATAGGTGCCGTCCTGCATGGGCGACGGTTCGATTCTGGAAATGCGTCCTACGGCAAAATAACTTCTTGCGCCGGAGCGGTCGGAACCCGATGCCCCTTTACGTCCTGGCTCGTAGTAGACGATCAGATCGCCGATAACCTGTTCGATCCTGCCAAGATATTGCTTCGGAAAATGATACCGGGTGTCCGGCAAGTCGTCGTATGCTGGATCGATCTTGGTGGTTAGAATGGCGTTAGCCATCCTCAAGCAATCCGTTTTTCTTTAAATGTTCGAAATGCGCCACCGGTCCTAATCCATCATCGTCGAATATACAACTGAGGTCATATTTCTCCGCGATACGGTCAATAAATCCAGTTAGTGTTTCCTCAGTTTCAATCGCATTTAGAATTGGTTCGGAATCTCCGATCGCTTCGTCCCATATAATATAGTAATATTTCTTTATATACCGAGATGCAACCGCTTTGCACTCTTCAAAATTCTCCGTCCATTCACTTCTTTCGAACTTCAAAAAAATTTCTCTTGAAACGGTGGCGCAATTGCGAATCCCCCTCACCGATCCCGCCACACTGGCGCACGCTTCTCCAGGAACGCGTCGATGCCTTCGGCGGCGTCTTCGCTCATCATGTCGCAGGCCATGTTGCGGGCGGCGAAGTCGTAGGCGTCCTCAAGCTCGAGGCCGAGCTGGCGGTAGAACATATTCTTGCCGCTGCGCGTCGTGACCGTCGATTGCGCGGCGATCCGATCGGCGAGGTCGCGGGTCGCCTCGTCCAGCCGGTTGTCCGGCGCGGTCCGGTTGACCAGGCCGATCTCGGCAGCCCGGCCGGCGGAGATGAAGTCGCCGGTGAACAGCATCTCGAAGGCGTGCTTGCGCGCCACCGCGCGCGAGAGCGCGACCGAGGGTGTCGAGCAGAACAGCCCGTTGTCGATGCCGTTGGTCGCGAAGACCGCCGAATCGCCGGCGACCGCGAGATCGCAGGCGGCGACGAGCTGGCAGCCCGCGGCGGCCGCGATGCCATGGACCTGGGCGATGACCGGCTGGGGCATCGCCGCGATCATCTGCATCATGGCGCTGCAACGGTCGAACAGCTCGCTGTAATAGGCGCGGTCCGGTTGGGCGCGCATTTCCTTGAGGTCGTGGCCGGCGCAGAAGGCGCGGCCGGCGGCGCGGATGACGACGACGCGCACGGCGCTGTCCTTCGCCGCGGCTTCCAGAGCGCTCTTCAGCGCGTCCAGCAGATCCTCCGACAGGGCGTTGAAAACCTGCGGCCGGTTGAGCGTCAGCGTCAGGACGCCGGTGTCGGACAACTCCGGCAGCAGCACCGGTTCGTTCGGTGCGGCGGGGTGGGTATCGGCTGGCGTGGCGGTTGTGGCAGTCATGGTGCAGACTCTCTCATTCCAGACTGATCCCTCCCGGATAAAATAGACCGGCGCCGGACGATTTGAAAGCCGCCTCTGTGCCGCGCGACATCGCGCCGGCCGGACGCCGTCTGGACAAAGGCCTTGCGCAACCAATCTTGTCGGCGAGACACCGAAGGCTGCTGGCCACTCCGATCCCGAGGACCTTGCCGATGAAGCATCCCGGACCCGACCACCCGATCACCGTCGAGCCCGCCGCGGAGACGGTCACCGTCACTTTCAACGGCAAGGCGATCGCCCGATCCGCGCACGCGCTGAAGATGCAGGAAGCGGCCTATGCGCCGGTCTACTACATTCCGTTCGCGGATGTGGACCGGGCGGCGCTTGCGAAAACGGCGCGGCGGACCTACTGCCCGTACAAGGGCGACGCCAGCTACTACACGGTGACGGTGGGGATCGAGAGCGCCGAGAACGCAGTCTGGGCCTATGAGGAACCCTACGACGCAGTCGCCGCCATCGCCGGCCATGTCGCCTTTTACACCGGCAAGATGGATTCGGTGACCGTCGGGTGATCGGGGCTGAATTGCCGGAGTATCCTGAACCCTCTGCCTCGTCCTGAGCGGCGCCCGAAGGGCGCGTATCGAAGGGCGCCTCACGCCACCGTCAGGATGAACTTGCCGATATGGTCGCCGGCTTCCAGCGCAGCGTGGGCGGCGGCGGCGTCCTTCAGGCCGAACGTGTCCTGGATGACCGGAGCGATCCCGCCGGTGTCGAGCAGCGGCCAGACTTCCGCACGCAGCCCGTCCGCGATCGCCGCCTTGGCCTCGACCGACTGCGGCCGCAGCGTGGAGCCGGTCATGGTCTGCCGCTTCACCATCAGCAGGCCGAAATTCACCTCCGCCGCCCGGCCGCCGAGCAGGGCGATGGTAACGAGCCGGCCGCCGATGGCGAGGCATTTCTGGTTGCGCGGGACATAGTGGCCGGACACCATGTCCAGAATTACGTCGGCGCCCTTGCCCCCGGTCATCTCGTTGACGATGGCGACGAAATCCTCGTTACGGTAGTTGATGGCCCGCGCCGCGCCCAACTCCTCGCAGGCCGCGCATTTGTCGACCGTCCCGGCGGTTGCGATCACGGTGGCGCGGCGCGCCGCGGCGATCTGGATCGCCGTCGTGCCGATGCCGCTGGCCCCGCCATGGACCAGCAGGGTCTCGCCGCTTTGCAGCCCGCCGCGCATGAAGACGTTGGTCCAGACGGTGAAGAAGGTCTCCGGCAATGCCGCGGCGCGCACCATGTCGTATCCCTGCGGCAGGGGCAGGCAATGGGCTGCCGGCACGGCGCAGAATTCGGCGTAGCCGCCGCCGGGCGCGAGCGCGCAGACCTCGTTGCCGATAGCGAGGCCTTCCACACGTTCTCCGACCGCCACGACTTCGCCGGCAACCTCCAGGCCGGGCAGGTCCGAGGCGCCGGGCGGCGGCGGATAGCTGCCGGCGCGCTGGGCCAGGTCCGGCCTGTTCACGCCCGCCGCGGCGACCCGGATCAGCACCTCACCGGCGCCGGCCGCCGGCAGCGGCCGGCGGACGGGCTTCAGCACCTCCGGGCCGCCATGTTCGGTTATTTCGATCGCGGTCATCGTGTCGGGCAAGCCGGCGGACAGGTCGGTCATCGGCGCATTCTCGCGGTTGGGGAACGGGAGCGGAGGCACCGATAGCAGATCGGCGCGGCGGAATCAGCATTTGATAGGGCGCACCGGACGGTTACACTGGCGGCGGCAATCGAGGAGCCGGACCATGCCCAAGCCGCCCGCCAATCTCAGCTTCAGCCATGTCGGCTTCTACGTTCACGACCTGCCGAAGATGGAGGCGTTCTACACCCGCGTCCTCGGCTTCGTGGCGACCGACCGGGGCATCGCGCGCGGCTCGCCCATCGTGTTTCTGAGCCGGGACCCGAAGGAGCATCACCAGATCATCCTGTCCGAAGGGCGCACCGGCGGCCCGGAGGCGCGGGTCGTCAACCAGGTCTCGCTGCGGGCCGATTCGCTGCAGGATCTGCGCGACATGACGGCGATCCTGGAAGACGAGGCCGAAGTCAGCCAGATCGACCCGATCAATCACGGCAATGCCTGGTCGCTCTACTTCCGCGACCCGGAGGGCAACCGGATCGAGGTCTTCATCGACTCGCCCTGGTATGTCGAGCAGCCGCTGATCGAGCCGCTCGACCTGTCCCTGAGCGACGACGAAATTCACGAACGGACCCGCACGGCCTACAGCGGTTCGCCGACGTTCCGGCCGGCCGAGGAATGGCGCGCGGAATTCACCGAGAAACTGCGCGCGGCCGGCCTGCCGGTCTGACCGGGCGCAGGTACATTCGATCCCCGGCGCCGGCTTCCCGATGCTCGAACTGCACCACAACAATATGAGCGTGTGCTCGGCCAAGGTGCGGCTTGTGCTGCGCGAGAAAGGGCTGTCGCCGGTCGAGCATCACTACAATCTACGCAGGGGCGAGCAGTTCGCGCCTGAATACATGGCGCTCAACCCGATGGGCGTGGTGCCGACCCTGGTGCATGGCGGCCGGCCGGTCATCGAATCGACCCTGATCTGCGAATTTCTCGACGAGGCCTTCCCCGATCCGCCGCTGCGCCCGGCCGACCTGGCGGATCGGGCGCGAATGCGACGCTGGGCCAGCGTGCCGGACCAGGGGTTGCACGCCGCCTGCGGCACGGTCTCCAACGCGCTCGCCTTCCGCTACCAGTTCCTCGCGCTGAGCGAAGCGGAGCGGGAAGCGAATCTGGCCCAGACGCCGGACCCGGGGCGGCGCGAGCGCAAGCGCATGGGCATCGAGCAGGGCATGGACTGGCCGCCGGCGGCTGCCGCGGTGCGGGCCTACGACGGCGTGCTCGGCCGGATGGAGGCGGCGCTGGCGGACGGCGGGCCCTGGCTCGCCGGTGCGGCCTATTCGCTCGCGGACTCCGGGCTCACGCCCTACCTCGTGCGGCTTGACCATCTCAACCTGTCCTGGATGTGGGACAGGCGCCCGGCGCTGGCGGCGTGGTACGACGCGGTGCGGGCGCGCGCCAACTTTGCCGGCCTCGCCGACTATGTCGAGCCGTCCTACCTCGAGATCATGGACGCCCACGCCGCCGAACTGCGGCCCAAAGTCGAGGCGGCCTTGGCCGGGTAGCGCGGTCGAAGCGCGGCGCCGTTCGATCCGCGCCGTAGAGGAGGGCTTCAAACCCCCATCTGCGGTTGGCCGTGCGGCGGCCCTTCCCACGGCACTACGAATCGCGGATCAGGATGACATTGCCGGTCGGGGTGTGCGCCCATTCGCGATAGCCGCGCCGGTCCGCGATCTGCCGCCAGTCGTCCGCCCACTGCGCGCTCCAGGTATGTTCGGCGATGACGATACCGGGCAGCATCGTCTCCGGCGCATCGGTCAGGAACGGTCCCAGCACGCGATCCTCGAAGCCTTCGACATCGACCTTCAGGGCGCCCAGCCGCTCCAGTCCCTCGTCCGTCACGATATCCAGCAGCGGGCGCATTTCCGCCGATATGGCGCCGGCGTCGTCGATGCGGGTTCTGCCGAGATTGCGCGTGTCCTCGGCAATCCGGATCGAATCGTGGCGGTCGCCGACCGCGCAGTCCAGAAGCCGCAGAGCGCAATCCGGGTTCAGCCCAAGATTGAATTGCAGGCGGCGAAGCATTTGCGGATGGGGTTCGACGGCAACCACCCGGCTGCCCGCCGCCGCGATCCGTAACGCATAGAATCCGCAATTGGCGCCAACGTCGACAAACGCGAATCCCGGGTTGGCCCGGTGGAGGAGGCAGTCCATTTCCAGCGGGTCGAAGCTGTCGGGCCGGAGCAGCAGCCGGCTGTCAGAAACATTGCCCGTGCGGTACAGGCGCCAGCGCAGCCCGAAACGCTGCACGTCCGCCATGTCGCTGCCGGCAAGCCGGCGGTCGAGCCAGCGCAGCCGCCCGAATATCCGCTTGCCGGCCCAGCCAAATCCGTAGAGCCGCGCCATGAACCGGTACAGCCGGCGCTGCAGGGCGTTCGGGCGGTAGGCGCCGAAGGGGCTCGTGTCGTCGACGATGGCGGTCATGCAGCTGCGATGCCCGAAAAGCGGCTATTCATCAGACGGGAACTGCCCATACCCGAAGCCGCGGCCGCAATTTTCTCGCCGACGAACTCTTCGATATGCCGCCTCCGGCGGCTACTCAGAATGAGGGGAGAATGTCGTTCAGAGTAAGCGGCACAAACAATTTCTCTCATCCCGAGTCGGCACCCCTCGGCTTCGCTCGAGGCAGGTTCCACGCCGTATCGACGGACCGGCAATCCGGCAAAATATGATTTCCGGCAACCGAACGGAGATTGCGGCTGCTGCGCTCGTTCAACTCTCTAGAACTGCCGGATCAAGCCGATCAGGCGGCCCTGGATGCGGACCTGCTCCGGGTGGAAGATGCGGGTCTCGTATTTCTGGTTCGCCGGTTCCAGCGCGATCGAGTTGCCGCGCTGGCGCAGGCGCTTGAGGGTTACCTCGGCTTCGTCCACAAGGGCGACGACGATCGTGCCGTTGTCCGCCTTTTCGCAGCGCTGGATGACGACCGTGTCGCCGTCCATGATGCCGGCCTCGACCATCGAATCGCCGTCGACCTCCAGGGCATAATGCTCGCCCCGGCTGAGCATGCTGGGCGGCACCTCGACGGTATTCGAGGTATCGCGCAACGCTTCGATCGGGGTGCCGGCCGCGATCCTGCCGTAGAGCGGCAGCGCCGCGGCGTCATTCGCTGCCGTGACGGGCCGGCCGGCCAGCATGCCGCTGCGCCCGCCGTCGATCACGCTGGGCGCGAATTTGCTGTTGCGCGCCGGCGTGCCCGGCGACGTTCCGATCGCGGCGGTCTCCGGCATGCGCATCACTTCCAGCGCCCGCGCCCGGTGGGGCAGGCGGCGCAGGAATCCGCGCTCCTCAAGCCCGGTGATCAGCCGGTGGATGCCGGATTTCGAACGCAGGTTCAGCGCGTCCTTCATCTCGTCGAAGCTCGGCGATACGCCGCTCTCCGCGATGTAGTCGTTTATGTAGACGAGCAGTTCATGCTGCTTGCGGGTAAGCATTTCGACCTCTCTGGATTGCCGGTTCCCTGAAATCTGGCCACCCGACGTCAGGGAACAAAATATAAACCTGAAAGTTGTTCTACTTTGGTTCGGCGCACCGGTCAAGTATTCTTTGAGACGATCTTCAAATGACAGCCAGGTCTTTCGATAACGGAATAATGGCGACATCGTCTCCGGCCGCCGCCGGGACCGCGTGGGGCGGGCGGACGATCAGCGCATCGGCCGCCGCCAGGCGCGAGAGCATCGAGCTGTCCTGCTTCGCGAACGGCGTCGCGACCGGCCGGCCGGCGTCGTCCGTCGACAGGGTGGCGCGCAGATAGTCCTCCCGCTCGTCGTTGGCGGCCAGGTCCGCGCCCAGGATTGCGGTTTCGGTCGGCGGGCCGTCGTACTGCCCAAGCATTGCGCTTCGGTCGACCACCGCCGCCATATCCAACAGGGCTTCGAGGTCATCGAGGTCGCTGGCGCCAGGTATCGCGCGAATCAAATTACCAATACCGTTGGCGCGCTCTTTTAAGAAAATTGGGGTGGCTCGCCAACACCACCCCAAATGCGATGAATGCGGTTTTGCTTCACATACATCTCCGCGCATGTGTGTGTGGCTGCATACAGCCATTATCTGTCTGACGAAGCGCGTGCCCCTAATATACCTCTTGGCTGCGTTTGGCGTCAAGTTCCCTTCCGAAATCAAAATCCCTCCAACTCGTAAACCAAGTCTGAGGTCTTCCGGCCCCATCCTTAAAATCTACCAACTCCCTAGCCGTCGTGGAATCAGTCACACCAAATTCCTTAAGGGCTTCAAATTTCTTCTGTTGAGAAATGTAAGGACAAGAAATCAAATCAAACAACAAAAAGACTAGTTCTGATTCCTTGTGGCAAGTTTCTCGGCGCATCTTAATTCGATCCAAAGCAATATCCATAATTTGCTCTCGCAGCCTATCGTACCGGACTTTATCTTTCATATAAAATAATGAAACCGTTATTGAAAAGTGGTTTAAATGGGCGCCTGGACTTTCCATCTTAGAACCAGACTCTCTGTGGAAACCGAGATATTCTCCGAGCGTGCCTTCTTCCAACCAGTACTCTCGACCTAGCTCGGACAGCACCAACAAAAGATATAACGTTTCCACCTGAATTAGCTCTTCTGTTTCGGTCTTCTTCAAAATAAAACACACGTCATCGTGAATCTGCTTAAAAATAAGTTGACACTGTTCATCATTGAAGTGTCCAGATTTCAAAAACGAAATAACTGCAAAAAGAATTCTGCACAGCCGAATAGTGGTGTTCACCCTTGGTGACACAGAATATATAAAAAATACAAATTCAAAAAGGTAACTAATCGATTTTACAAATTGCGTGTCTAATCGCCGTTCCTCCGACACAGCAAGGTAGTCAACCATCATCTCTTCAAATTTTATTTCAACTATTGCGAGTGAATAATTAAGCATATCTTGATATTCCACTCCGCAAGTCCAAATAATTGTCTTGAAATCTGTTATGAGGGATTTCGAATTTACAAAAATCCGACCCTTAATCACGACCTCGTCTGATTCAGTTATAGCCTTCTCCCGATGGAATCTAATTTTCTTTTCGAGCAGATTTGAAATTTGCTGCTTAGCCATCGTAATCTTTGTAATTATAGGCTTTTGGTACTCAATTGCTTTAGCTGCATTCAAGCTGAGTTTATACCTTCTAAGACTATACTGTAGCTGATCCATAATACGGGTCTTTTCCACATCGTTGTTAAAGAAAATAAAATAATCATCAACATACCGAAAAGCTTCATAGTTTCTTCTGTGGTGCAATGGCTTATTGTTATCCTTCAGTTCTCTTTCAACTTCCTGATCGACTGCTTGAAGTATAATTTCTGCAAATATTCGAGAAAATTCCGGTCCTATAAGTATACCATTAGTTTCACCAAAATTCATGTTTTGCATCAGCTTGTCAAAGCGATCCGGAAATGTTCCTTTGCTCTTTTGGAGATTTTCTTTTTGCGCTTCCTTTCCGATTACAGCCCAACCGATAGAGTGCGTGTAAATACTATCAAAACATTTAGAGATGTCGAGTTTTATGAGTTTATTAAATTTCTTCTCCGCACGGTGATACCTATAAGACTCGTAGAATTTGTGGATATTGCTATATTCTTTATAGACAAAAAACGACCTCAAGGTTTCATACTCTAGTCCTGATTGCTCAATGATTGAATGTTCCTTTGATAAGTGTTGAAAATGAAGCCTGTCCTTAAAGTATTGTACCTTCGCTACTTTCATTGGGGCACGGATCGTATAACTGCTGCGCGAAGTGTAGTGCAGAATTGTTTCTTTACACCGATCATAAAAATCGACGACTAAAAGCTGGCTCCTCGGATGTGATATAGACAATTCTCTAAATTCCATTTCTTTATGTCTTACCCTGAAAGCAAACGGATTCAAGAATCGGTCAGGCTTAGGAAAGCGACTTGTTGCGGGACCAGCATCATCAAGACGATACCGCACAAAATGTCGCTGTGTTTCTCCAATAAACTTTGTTTCGACGGAAATTCGATTTTGATTGTCTGGAAGTGCGAATAACAAAGATACAATTTTGTCCACCACAGGTGTGCTCTTCAGCCAAAAAATAGAATCATTTTCCACAGTGATTTTGTGGCGAAGAACAAACCGAAAAAAATGGCGATTTGAAAATGAAATGGGTATCTCGTACGGCAAGACATCTGACAGCAAACATCTTTCCTTTTTGTAAGGAAGTCTGACTTTTCTAAGTGACATTTTTCCAAACCTCCACGATATCTGACAATTCCTGCGTAGTAAATTTGAAGTACTTTCGGGTTTGAAAGCTATGTTCAAAAGAATTTGCTAGTAACCTTTGTTTTAATCGATTACTTGGAATAGTATTAATAACATTATGTAGATAAGCATCTAATCCCTTTAGGTCACGAGCGTCGCTCAGTAAAGAATTTGAAAAGTAAATTCCGGATACAACGTTCTTCTTATTATTTACGAGTCTCGTATTACCTGCTAAAAATCGAATTCTTTTTTCGAGTAGTCTACGGGCCCGCTTTTCTGACCTGCGAGACTGTTTGTTGTAGTCATCAATAGAAAGATCAATACGTCGTTTGTACCGCTCCTTCTTTTTCTTGGTCATTCTCAGAACAACTGATCCACCTTGAATGTCAAATCTGTATCCCAAATATTCGACCATAAAATTTCGGTCGGAGTCTATTGTTATAATTTTTGTCTTTTCCCTGTTACGGGTCAACCCCCTGTCCCTTAACACAGCTGTTACGGTCCTACGAAATTGCGAAGTACCGACATTTGGTGGTGGGCAGTAGATGATGAACATATCATCAACGTAACGGGCATAATACAATACTCCCGGGAAATTGCGTATAGATCGATCAATGTCCCGCATGTACAGTTCTGCAAGATAGGCACTAATTCCGATTCCTCGAGGTAATCCTGTTTCGTTGCCGGTCTTCTGTCCGTATTCGAACAATACACGGCTGATTATTCTCTTCGAAGTTTGAGTAAGAAGTGGGTCATCATTTAGTTTTCTTAAGATCAATCTTCTTGGAATACTTTCGTAAAATGAGGATATGTCTGTTTTAATGATGTACTTTGGAAGTTTATCTCCAAGCAATTCTCTCAGTTGACATACAATGTGATGCCTATTCCCCTGCTTTACTTTGTATAGGCGCCGGATATTATGCTGGACTTGCTTTAACGCGAAGTATGTTGCAGGATTCCGCTCAGCAACAAATACCTGTTTGGGAGTACCAATATCTACCTTTGTGATGCCGAAAGAAAAATTCTTCATTCCAACTGCAATGCTAGCTTTTTCCAACTCAAATTTAAGCATTGTCTCTTTTCTATTTTCTAGATCTTCGATTTCAATCTTAAGTTTCTCTTTCCTTTCTTCATACTCCTTAGGAAGATACAGTTCCCTCTCTTTTTTAAGCAGCCTCAAATTTTTCTTGCTTACTTGTATTAGTCGACTTTGTTTTTCAATTTCAGGAAATAAGTCCGATTCCAAATAATTTCCTAGACGGTTTTCTATATCATAGATTTTTCGGAAGTTGGATGCAGAGAAAGATTGATCGAGCATTGGCCTATAACTCACCAGCGTCTGCGTTATTGATAACTGGGTTCAATTAATTCTCGGGAAATCTTAGTTCAGACATTTCCTGTAGTAACCTTTGTTGAGCAGATGAATGGAGTTTTCGCCACATTAGAAACTATGCCTCCAGCTGTGTAGTTCCACCCACGAATGAGCATGCCGTAGTCCGGCTGTCTCGGAAATTTCTGCCGAGGATATACCTTTTTGCAATATTTTGGGTAAAAGATCAAGGTCTTGTTCGCTCGATGTTTGCTTGGTGTTATGCTGGTCCCGGTTTAATTGCACGGGGCCAAGGAAAGTCGTTGAGTTTGGGTCCAGACCAAGTTCAGTCCGCAAGCCGGCTCTGCGTAGACACATATGCAGATTTGGCAAAAATGTTTGGCTGGCTGCAACAATTGTCAAATGACGGGCAGGTCTTTCGACAACGGAATAATGGCGACGCTGTCGCCGGCCGCCGCCGGGACCGCGTGGGGCGGGCGGACGATCAGCGCATCGGCCGCCGCCAGGCGCGAGAGCATCGAGCTGTCCTGCTTCGCGAACGGCGTAGCGACCGGCCGGCCGGCGTCGTCCGTCGACAGGGTGGCGCGCAGATAGTCCTCCCGCTCGTCGTTGGCGGCCAGGTCCGCGCCCAGGATTGCGGTTTCGGTCGGCGGGCCGTCGGCCGGCCGGCCGAGCATGCGCTGGATGACCGGCGCCATGAACATCAGGGCGCAGACCAGCGCCGAGACCGGGTTTCCC